>WQYM01000038.1 GCA_009781235.1 Bacillota bacterium
GATCCCTGATCCCTGACCCCTGATCCCTGATCCCTGACCCCTGATCCCTGATCCCTGACCCCTGATCCCTGATCCCTGACCCCTGATCCCTGATCCCTGACCCCTGATCCCTGATCCCTGATCCCTGACCCCTGATCCCTGATCCCTGATCCCTGACCCCTGATCCCTGATCCCTGATCCCTGATCCCTGATCCCTGATCCCTGACCCCTGATCCCTGATCCCTGACCCCTGACCCCCGAAAATACTGCCGAATGCGATCGACGGGGTCGAATTCGCCTTTTAGTAACGGATTTGAAAAATCGCCGTCCGGAATCAGTTCCTTTAATACTGCGTCGTCGTCATTCTCATATTCCCCTTCCGCTTCGCCGCGTGTGCGCACGGTGATGTATCCGATCCGCTTCTCTTCCGGCCGCCCGGCCACGTTCGGGCTTTGGGCGGCTTCCGTCTCCAAAAAACCCCGTTCTTCCGCCTCTTCGGGCGCTTCGGCACTTTCACAGTCATCCGTTTCCTTAAACGCCCGTTGCTCTTGCAGCCGCTTACACTCGCTTGCAAAGGTTTTTTCCGGCCCGTCTATCAACCCATCGTCCGCGCCCATCAGAGAAACGGCTGCGTTCAACGGCGCATCCAAAATTTTGCGCATCTGCCGGTTGAATTCGTTCGCGCTTGCAAGCTCGTCGCTTAAAGGATAACGCTCCAACAGTTTATTATAATACGACGTCCATTTGTCGTGAAACGCCCTTAATTGCGCGATTTCCTGCGCGTATTTTTCTTGCGCAAGCCGCTCGATTTCCTCGGCCTTGGCGACGGCGTTATAGATGGATTTTGAAATTATGCCCGTCTTGTCCTTGTAGGACTTTAAACGGGTGTCGGTTTTAACGAGCGCAGTTTTTAATTCCTCGATGCGCTTCTTTTGCGCGGACAAAACGCGGTCGGTCTCTAAGGCGAGCTTTTCTAAGTACGCGTCGACCTCCGGGATGCAGTAGCCTTTTTTGTCGATAGAAAACTTCATATAAACACTCCGTGGTTAGTGATAAGTAATGAGTGATAAGTGATAAGTTGTTGATAAGTGCCGGTAAGTTCAAAAGCCTATTTCTTTTGTTCCAAATGGAGTTCTGCTCGATTTTCGTATAGCTGTCCCATCCAAAACTTATCACTTATCACTCATCACTTATCACTGCTTAAGCAGTTCTTGCTTAAGCGCATACAGCCCGTCCGAGAGGTCCACTTTATAGATATGCGGGTTGACAAGGCGCTTATACTCCGTCCAAAACCTTTCCTTCTCTTTTTGGGAAAATTCGACGCTTGCCTCCAAACTCGGGACCTTATACACAAGCTTGCCGTTTTTAAAAATTTGTTTAAGCATCGGGCGGATTTGATAATCGGCAAGGTGCGTCGTTTTCCATCGCTCGGCCGGGTGTGTCAATACGAGGGGCTTGGGGATCGTTTCGCCGCGCAACGTGATTAAATCCGCCAAACTCATGCCGCTCTCCGCCTCGTAGATTCGGAATAAATCCTTAAAGCCGGGATTGGTCATTTTCTCGGTGGCGTCAGAAAGCTTCATCACGTCGCGCATTTTTCCGTCCGCGCCCGATACCGCCGCCAGCTTGTATACCCCGCCCAAGCTCGGCATCCCTTGGCTCGTGATAAGCCTCGTGCCCACACCGTACACGTCGATTTTAGCCTCTTGGAGCTTTAGCTGCTCGATTAAAAATTCGTCGATGTCGTTGGAGGCAAAAATCAGCGCGTCGCAAAAGCCCGCGTCGTCGAGCATTTGCCGCGCTTTTTTAGAAAGGTACGCCAAATCCCCGCTGTCAAGCCGGATACCGACGGGCTTATGGCCTTTTTGACGCAGTTCTTTAAAGACGGTAATCGCGTTGGGGACGCCGGACTTCAGCGTGTCGAAGGTGTCCGCCAACAGCAGGCAGTTGTCCGGGTAACTTTGGGCAAAAGCCCGAAAGGCCTCTAATTCTGACGGGAAGCTCATCACCCAGCTATGCGCGTGCGTGCCCTTGACGTCGAGGTTAAACAGCTTGCCGCTTAAGACGTTGGACGTGCCCGCGCAGCCGCCGATGACTGCGGCGCGCGCCCCATAAATGCCGGCATCGGGCCCTTGCGCGCGGCGCAGCCCGAATTCGATGACCTTTGCTTTGCCCGCCGCCGTCGCGATGCGCGAGGCCTTAGAGGCTATGAGTGTTTGGTGGTTTACAATGTTTAAAAGCGTCGTTTCCACCAATTGCGCCTCGGCAATGGGGGCGCGCACAATCAAAATCGGCTCCCCGGGGAAAACGATTTCGCCCTCCTCCACCGACCAAATATCACCGCTAAAGCGGAACCCCTGCAGATATTGTATAAATTTTTCGTCAAAGAGATTTAGAGAAAAAAGGTATTCTATGTCGTCTTTTGCAAATTTTAAGTTTTGGATGTACTCGACAGCCTGCGCGAGCCCCGCCGCGACCGCATAATTGATTTGAGCGGACGGGCGAAAAAACAAATCGAACACCGCCGTATTTTTAGCGACGCCCGATTGAACATACCCGTTCATCATGGTAAGCTGGTAAAGGTCGGTCATGAGGGTGAGATTACGCATGAGGCTCCTTTGGAGCCAACGAAAAACGAAAAACGAAAAACGAAAAACGATGGATAAGTATCTGAAGGTTCCAAAAATGGCTTCTCTTGTTCCAGGATCTCCTGTTTACACTTTCGATCTTTAACCTATCCGCCGTTTTTCGTTTTTCGTTTTTCGTTTTTCGTTGGCTATTCATTCCTGTATTTGTACACCTTATAAACCACGTACGCCACGCATAGCACGACAAAGCCGGCCAATATCGGGAGGACAACGACCCAAGGGACACGGGCAAAGCTTTGCAGCCAGAATATGCACGAGATGCCGCCGAAGAAAATAATTGTGCGCAGGTGCGGCTTGAATTTTAAAAACACGGCTCCCGTAATTAAAGAGGCAAACGCCGGGATTGCAATGTAGAGGGGGTAAAGCCGATGATAGCCAAAAACGTCGGCATGACCGATTCCGTCGGCTCCGGCCAACCGTTTGTCCAATCCAAAAATATCGAATCCGGCCAACAAACCGACCATTCCTGCCAATAAAAACGCCGCACCCAGCCACACCGACACCGGGTTTTTACCGATAAAGCCCGCCGACAAAAAGCAAAACGCCAGCGTTAAAAATGCGGACGGCAGCCAAATCGCGGATAACTCGCACTCAAAAACACCCGTCCCGCATAAAACCAGCGCGACAATAAAAAGCGCAAGCGCCGACAATACGATAATCATAATTACCGTTTTTTTCGCCTTGGATAATTCGGGCAAAACCTCGTTTGAATTGTTGTCCGGTTCGCTCATAGGGGTAGTATACTATATGTAGGGAGGGATGTCAAATTATAATTAGTGAATAGTGAATAGCGAATAGCGAATAGTTATGGATAATTTTTTAAGGCGCCATGCTTGCCAACGCGCCGAAAACCTTTCCGATGCTATCGGCAATCAGTAGATCTGCGTTTGAATCGTACGGCGTAGGTGATTTATTTATGATGACGGTTTTTCCGTTGCAATACCGAACCAGTCCCGCCGCCGGATAGACATTCAGCGACGTGCCGCCGATGATTAATACATCCGCGCGCGCAATGTGCGCCACCGCTTTTTCCAGCGTTTCGTTGTTTAAGCCTTCCTCATACAGCACGACGTCGGGCTTAATAATTTTGCCGCACACGTCACATAACGGGACGCCTTTGGGATTAGGCAAGGCACTGTTTCCCTCTGCGTTTTGACCGGGCGAGGCACGCCACGCCCCTACGATTATGTCCGTTTCGAAAAATTTTCCGCAGCCCATGCAGAAATTGCGCCATACCGAGCCGTGCAATTCCAACACGGTTTTACTGCCCGCCGCCTGGTGCAGCCCGTCGATGTTTTGGGTAATCACCGCCGTCAATAAGCCGCGTTTTTCCAAGTTCGCCAAATACATGTGCGCCGCGTTCGGCTTTACACTTTGGGGAGGCAACATTTTTGCGCGGTAAAACGCATAAAACTCCTCCGTGTGTTCGTCAAAAAACGTGCGCGAAAGCATGTATTCGGGCGGGTAAGCGAACTTTTGGCTGTAAAGTCCGTCCGCGCTGCGAAAGTCCGGGATGCCGCTTTCGGTCGACACCCCCGCCCCGCCGAAAAACACGACGCGTCTTGCGGCGTTGATTAAGTCGCCGAGTTTTTGAATTTCAGTATCCATTTTCGTTTTTCGTTTTTCGTTTTTCGTTTTTCGTTAGACTTTCTCCACATTCGTCCCGTCGGACCACAGCCTTTCTAGGTTATAGAATTTGCGCAGCTCCGCCTCTTGGATGTGGAGGATGACACTGCCGTAATCAATCGCCGCCCATTTAGGGTCGATATCGCGCCGGAGGGGTTCGACGCCATAATATTTTGAGAGTATTTCGTCCACGTAATCGGTCAGCGCGCGCACCGCCGTCGTGGACAGCGCGGACGCAATTACAAAATAATCGGCGATGACCGTTTTTTTGGCGATGTGGATTAGCATAATGTCGCGCCCTTTTTTCTCGTCTAATGCCGCGGCAATGATACGGGCAAGGGTATGGGGATCGGAAATGTCGGGATTCTGGGTTCGGGATTCGGGATTCGGGAGTGGCTTGGGAAGCGAGTGAGGAGTGATGAGCGAGGAGTGAGGAGCGGTGAGCGGAACACTTTTTGTCGAATCCTTTTTATAGCGCTCTAAGCCTTGATTACCGAGCGCCTGACTTATCCTTCGCTGATCACTCCTCACTCCTAATTCCTCACTTGCGGGCGGATTACCATCCGCCCCTACAAGATTTTCGTGCGCAAGGCTATCCCCTCCGACGTTTTTCATTTTTCGTTTTTCGTTTTTCGTTGTATAATAATCGTGCGCCGCCAGCGTCAACGGGTACACCGTTCTGCCCTTTTCTAAAATGCGGCGGATGGAGGCCTCGAGAGCGGCCGCCATCGCGGCGTTAAGGTCTTTAACAGCCAATGCCCGAAGCGTTTTTAAGAGGTCCTCATCCATTTCGGCATCGCGGGTGGGCTCGATACAGTCGGCAAGGTAGATGATTTTGGCGAGCTTACTCATCCTCGGCGCGCCCGTCGAATGAAAGCGCACGGCGTCGACGATGGATTTTTTTGCATATTCGGAAAAATGGGTTCTTACTATTTCGGCGCCCCAAAACGCATGGCGAACCTTCGCGGGCGCGTCCAAATATTGTGCCGGTTCGGGAATACGCCAAAATTCACGCAGCTTCTCGTCGGAGGACTCCTTGGCGATGTCGTGAAACAGCGCGGCGAGGGTAGCGTCGCATGTGGAAACGCCGTGGATTTTTGCCAAAGCTATCGCCGTAACCGCCGTATGATAGGTGTGCGCAACACGCTCCTCGGATAGCCCAAACGCAAAAAGCCCAAGTTCAACCTTTTGAAGCCACAAATAGAGATCATTTTCTTCGATAATCTTTTTCACCGCCTTGGGAACGGAATCAAATTTGTCAAACGCCGCGTCTAATTTCGCTTTTGCGCTCGAAATGTCCTCGCCCTCGAAATCCGCTACAGTAATGCGTGCGCCAAGCTTTTTAAGCTTGCGCAATATAGATTCCTTTACGGCAAATCCGGGGCGCGGGATGACATAAAACGTGACAAGCTTATTTAGCCCTTCAAAACGGCTCCACGTGTGCAACTTTTTTAGCATATCCGAGCCCACCGCAAAAAACAGCGGCGCTTGCGGGCCTTCCTCTTTAAAGTAAAGCGCGGTATCGTAGCTAAAGCTTGGGCCGTTTTTTTGGAGCTCAAAATCCGAAACCGTAACGTTAATAAGCTTAGGCAGGGACTTTTGCAGCATCTTAAAACGTAATTCGCCCGACGCAGCCGTTCCATTCTTTTTAAACGGCGAAACTCCCGTCGGAACTACGATGACTTTTGCAAAGCGTTCCGACAGTTTTTTGATGATTTCGACATGCGCGTTTTGCACTGGGTCAAAGCTCCCGCCGAACAAAACTGTGCCCTCGAGCAGAAATCCAATTGTCCGATGCTTTTTTGTAATAATATCCATACTTTTTTTCCTTATATTTAAACTGCTTCGCCATATTTGACGACAACTTTGAAACTTTTTGTTTATCGCTCCGCACCCGTAGGGCGGGGGCTTGCCCCCGCCATTTTCTTTTTTTTCGCGTCGCGGGCGGCGGGGGCAAACCCCCGCCCTACGGTCGAAAAGTCAAAAAATGAGCCCTTTTTTTACCTGGCGACATTGGGCAAGTCCCGCCCTACATAGTTTTCTCTTCCGCAACGGACAGGAATACTTGCTCTAAAGAGGCGTCTTTTGAGGCGCGCATGATGTCCGCCACGCTGCCGACAATGACCAACTTGCCTTTGACAATGATGCCCACGCGGTCGCAGATTTTTTCCGCGACGTCTAAGATGTGCGTTGAGAAAAACACGGTGTTGCCCGCCTCGCAATGGCGGCGCATCAGCTCCTTAAGCTGGAATGCGGATTGCGGGTCAAGTCCCGTCATCGGCTCGTCCAGTACCCAGAGTTTCGGGTTGTGAATCAACGCGCCGATGATGGCGATTTTTTGCTTCATGCCGTGCGAATAGGATTTGATCGGCGAATCAAATGCATCCGTAAGCTGAAAAATTTCCAGCATCTTTGCCGCCCTCGTTGAGCGGGTTGCCAAATCCACGCCGTAAATATCCGCCATAAAGTCGACGTATTCGCGCCCGGAGAGCTTGTCGTAAAGCACGTGGTCGTCCGGCACATAGCCGATGTTTAGTTTGGCGCCGATGGCATCCTTTTTGATGTCGCGGCCGCACACGGAAACGGAGCCTGCGTCAAACGGCAAAATTCCGGTCAGGATTTTAATCGTTGTCGTCTTGCCCGCGCCGTTGGGGCCCAAAAAGCCGAAAATTTCGCCGCCTTTCAATTCCAGCGAGAGGTCGTCGACCGCCTTTACGGCGTTTTTGGCGTAGGTTTTAGATAAGTTTTTGATGGTAAGCATGGTGCACCTCATAATTAGATATTGGGATACAAGATAAAAGATAACAGATAAAAGATAAAAGAATATGGCTTTTCATTTGAAATTGTATCAAACGTATAACGACCGCAAATAAGAATAAGTCCGATTTCTTTTATCTTTTATCTGTTATCTTTTATCTTGTATACGATTGATGTCTTTTAAGAACTCCCCCACCCGTTTCTCATTCCCGTTCTCCCCCGGTACGTAAAACTTTGCGTCTTTTAAGCTGTCGGGCAAGTATTGCTGCTTACAGTAGCCGCCGTAGTCGTGCGGGTAAAGGTAGGGGGAGCCGTCGTCAAGTACCGAGGGGTAAGAGCGGTCGCGCAAATAAAACGGGACATTGGCATCTCCCGAATTGCGGGCGGCGGCAATCGCCGCACCTTTTGCGTTAACAATCGAATTAGACTTAGGTGCAGTGCAAACGTACACAATCGCGTGCGTCATCGGGAGCGCGCCCTCAGAATATCCCATGCGCTCGAAGGCAAGATAGGCGCTCATGACAACGTTTAGTGCGTTAGAGTCCGCCATGCCGACGTCCTCACAGGCGTGCGCGAGCAGGCGGCGGAAAATGAGCAGCGGGTCGCAACCGCCCTCCGTCAATCGAAACGCCCAGTACAGCGCGGCGTTAGGGTCGGAGCCGCGCAGGGACTTGCAAAACGCGCTCAGCATGTCGTAGTACATCGACTCGTCCACCGAAAGGCTTTTCCGTTGGGCGGACTGCTGCGCCGCTTCCAAATCGACGGCGATATGCCCTTCCCCGTCGGGCGGCGTGGAAATTACGGCGAGCTCGAGCGCGTTGAGGGCGTTTCGTAAATCCCCATTTGCCGCCCACGCAAAGTGCCGCATGGCATCATCCGAGACGGTTAGGTTGTACATGCCGAATCCACGCTCTTTATCGAAGATGGCGCGGTTTAGCCCTTCCAAAATTTCCTCTTCCGTAAGGGATTTGAACTCAAAAATCCGGCAGCGCGAAACGATGGCGCGCGTCATCGAGACAAACGGGTTTTCGGTAGTCGTGCCGATGAAGATAATGCTGCCGTCCTCGATGGCGGAAAGTACGCAGTCGGACTGCGCCTTGTTCCAGCGGTGACATTCGTCTAAGACAAGATACGTACGCTTACCGTAGAGTTTCTGGGCGTCGCGGGCGCGGTCAATAACCGCTTTAGCGTCGGACACCCCGGAAGAGACCGCGTTGAGCTTTTCAAAATTGCCTTTCGTCGCGGCTGCGATGACGGCGGCGAGCGTCGTTTTACCCGTCCCCGGCGGCCCGTAAAAAATACAACTCCCTAATTTGTCGGCGCGAATGGCGCGGAGCAGCAACGAATCTTTAGCCAGGATATGCTTTTGCCCGATGAATTCATCCAACTTTAAAGGGCGCATCCGCATGGCAAGCGGCGCGTTTTTTTGAGCGGTGTTATCGGGAGCAAAGTCAAACAAATCCATGAGTGAAGATAGTATAGCATGCGGGGATTAGGTTTGTAAAGGCAAAGAGCGGAGAAAAGTAAAAAGTAAAAAGTAAAAAGTAAAAAGTTTGGATGTATTTTTGCGTCGTAAAAAACTTATGAGGAAACTTACAAAAAAATATTTCGGAAAACGGTGAAAATTTTTGCCCTTTACATCGTCTTATATGTAAAGAGAGTTGCATTTATCCAATACTAACTGTATAATACAACTGCGGAAGGGTTTAAACATGAAAAAAATCATCAAGTTAATTAGTTGCACAGCAATGTTGCTGCTTTGCATTCCGTTTTTCGCGTGCGTGTTCCCGGGCGAGCGCGATAATATGCACGACGGGAATTGCGAATGCGAAATATGTAAACCAAGCATAATTCGCGATGATATTCATGACCGTAATTGCGAGTGCGAGATATGCAAGCCGGCTGCAATTGACGACGACACCTTAAGACCCGATGGAGCCGACTCAGAGTTTTCGCTTGAAGATAAGCTGGCGGTAAAGTCAATTTCCATTGTTCATTCCGAAGCTATGGGGCCGACAGCCTATAACGAATACGATTTTGACGCGTTTACTTTCTCGGAATGGAGCAACTTTCATGGCGAAGTTTCCAAGCCCGAAATAATGTTTACATTCACAAGGGCTCAGGCAATAACGTTTTTAGACGACCTTGAAAAAGGCGGAATGTTCCAATTGGAAAAAAGATATTATTCCAACGGCATCGTATACGACGGGGGCGGCTGGTCGGTTACGGTGAAATTACAAAACGGCGACGTGTTTACCTCCAGCGGATGGAACGCCGAAGCTCCCGCCGCGATACGTAAAGGGATGGACGACGCCGTTCGAAAACTCGGCAACCCCACAAAGCTTTGGGTGAGCGAATGGTGGGAGGAATATTGGGAACGGAATCACCCCGATTTAGAAATGTACTACGACAACGATTCCACCACGGGCAAAGCCTATCCCTACTATCCCGGCTGTACCGTGCGGTTCGATTTGAAGGACGGCATCGATTGGGAGCAGGGCTACCGGGACGAAAACGGCAACGCGATTAACGAGAGTTTGCGCCTTCAGCGGCTTGTCGATATGAAAAATTATTACGCCAATCTTTTAGGCGGACTGACGGTGGAAATGGAAGAGGTACGGTATAGGCGCTACATGGAAAACGAGCCGGGCGTCATAACCCCCGACCTTTCTTCCGCTTACAACCATACGTGGTTGGCGTTTAAGCCGGAAATCTTTACTATGGATATGCGCGTCGGCGTTGACGGGCTCAACGAACACGGGCTAATTTATGACATGGAAACAAATCCCTATTCACCGCACGTCATGGTGAATTTTGCAGGCCGCACTGAAGATAATTCGAGCAAGCAAGAGCCCACCGACCCGGAGTATTTTAAAGAAGTCGTCGGGCAACTGGAACAGGGCCTGACGCAATCGGGCAAAGCGGAAAACCTAAAAACCTATTGGACGGGTCGGTGGGGCGAAACGCTACCGTAAAAAATCACAAACCCGGACGCGAGGGCAATTTGCTAAAATAACAAATCGTCCAAAAATCGCAAATTGCCCCCGCGTCCGGCATTTGTGATTACACCTCATCCAATCGGCCGGTTTCGGGGTCCATGATGAAGCCGTATACGCCGATGTCACTTGGGATGAGCGGGTGGGATTTTATCGCCTTTACCGTTTCGGCTACGGAGATTTCCACGGACTCAAATCCTTGAAGCCATTGATGCAAATCGACGCCGCAGCAGTTGATTACCCTCTCATCCGACGCGTCGGCTAATCGTCCTGCGGCGGGGGCAAGACCCCGCCCTACCGGGAAAGAATTCGGCTCCAAAAAATCGGCATCAATTCCCCTCTCCCGCATTTTTTGCAGCATTTTTGAGGCGTCTAAGCCTTTCACGCCGCAGTCGTAGTGCCCGATTACCAAAATATCTTCGACGCCGAGCTCATAGACGGCGACCAAAAGGCTCCGCATCACGCTGCCGAACGCGTGGGTAATAAGCGCCCCCGCGTTTTTAATAATAATGCCGTCTCCGTTTTTAAAATTTAACGCGGCCGGCAGTAGCTCTGTCAGCCGCGTATCCATACACGTAAGAACGGCGGTTTTTTTGGCCGGTTTTTTCGCCGACGCATACCGCTCGTATCTTTTTTGTTCAACGAACATTTTGTTATATTCCAAAATCTTTCGAATTCGAGTCAAATCTACCAGTCGCTCCAATACTCGGTAATGTCGGCGTCCGTAGAATCTAAGCCGGCACCGAAAGCCCGCTCGCGGATGAACGCCAGCAGTGCAACCCTTTGCGGCGCTTTTATTAAGGTCGTGTTGGACTTTTTGTCCGCCTTGTTTAAGCCCAGCACGACTTTTTTGACGCACTTCATTATTTTCTTTTGATTGCCCTCGGTGCCTTGCACGTTGCGCACAAATTGCGCCAGGCAATTGCTGACCATATTGACGTGCGCTTGCGTAAAGCCGCAGTCCGGGTCTTTGTCCATAACACTCGTCATGGACCTTAAAACTTCTTCGATTTGCATTGGTGCTCTCCTTTGATGCGGGCCGATTTATAAATACTGCGTGGCGTTCACTTCGGCTTTGCCTCGTTCGGCTACGACCCCTACGGGTTTGGTTGCGCTGGGCCGATGAAGGCATCGGCTCCTACGGGTTGGTTCTACTCAAGTGATACGATGTAATAGTACAGCGGCTGGCCGCCGAAGTGGATGTCTACGTCGCAACGGCTGTACTTGCGCGATAATTTTCCGGCGATTTCTTCCGCTTCTTCTTCTTTTACGTTGTTGCCGAAATACAAGGTGATGTTGCTGACGGAATTGTCCATCATCTTATCCACAAGCTCGGCCGTAACCTTTTCAACCTCGCTGCCCTTTGCCACGATACTCTTTTGATCCATCCCGATGATGTCGCCCTCTTTTAAGTCGAAGTTATCCACCTGCGTGCTGCGGACGGCATAGGTCACCATGCCGGCGCGAATCGCGGTGATTGCCTCGTTCATATTTTTTTCGTTTTTCTCGGGCGTGTCGTCGGGATTGAACGCGAGCACCCCGGATAGTCCCTGGGGCACATTTTTGGTCGGAATAATGTGGATATTCCTTTTTGAAAGCACCTTAGCTTGCTCGGCTGCCAAAATGATGTTCTTGTTGTTGGGGAACACGAAAACATCTTTTGCCGGAATCTTGTCGCAGGCAACCGCGATATCCTCAGCAGAGGGGTTCATCGTTTGGCCGCCCTCGATCACGTGATCGACCAGCAAATCCTTAAAGATATGGGTAAGCCCCTCGCCCGCGCACACCGACACCAACCCGTACGGCTTTAGCTCTTCTTTCCGCTGGCCGATTAAAGCGCGGTTTTGCTCCAGCATGTTCTCGATTTTGATTTTATCGATTTCGCCCAATTCCAGCGCGTAAGTCAGCGCGACGCCCGGCTCGTTGGTGTGCACATGCACCTTGACCATCGAGAGGTCACCGATCACCAGCACGCAGTCGCCGATGTTCATTAAGGACTCGCGGAACCGGTCGATGTCGGCCTCCGTCGTCTTCTTCTTTAAGTTAATCACAAAAAACTCGGTGCAATAGGAAAACTCGATTTCCGCCAAATCCGTAAAGTCAAAGTGGGCGGCCTCGTCAAACTTTGCATCCCCCGCCTTTGCCGAATCGTCAAAGCTCAGACTGACTTCCTCCTGGCCGACAAGGACGTTGTAAAAGCCTTTAAATATGATAAGCAACCCGCGCCCGCCCGCGTCGATGACGCCAGCCTTTTTAAGGACGGGCAGCATCTCGGGCGTTTGCTTCAGCATTTCCTCGCCGGCCTCTAATACCCGCGCAAGGAACTCCTCCATCTCGGTGCTCTTTTTTGCCGTCTTGACGGCGCTCTCGCCCATCGCGCGCACCACCGTCAAAATCGTGCCCTCCTTGGGTTTGGTAACGGCCTTGTAGGCGATTTCGGTACCCGAGGCGAGTGACTTGGCAAAAAGCTTTGCCGTAATTTCTTTTTCTTTAGCGAGCACGTTGCACATGCCCTTTAGGATTTGGCTTAAGATGACGCCGCTGTTACCGCGGGCGCCGCGCAAGGCGCCTTTGCCGAGCGCGTCGCAAAGCGCGTCGATGTTATTCGACGGACAATTGCCCACCTCTTTGGCGGCGCTCATCATGGTAAGGCTCATATTGGTACCGGTATCGCCGTCGGGCACCGGGAAAACATTTAACGAATCTACGTGTTCTTTATACAAATCAATTAATTTCGCGCCGTTTAATATCATCTTGCGCAGGATTGCGCCGGATATGGTTTTGGTCATGGGAATTATGTTCTCCTTATCTAATTATTTTTATTCAAAACGGGTATCTTCTTAAAATCTAAGTGGGATTAAAACGAATAACGAATAACGAATAATGAATAACGATGGATAAGTGAACGAAGGTTTAAGAAATCCTTTCTCTTGTTTCAAGCGTTTGTATCGCATTTGAACAATTCAATCCATCCGACGTTATTCGCTATTCGTTTTTCGCTACACTCTTATCCCCGCCACGTTGACGTTCACCGTGTCGACGACCATGCCGGTGAAGCGCTCCACGCCGTACTTGACGGACTTGCGCAAGGATTGGGCCACAGCGTCGATGGACACGCCGTACTTGATGATGACGTAAAGGTCTACAAGGATGCGGTCGCCGTTGGTGATGACCTTGACCCCGCGCGACGCCCGCTGCTTTTTCATTAAGTCTGCGATGCTGTCGGACAGCCTTTTAGAAACCAAGTCGACAATCCCGTAGCAATCTAAGGCCGTCGTCCCGGCGATTTGAGCGATCGCCTCGTCGGTGACGGTGATGCGCCCGTATGCATTCGCGGTATTTACGCTCAAAGTAGGCCGTCTCCTTAAAGTTTATGTACGGGATGGTTCTATTTTAACCTATCCTTATTCTTTTGGCAAGAGTTTTAACCACTTTTCTCGGAAAAATTCATAAATGGGTGTGAAAAGGGCGTTTTTTGGTTGCGTTTTTCCTTTTTTTGTGCTAACATACGGCTTGGTGAGCACAGAAAACAGGAAACAGGATAAAAGATCACAAATAACAGATAAAAGAAATCGGATTTTTATTTTTTTGGAGCGCACATTTTTACAAGTATTTTCAAATTCCATCCTTTTCTTTTATCTGTTATTTGTGATCTTTTATCCTGAAACCCCGATTCATATGCACAACAAAAATCCCCAGAAAAGTGAGGTTCCATATCATGTCCAGAACTTGTGCAATTTGCGGCAAAGGCAGAGCGAGCGGCAACAACGTTAGCCACTCTAACCGCCACACCCGGCGTACGTTCGGCGCAAACGTCCATAAAGTAAAGGTTGACATCAACGGCACGGAGTCAAACGAATACGTTTGCACGCGCTGCATGAGAACCAGCAAGAAAGCGTAGGGGGCGACCCATTGGGCGCTCTGCAACGCAGTTAGGCAGTTGTCAGTTTACCGTTGTCCGTAGAGAGCAGTCCTTGTCCCCCGATCGCGCCGCACCGCAACCCGAAGAAGCCGTACGTTTGTTGCGGCTTTTAATTTTTGGGAGATTTACGAATGCTGGATAAAATATTCCATACCGAGCGGTATTTAGGAAAACGCAAGAAAAAAAACTACTTTGAGGGGTGGTATTTTCGCTGTGGCGGGGTTGTCGAGGGGTCAGACCCCTCGACAACCCCGCCATTCGCTTTTGCGTTTATCGTCGCCGTGAGTAAATCTAAAACCGACCCGCACAGCTTTGTACAATATATTGATAGGGACAACGCTTTTTACTTTCGGTTCACCTTGGAAGACTTTTCGTTTGACAAAGAGAATATGACAATTCGGGTGGCGGATAATATTTTTTCCAAGAATGGCATTAAGGTGAACTGCTGTCACGGGGTCAGGCTTACTGACAGCGCAACTGTCAATAAGCCTGACCCCGCGAAGGCAAAAGCAACTTTAACAGCCGACATTGCTTTTTCTGATATGGTTCCGTTTAGGAAGACTTTTTTCGCGCCGAATGTGATGGGACCGTTTGCTTTTTTGCCGATGCCGTGCCGACACGCGGTAGTCAGCCCGTACCACAGGGTTTTTGGTTCGGTGGCGGTGAACGGCAGAGAGCGCCGCGTGAGCGGCAGCGGCTACATCGAGAAGGACTACGGGGATAAATTCCCGAAAAACTACATTTGGATGCAAGCTTTTGCCGGACAAATCTCCATTATGTCCGCCGTCGCTTGGCCGCTCGCCTTTAAGCTGCGCGGCTTTATGTGCCTTGTTTTGCATAACGGAAAGCAGTATAATTTTTCGCTTTATAAGGGAGCAAAGCTGAAGGTTGACGTTTTTTCGCCCGGCAAAGCCGTTTACTCCATCCAAAAAGGCAAAAACCGGGTCGACATCGACATCGCGGACAACGAATTTTCTAAAACGTTGATTTCGCCCATAGCAGGCGGCGCCATGGCCGGCACGATTCAAGAAAACCTGTGCGCCGGACTAAAATTGCGTCTTGTCTTGGGCGGCAAAGCTATCGAATTGCCCGATTCCCTGCCTTGTGCGTTTGATAGCTGCATCTGAGAAAATGATAAATGTATTCGAAGAATCACGCAGTATAAATGACAAATGATAAATTTTGGATGAAAAAAAATTGGCAAACGAGGTTTTTCCCCTTGACAAGCGGGTTTTTTATATGGTATGATTTTGTTAACCTAAGTTTTAGAGGCAATATGTTTCATCGCGCAATCATTGTTAACGGTATCATTATAGGCATTATTATTAATAAGGCCGATTTTTGCTGTACCGAATAGTGGATTAGCGCGGATTATTCGTTTTTGTGAGTAAGCCAAAGCCCTGCGGTACATGCCGCGGGGCTTTTTTTTACAGTTTAATAGTGCAATAGTGCAATAGTTATGGTTAGAATGTTGCAAATTACATCCATCACTACTGCACTACTACACTACTGCACTACTGCACTACTGCACTACTGCACTAAAACCGTACTCATACACAATTGGAGGTATATCATATCATGGACCAAGTAAAACAGGTGGCGGAGCGCATCAAGGAATTGCGCGAGGTCACCGGAAAGAGCCAAGAAGAGATGGCAAAGGCGACCGGAAAGAGCCTTGCCGATTACCAAAAGGCGGAAGAAGGCGAAAAGGACTTTTCCTTTACGTTCCTCTTTAAATGCGCCAGTGCATTCGGCATTGACGTTTCGGAGCTTGTCAGCGGCGAATCGCCCCGGCTTAAGACGTATCAACTCGTACGTAAGGGCGCCGGGGAAAAACTGCCCGAAAAAAGCGAATTTCAGTACTATAACCTGAATTTCCTCAAAAGGGACAAGATCGCGCAGCCCTATTTTGTGACGGCGAAGTACCGCCCGGAATTTGAAAACGCGCCGATTAACACCACGTCGCACGAGGGCGAGGAGTTCGACTATGTGCTGAAAGGAACGCTGAAAATCCAAATCGGCGAATACACCGAGGTGTTAGGCGAGGGCGATTCTATCACCTATGACAGTTCCCGTGAGCACGGCATGGTGGCTATGGGGGGCGACTGCGACTTTTTGGCCGTCGTGGTTCCGCCCAAGGGCAAGAACGCCGACGAGATTGTGGGGCATCCCGAAACGGCCTTAGCCGTTCCCGCCGCCCAAAAGTACGCCTACGAGAAAAAACCCGTGTACGAGAAATTCATTAAGGTGCGCGAGAACGACAAGGGCGGATTGGAGAAGATTGAATTCGTCCACAAAAAGGACTTTAACTTCGCGTTCGACGTGGTGGACTATTTGGGCGAGACAAAGCCGCACAAATTAGCGATGCTTTGGGTTTCAAAAGACCACGAGGAACGCCGCTTTACCTTCCGCGACATGAAGGAGAATTCCGCGCGCGCCGCCAATTACTTTAAATCTTTGGGCATCGGCAAGGGCGACCGTGTGATGCTGGTGCTAAAGCGCCACCATCAATTTTGGTCGGCGATACTGGGGCTCCACAAGCTGGGCGCCGTCGCCATCCCTGCCACGAATTTGCTGACGACCAAGGATTTTGAGTACCGCTTTAACGCGGCGGGCGTCAAGGCGCTGGTCATCACCAGTGACGGCAATGTCTCCGACCAGGCGTTGGCAGCGCTGCCCGCCTCCCCTACCGTTAAGCATGTGATGATGGCGTGCTGTGTGTCGGAGGATAGGGGTCAGGGGTCAGGGGTCAGGGGTCAGGGAATGAAAGAAGGATTTTTGAGCTACGACGCCGGCCTTGCCGCATCCAGTCCCGTATTTAAAAAACCGACGGGAAAAGACGGCGTGAATGCGGACGTAGACCCCATGCTGATGTACTTTACCTCCGGCACCACGGGCTACCCTAAAATCGCCAACCAGCCGTTCTCCTACGCGCTCGGCCACTTTACGACGGCGAAATACTGGCACCACGCCGACCCCGACGGGCTGCACTTTACCATTTCCGACACCGGTTGGGCAAAATCGGTGTGGGGAAAATTATACGGCCAATGGCTGTGCGAGGCGGCGTTTTTGACGTACGACTTTGATAAATTCGACACCAAAGACTTATTGGGGATGTTTGCCGCGCACCAAATCACCACGTTCTGTGCACCCCCGACGATGTACCGCTTTTTTATCAAGGAGGATTTAAAGAGCTTCGATTTGTCGAGCCTTCGCACCGCCACCATTGCGGGCGAGGCCTTAAACCCGGAAGTCTTTGAACGGTTTTATGAGGGCACGGGGTTAAAGCTGATGGAGGCGTACGGCCAAACGGAGGCGACGATGCTGGTCGGGAATTTAGTCGGCATGGAGCCCAAGCCCGGATCTATGGGCAAACCGAACCCGCAGTATGTGGTGGATTTGCTGGCGCCCGGCGGCGA
>WQYM01000039.1 GCA_009781235.1 Bacillota bacterium
ATCGCGGATTTTCTTTTGCGACCCGTACTGCTCAAGCCAAAAGCCGCACGTCGAGAAAAACCACACGTTGTTTCGGGATATTGTTCCGCAAGGCTCCTCCTTTGACGACTTTACGCAAGAAACGGTCAACACAATCTTTTCCCACAAATATGACGATATGTATTATACTGAAAACGATGTCGATTATGCCGATAACCACTGCCGCCGTAGCAAGGCCTCCCCTATAGCCCCAGCCCTTAGCGCTAATTCCAAGAAAGAGCCCGATAGTACCAAAAATAATTCCCGCAATCAGAATGCCGATAAGTGAGCAGACCAATGCGCCGATTGCCTTTCCGTGCATGGGATGAAGCGCCGGATTTTGATACCCGCCGCCCGTTTGAGGGAAATACGGCTGTTGCGGATAATAGTTATTGGTCGGCGGCGACTGGTATGGCTGTTGCGGATGATAGTTGCTCGACGGTGTGGGCGCAACTGGCGGAGACTGATGCGGCTGAACAAAAAACGGATTACTCTCACCGCACCCGGGGCAATTCTTTTCTTGCTTAGGAACTTCCTTCCCACAGTTTACACAGTACATTGTAAAATCTCCTTATGTGCAGTATAGTCACATAAAACGTGACTGTTAAGCATTTCGTCACATTTTATGTTATTTTATTTTTGCAAATGGAGATTTTCGGAAAGCAACTGAAAGCGCTAAGAGAAGAACGGAAAATGAGCCAATCGGAACTGGCCGAGGTGTTGTGCACGTCAAAGCAAAATATATCGCGCTGGGAGAAAGGATATTTTGAGCCCAGCCAAGAAGCGACCCTTATGTTGGCGCGTTTTTTTGATGTGACGATAGATTATTTATTCGGAGTGGAAGAATGATATGGTTGTCACCGAGACGTATATTGACAACCTGCACGTGTCAAGTGCTACATCCCACTGATAAGTTGATTCACAATTTCTTCAAATACCCTGCCCCGCTCCTCGTAGTCGGAGAACATGTCAAAGCTAGAACAGGCAGGGCTTAAAAGGACGTTTTGCGCGGATGTTGCGGAAGCCACTTTCACTGCGTCTTCTAAAGAGGGCGCAGTTTGTATGTTGCCAAAGCCTGTGCGGCGGGCGGCAGAGCAAATCTTACCGGTCGTTTCGCCGAGGGCGACGATGTGCGTGACGGTGGCGGGCAGTTGTTCAAAGAGCTCGTCAAATTCGTACCCCTTGTCTTTGCCGCCCAAAATGAGCGCAGTAGCGCCGTCCATCGCCCGCGCCGCCGCTAAGCTGGCTCCGATGTTGGTGCCTTTGGAATCGTTGTAATAATTCTTGCCGCCAAAATTCCCGACGAATTTTAAGCGATGGGCGTCGGGTTCAAATTCAGCGAGAGTCTCGGCGATAATGTGATTGGGAACGCCGCGCAATTTAGCTGCGCAAACGGCAAACAGGCAGTTGGCGACGTTATGCTCGCCTTGCAGCCGAATTTGAGAGCGTTTTAACACCGATTCGCCTAAATAATAAATTATGCCGTCCGACAGATAGCAGCCGTGTACCCTGCACCGTACGCTTGTGTACAGCACCTTCGAGGCGGGGCAAAACCCCTCTAAAATATCAACCGGAATATCGTCTGCCGAGAGAATCAATGTATCGTCGGCGGTCTGGCTTTTGGCGATATTGAGCTTTGCCGCCGCATAGGATTTAAAATCTCCATGCCGGTCTAAGTGGTCGGGCGTAATGTTGGTAATGAGGGCAATGTCGGGCTTTAAGGTGACGATACTTTCTAACTGGAAACTTGAAAGCTCGATTACACAAGGGGGCGGGGAACTTTGTGTAATTTCACTTGCCGACGCAATGCAAGAATTACACAAAGTTCCCCGCCCCCTTGTGGAATTACACAAAGTTCCCCGCCCCCTTGTGTAATCGATTGTTATTTCGCGCCCCCTTGTGTAATCGATTGTTATTTCGGCGAACGAAACGCCGATGTTTCCGCAGACAATAGGCTGCATCCCGGCGCGGTTAAGAATCTCACCAATCAGGCGGGTTACGGTGGTTTTGCCGTTGGTGCCTGTAACGCCGATTAAATATCCGTCAAACAGCCGCGCGCCGAGCTCGGCCTCGCCGTAGATTTCGACGCCGTGAATTTTGGCAAGGCGGTAAATTTCGTGTGAGAGCGGGATAGAGGGGCTGGTGACGATAAGGTCGAAGTCAGCAACGGAGATGCTTTGCAAGTGAGGAGTGCGGAGTGAGGAGTGAGGAATTTTGGAGGGGATTGAGTGAGGAATGATAAATGACGAATGAGGAATTTCGGAGGAATTTAGAGAAAGATGTCCGTAGGGGCGCGATTCATCGCGCCCTATTTTCTCGTCATGCCTTTGGGCGCGATAAATCGACGCCCCTACGGGCTCTTCCTTATGATTCGCATTATCCCTTACCCCTTGTTCCTTATCAGCCTGCCCCCTGCCCCCTAACCCCTGACCTCTAATCTCGTCATCCGCGATCACCATCACTTCCGCGCCCGAGGCCAAAAGGGCGGATCTAGCACCCTTGCCGCTGATGCCGTAGCCGTATATAAGTACCTTTCTGCCCAAAAAAGATTCCCGCATAATAAAACATACTATGCGGGAGAAAAATACGATATGACTTAAAGGATTGAGGGTTATTAGTGATAAGTGATACTCGCACTTATCCACAACTTTTCACTTTTCATTTTTAAGTTTTCACTTGCTAAACGTACATCCAATCCATATACACTGCGTAGCCCTTGGTGGGGTCGTTTAAAAACACGTGGGTGACGGCGCCGACGAGCTTGCCGTCCTGCAAAACGGGGCTGCCGCTCATGCCTTGCACAATCCCGCCCGTTAGGCCCAACAGTCTTTTGTCCGTCACACGGATAATCATGCCCTTTTCGCCCGGAGCGCTTTGCGGCATCGCTTTGATAATTTCGATTTCGAACGCCTCCGGCGCGTCCTTAACGGTGGTAATCATCAGCGCTTTCCCCGGCCGAACCGAAAGCCGGCTGCCGATTTCGACCGCGCCCCCGTCGATTTTTTTGTCCATTTTCCCGTAAACGCCGAAGCGGAGGTTGGTATGGATTTGACCGATGGCCTTGCCCGGGTTGACAAAAATGCCGCGCACCTCGCCCGGGTTGCCCTTAAGCCCCCGGTTGCAGCCGATGATGCGGCATTCGTACACGTTCCCGCCGCGGCACGGAATCAGCACCGTACCGTCCGTGGAATTTATCGGATGCCCTAAGCTCCCGAATTCCCCGTCCGGTTTAATGTAAGAGACGGTGCCGATACCCTCGGCGTACTCTTTGACCTCAAAGCCCAATTTATAGCGCTCGGTAAACTCCTCGATGACCGGGTAGGAAACGACTCTTTTTTCCTTTCCGCCGCGCAAAACCCGCAATTCCGCTTGCTTTTCGCCTTTGCCGTAATCGGCCATCGCCTCGTTTAAATCGTCAATGTATACGATGCGCTTGCCGTTAAGCTCGGTAATGATGTCGCCCGCCTCGACGCCGGTTTTGGGGCGTACCTTGCCCACGACGGAGGCGACCTGCGCGATTTCCGTCACCATAACCCCGTCGGCTTTTACCGAAATACCGATCGGCATCCCGCCCAAAATCACCTCGCGCTTACTCTCGACCCGCGCCGTGATGCTTTTTATCGGGAACAGCCCGAACAGGCGGAAGCTGAGCTTGCCCGCGCCCGCGCCCTCCTGGGCGTCGTAGGCGTACGAAACGGCGCGGCTTACGCCGCTAAGGTCGCTTTTGGTTAGAATTAAATTGTCCGGGAGGCTTTGAACCGCCCGCACTCCCGGTAAAATCGCATAATATCCCGCGATGAGTGCAAAAACGAGCACTGAAGCTACAAAATAAAACCGCCGGAACGCCATATTTGTTAGTTTGCGAGCCCCGGCGGCTATTTATACATTTTAGGGGTTAGGGATATAGGGCGGAGGCTTGCTCCCGCCGAGGGGTTAGGGGCTAGGTGTTAGTGAGGAATTAGGAGTGAGGAATTAGGAATGAGGGATAAGTGAAAGTTAGAGCAAGAGCATAATTTTGTTGTTCCTTAAGGAATAAAAGAAACTTGTCGCTATTCTCACAGGCAATTATCCCTCATTCCTAATTCCTAACTCCTAATTCCTCACTTTGTTCAAAATAGTCTTGAATTACTCTATCCCCTGACCCCTAACCCCTATTCCTCCCCGACCTCGGTTACGCTCCAAATGTTCAGTTTATTCAGGAGGCGCGAGAAAAACTTCTCTCCGTCCGTTTTGATAAATAAGGCAGGCTTTGTGGATTTGCGGATGACAACGCTTTCCCCCTTGCCCAACAGCCCCACCACGTTGCCGTCGGCGAGCAGGTTACACGTTTCCGTATCGCCGAACGGCGTGACGGAAACCACGTCATTCGCGTTGACTACAATCGGGCGCGCGTGCAGCGTGTGCGGGTTGACGGGCGTTAAAAGAATCACGTCCGACAGCGGCGAAACAATCGGCCCGCCGGCGGAAAGCGAATACGCGGTAGAACCGGTGGGCGTGGCGACAATAAAACCGTCGCAATAATAGTTGTCCACGAATTCGCCGTTAACGTGCACCTTAATGCTCATCAGCTTGCCGGATTGGCGCGCCACAACGGCCTCGTTCAACGCCCGCACTTCTTTCCCGCCGAATTTTACGCTCAGCAAAAAGCACGGGTCGATTTTGTACGCGCGGCTTTTGATGATTTCCGGCAGGCGGCAAAACGACGTGCATTCTAAACACGTCAAAAACCCGATAGTGCCCAAGTTGAGCCCCATAATCGGGATGCCCCGCTCGGCGCAAAACGCTACAATGCGCAAAATCGTTCCGTCGCCCCCCAAGGTGAGCATAATTTCCGGTTTTTCTTCGGAAGAAAACGCATCCGGCTTCCCCAAAAAAGCCGCCGAATCGCCGTAATGCAACACCTCAAAGCCCGCCGACTGCATTTGCGCGGCAAGCTTTTGGGTGACCGTAAAATCCTTGTCCTTTTGGATGTTGGTATAGATTCCGATTTTCATAGTAAGGTTATTATACATGATTTAGAATGTTTGTCAAGCTTTTTAGCGAAGCGCAATTTTTGACAAATGGGGACAGGTCCGTTTGCCGATTTGGCAAACGGACCTGTCCCCATTTGTCAATCGTCCAAAATCTTTTGCAGGTTCTCTTTGGTCAGGCCGTTGTCCTTAAAGGCTTTGCCCTGCGAGCAGGTGTGGATAAACTTGTCGGAAAGGCCTAGGCTGACAACGCGGGCGCCGTTTTCGAGAAAGCCTTTTTGGTTCATATACAAAAGCACCGCCGCGCCGAAACCGCCCGAAAGAATACCGTCCTCAACGGTGACAATCAAGGCTTCTTCCTTGCCTGCCGCGTCTAAAAAGATAAAATCGAGCGGCTTTACGGATCGTGCGTTGATTACATCCGCTCCGTTGGTTTTTAACGCGAGCTCCAGCGCACGGCTGCCGACGGCTAAAATGATTTTTTTAACGGCTTTTTTAAAAAGCTTCTTTTTAGGCGGCTCGGCGCTGCGGATAACCTCCCACTTCCCCGGCAAAACGCGCGCGGCAGAGCCGTATTCCTTTATAAAGGCGCGCGGGTAGCGGATGGCGAGCGGGCCGGGGTGCATCAGCGAAAAATGCAGCATCTGTTTTAACTCTTCCCCGTCTTTCGGCGCAAAAACCGCAAGGTTCGGGATGCCGGAAAGGTATGAAATGTCAAACACGCCCTGGTGCGTGGCGCCGTCCGGCCCGCCGACACCGGCGCGGTCGATTAAAAACGTAACGGGCAGATTTTGGAGCGCGACATCGTGCACGGCTTGGTCATACGCGCGCTGTAAAAAGGTCGAATAAATCGCGACATACGGGCGAAGCCCGCCCGCCGCCATCGCCGCGGCCGCCGTTACGGCGTGCGGCTCGGCAATTCCGACGTCAAAAAAACGATCCGGGAATTCTTCGGCAAATCCGGCAAGCCCCGTCCCGTCCGTCATCGCCGCCGTGACCGCGCACACCCTTGGGTCGGAGGCTGCCAGTTCGCAAAGCGTCGCGCCGACGACGTCCGAAAACGCCTTGCCGCCGACTGCACCGGCCGGGTTTACGCCGTGGTACGCGGCAGGGTCGGCCTCTGCGTCGGCAAAGCCGCAGCCCTTTTGCGTCAAGAGGTGCACAAGCACGGGGCCCTTCAGCTTGCGCGCCTCTTTTAGAACCTTGATAAGGTTACTAAGGTCGTTGCCGTCAAACGGGCCGTAGTAGCGGATGCCCATCTGCTCGAACATCTTGTTGGTTTTTGCTACCCACCGGACGGCATTCCTGCTTTTTTCCAGCAAGAACAAAACGCCCCTCCCAAAAAGCGGAACGGCGGAAACGACGCGCTTAGTCTTTGCCTTAAACCCTAGATACCCCTTTGAGATGCGCAGGCGGGAAAAATAGCGGTTCATCGCCCCGACGTTTTTGGAGATGGACATGTCATTGTCGTTTAAGATTATCGTCACATCGCAGCCGTCCGCGCCGATATCGTTGAGCGCCTCGAACGCCATGCCCCCGGTCAGCGCGCCGTCGCCGATGACCGCCGCCACGCGGTAGTCCTCTCCCCGCAACTTTCGCGCGCGGCAATACCCGAGCGCGGCCGAAAGCGACGTGGACGCATGCCCGGCGATAAAGGCGTCGTATTCGGATTCGGCGGGATTGGGGAACGCGCAAACTCCCCCGTCAGTTCGCAAGGCTTTAAATGCCTCGCGCCGCCCCGTAACGATTTTATGCGCGTAGGCTTGGTGGCCGACGTCCCAAAGGATTTTATCGCGCGGCGCGTCGAACACGTAATGGAGGGCGAGGGCAATTTCCACCGCCCCGAGCGACGACGCTAAATGCCCTCCGTTTTTTAAAACGGACTCGGTAATAAGCGCCCTTGTCTCAAGGGCGGCTTGCTTTAGTTCGGCCGGGGAAAGCTTTTTGAGATCCGCCGGGGAATTGATGGAGTCGAGGAGACTGTAGTTCATAGTATTGGGGGTTAGGGGCTAGAGCGTAATGTAATTGGACACCACCAAAGCACTTGATGCAACCAATTTGCAATTTACAATTTACAATTTACAAATTGCGGATGGTTTGCCGTGTAAGGAAACATGTATCTGTTTGGAATAAAAGAGCAAATTGTTGGAACTGTGGGCACTTATCCCTAATTTGTAAATTGTAAATCGTAAATAACATCGCTGTTGGGTGGTGCTGAATTGCAACAGGACAGAGGCTAGGGGTTAGAACTTATTGTAATTTAAGACTATTTCAGAACAGAGTGAGGAGTTAGGAATTAGGAATGGGGGATAAGTGAAGGTTAGAGTAAGAGCATAGTTTTGTTGTTCCTTAAGGAATAAAAGAAACTTGTCGCTATTCCCACAGGCAATTATCCCTCATTCCTAATTCCTAACTCCTAATTCCTCACTAATCCCTAGTCCCTGGCCCCTACTCTTTACGTGAGGCGAACTTTGCCGTCATTTTTTCTAAAAACGCGGTGTCGCGGCCGCCAAGCGCCGCCAATTCCTTCTTTGCCCGTTGCGTGGAATCGCCCATCGTTTGGTTGGCGCGCAAAATGCCGTACATCTTGACAAACGAGGTTTTTTCGTTTTTCTTTTCTTCAAAATCTAAAATGTCGTCTTTGATTTGAAACGCAAACGCGAAATGCTCGGCAAAATCTAATATGTGCAAAAGCTCTTCCTTTGACGCGCCGCCCAGTATCGCGCCCACCGCGCAGGCCGCGATAATCAAATCGCCCGTCTTGTGGCGGAAGATATACCGCAGGGTATCCGCCGAAAGCTGCTCACCCACGGTGATGTCCAGTATTTGGCCGGCAATCAGACCCCGGGCACCGGCGCTTTGCGCAAGGAGGCGCGCAGCCTTCAAATAACGTTTCACGTTATTTGAATTAGGAATTAGGAGTGAGGAATGAGGAATGTCGGATGTGACACTCCGTTGTGAGCCGTTGTAATCGTGTTCGTCCGCTTTGGCTTCCGATAACTCATTTATCCTTAGTTCCTCACTCCCCACTCCTAACTCCTCACTGTTCACAATCATAGCCAAGGCTGCCTCCGTCATCAGCTCGTACGCCAGGTTCAATAATGCGTCGCCCGCCAATACCGCGACGGCCTCCCCGAACTTCTTATGGCACGTCGGGCGGCCTCGACGCAAATCATCGTCGTCCATGCAGGGCAGGTCGTCATGGATTAAGGAATAGCAGTGGATGCATTCGACGGCAACGGCGAATTTTAAAACGTTCTCGTCCGGCTCGCCGTAAAACATCCGGTACGTTTCGGTCAATAAAAGCGGGCGCATCCGCTTTCCGCCGTCTAAAAGGCAGTACTCTAAGGCTACGCGCAAAGCCTCCGGGATATCTTGTATGCCGGCGAATACTCTTTTAAGGTCGCCCTCAAACGCGTCCTTTTTTTCTTGATACAAATTATGAAAAGACATAAAACGCTATGCGTTCTAGTGATAAGTGATAAGTGATAAGTGATAAATTATGGATTGTCACTAAAGGAATATATGCGGTGAGAACAAGCCCATTCGTCTTTAAACCCAAAAACTCTTATCCGAAACTTATCACTTATCACTCATCACTTATCACTAACCCTCACTCCTCCTTAAACTCGCTCTCGGTTAATTTGTCCAGTTCTTCACGAATCAGCGTGATGCGCGCCTTAGACTCGCTAAGGCTCGCCAAACACTCCTTGGTTAAATTAAGGCCGCTTGAAAACAACGCGATGCCGTCCTCTAGGCTGACGCTTTTGTCCTCGAGCTTTTTGACGACCGCCTCAAGCTCGGCTAATTTTTTTTCGAAATCCATGATGGCTCCTTCGTCGCAGTGAATAGAAAATAGCGAATAGAGAATAGAGAATAGAGAATAGCGAATAGCTATGGATAAGTGCGGATAGGTTCAAGATATTCTTTCTTTTATTCCCGCCAGCGTCGCACGGTGTGCGACCCGCCGGAACAGAGTTTTTTTATGAGGTGCGGGTCGCACACCGTGCGACCCCTACGATTGGGTTTACGGACGCTCATGCTTTGCGGCTTCTCAATACATCCGACGCTATTCGCTATTCGCTATTCGCTATTCGTTTTTCGTTAAAAATCATCCCTCGTTATTCGTTATTCGCTATTCGTTAAACAATCTTACTTCCTCAACCCTCACGCCCGCCTTGCCGTCTTGATAAAACAAATCCGCATGGTCGCCCGGCGCAAGTTCCGCCACCCGTGTTACCGGGACTCCGGCTTTTTGGGCGCGGGCGTATCCCTTTGCCAGCGTTTTTAGCGGGCTTTGGGCGTCAAGGCGGTACGAGGCGGATTCGAGCTTTTTTTCGGCCGCATCAAGATGAGCGAGGACGGCGGCACAAATCCTTGCGGACTTTGTTTTTACCGCGGCCGCGTTTTTATCCAACAGCGCACGAATCAGCCTGTCCGCCTTTTCCGATAAATACCGTACCCTTTGGCCGCCGAGCATCGTCTTTTTTGCCGTGATGCCGGCAACCGCAGCCGACGCGCTTGCAAGGCGCGCGTATTTTTTATTATATAACCTTTCCGCCGATTTAGCAAGCGTTTGCGCCAAACTTAATACGCGCTCCCTAATATTAACCGCAGCTTCGGCAATGATTTGCGCGGCGATGCTGGGCGTACCGGCGCGGGTGTCCGCCGCCAAATCGGTAAGCGTGCGGTTTGTTTCGTGCCCGACGGCCGAAATCGTGTGGGCGCGGCACGAAAAAACCGCGCGCGCCGCCGTCTCGGTGTTAAACGCCTCTAAGTCCGATTCCGACCCGCCCCCGCGCATAAACACCGCGATGTCGCAAAAATCGTAGCGGTTGATAAGCTCGGCCGCCCTTTTAATCTCGTTTTCCGCCCCCGCGCCTTGCACGCGCACGGCCAGCACCTTGATGTCGGCATTCACGCCCGCCGCGCGCAGCACGCTGACAAAATCGCGGATGACCGCACCCGTTTCGCTGGTGACCACGGCAACCGAGTTGATACGGGCAGGAAATGGCTTCTTTTTGCTAAATATCCCCTCTTTTTCCAGCCGGTCTTTGAGCTTAAGATACGCCAGATACTGCTCGCCCTCGCCCGCCGGGCGCAGCTCTCTGACGATAAAGCTGACGCGCGCGGTTTTGGGGTAAAACTTAATCCCGCCGTCGAGTTCCACCTTGAGGCCTTTGGGGAGCGGCTCATACACGGAAAAAATCACGCAGGATAACCGACTTTCGGAATCGCGCAGCGTGATATACGTCGTACCGCCCGCTACTTTGAATTCCTCGATTTCGCCGGCCACGGTCACGTTGTGAAGTATTAGTTCGTCCTCAAACACGCCTTTGATGTAAGCGTTTAACTGAGTAACCGACAGGATGCGTTTGGGCATAAGTAACTGCAACTCCTCCGCTGCTTCGATTGCCGTCGGGATTCGGGATTCGGGATTCGGGGTTCGGGATTCGGGATGGTTACGTTCATTCCCGTCGGCGTCGCACGCAATGTTGTCAGGTCAGGCGCACGTTTATCGTCGGATGGGGGCTTGCCCCCGCCCTACGGTCGGAAAGTGCGAAAAAATGAATCGGCTTTCCTAACCTGACAACAATGGCGTCGCACGGTGTACGGCCCGCCGAAACAGATGTTGTTTATTAGGTGCGGGACGCCGAGGACGGCGTCCCCTACGATACTTTAACGAATAACGAATAACGAGGGATCAGTGTTTGAGGGCTCAAAAAATTCTGTCTTTTGTTCCGGGCGCATTAATTATTATTCTATCATCCCTTTCCCGTCCAACGTTATTCGTTATTCGTTATTCGTTTAAAATCCATCCGACGCTATTCGCTATTCGTTATTCGTTATTCACTACTTCCGTCATCTTTTTGAGCAATCGAAACAACGCGGCCTTGACGCCAAATTCGATGACGTCGTTGCGCGGGGCGGTGTATTCGTAGCGGTAGATGTGAATACCGTACGAATCGCCCGCCGCAACAAAAAAGTACGGGGCTTGTGTTAAGCCCCTGATTACGTCGGTTTGGGGCTCCGCGTTGCCGGTCGTAGCAACCGCATAAGCGCAATCCGGGTTAAACAT
This sequence comes from Bacillota bacterium, assembly GCA_009781235.1. Classification (GTDB taxonomy): domain Bacteria; phylum Bacillota; class Clostridia; order Christensenellales; family Pumilibacteraceae; genus WRAP01. The sequence continues at coordinate 11,068 of WQYM01000039.1, forward strand.
CAAAAGATTTGCCGCCATCTCGTACACCGTTTCGATGCTCGCCGCGCCAAACTCCTCTAAAATGAGCGGCTCGACGTCTAAGCGATCCATTTTGGACTCGACCGAATACGAGACAATCCCCTCTTTGACGATTTGGCTGGCACCACCGATGGCAACCAACGCCCGCGTAACGCCGCCGCCCGTAAAGGACTCGGCGATACAAACCTTTTGGTTGCGCCCGCGTAAAATGGCGGAAACGGCCTCGGCCAAAGTCTCGCATTTTTCGGAGTATGCATAGTCGGAAAGGAGCGCGGCAATTTTACCGCACAGCGCGTCCAACACCTCTTTTTTTGTTTTATTGGAGTAGCGTACGCGCACCTCGCATTCAAGGTGAGAGCGTTCAATTATGGAAACCGCGATCTTGTTTTTGTTGCGGATACAGTCGGACAGGAGCGTATTTAATTCCCCCGCCGAAGCGCCGAACGTCTTAAAAGCGGCGGTAGCGTAATAGACTTTGGTTTTGGAGTTGAGCGCGGGGAGGACGGTTTTTTCGATAAAGCCACACGTTAGTTCCGGGGCTAAGATACAAAGGAGCCCGTCAATTTCGAAAACCGGCGCGCTGTCAAGGAACGTATACTGCCCACCGAACGCCTCGCGGAACGCGCCGCAATCCCCGGCAACCAATAATGCATCCGTTCCGGCCTTTAAAAACTCGACGGCGCGCTTTGCCTCGCTTTTGCCGACAATTGTCAAAACTTCCCTTATCTCGTGTCCCTTGCACTCCAAAACACGCGCCGCCTCTTGCGTGGGCGCGTTTTGGCAGGAAAATAAAAATTCCTCTTTTTCGATGTAAAGAACGGCGATGTTCAATCCTTTTCCTCTTTAAAAACGTAGCGGTATTTTACGGTGTAATTGATGCCGGATACGAGCGCCATGACGGACGCTACCACCAAAAGAGCGAAGCCTGCAAGGAATATGGCGGCCGTAACGTTGCCCAAAATTTCGCCCGGAGAATACGCGTACACATCGTCTAGCCCTAAACACAGCATCAGTATCATCAGGCTCACCGCTTGCAGCGCCATCTTGATTTTTCCGAGTTTATCTGCCGAGATCTTGACGCCCTTAGAGCTTGCAATCATTTTAAGCGCGCTGATCATTAGGTCGCGGCAAATATTGATCATGACGCAAACCGCAATCACGACGACAAAAATATACGCAAGATTGACTGTCGGCGCAGCGCCGAACCACACGTTGCCCTCAAAGCTGTTTTGCGTGGAATGCACCGTAAAGCTTACGGCGGCAATCACCATCGCGCACGTTATCATCATCTTGTCGGCTATCGTGTCCAAAAAATTGCCGACTTCCGTCACCATATTGTATTTGCGCGCGATTTTTCCGTCCAGCATATCCGTGAGGCTGGCGATAATAAACACCCCGAGCGCAAAAAACTTAAGGTACGGAAAGCCCGGGATGTCGATAAAAAACAGCGCGACAAACACCGGGACCAAGATGATGCGGAGTAAGGTGAGGCGGTTAGGCAAGTTCATGTAATTGCTCCTTTGTCGCAGTTTAGTGCAGTAGTGCAATAGTGCAGTAGTGCAGTAGTGCAGTAGTGCAATAGTGCAGTAGAACAGTAGTGCAGTAGTTATTGATAGTTTTCTATCGAGTATCGTAGCTTAATTTCCGATAGCCGTTCATCCTTCACTATTGCACTATTGCACTACTGCACTGCTGCACTCATGAATGTACTATGTTTGTCATTTTGCGATTCTTTATCCTTCACTACTTCACTACTGCACTACCGCACTATTGCACTCCCAACTAAATCGTACCCCTCAAATCCCGTCACCCGCACCTCGTACGTCTTGCCGATGTCGGCAAAGGGGGCGGAAAAGCGGACGACGGTGTCGATTTCGGGGGCATTGTATTCGGTGCGGCCGATAAAGAGGTTGCGGTTATAGTCTATGCCCTCGTAGGTGACTTTTACGGTGATCCCGACGGCGGCCGCATTGCGTTCTAAACAGTTTAATAGGTGCAGCCCGGCGAGCATTTTTACGCGTTCCCGCTTGATTTTGGCGGGGATTTGCGGTTTTAACTTTGCCGACGGCGTTCCGGCTTCGCGGGAGTAAGCGAATACGCCGACGTGGTCGGGATTGACCTTTTTTACAAAAGTGCAGAGATTTTCAAACTCCGAATCGGTTTCGGACGGAAAACCTACCATCAGCGTGGTGCGCACCGCGATATAGCTTTTTTCTGCGCGGAGCTTTTCCATCAGCCGGTACAAATCGTCCGAGTTATAGCGGCGGTTCATGAGTTTCAGGATTCGGTCGTCCGCGTGCTGGAACGGGATGTCGGCATAGGAGGCGATGCGGGGATTCTCGGAAATTTCCGCGATGAGTTCGTCCGTCATAAGCTCCGGATAGCAGTACATGAGGCGGATTTTATCGACGCCGGTACCGCTAAGACGCTTTAATAGCGGGATGAGCTTATATTCCCCGTAGCGGTCGATGCCATAGCGGGTCACGTCTTGCGCAACGAGGATTAACTCGCGCACGCCGCTCTCGACCAAGCCGTCGGCTTCTCTTACTAAGCTGTCTAAATCGCGGGAACGGTACGGGCCGCGGATGGACGGGATGGAGCAATACGCGCACCGGTTGTCGCACCCGTCGGACACGCGCAAATAGGCATAGTGCGGCGGCGTGGTGAGAATGCGTTTTTCAAAGTCGGGCGCGTCAAGGCCGGAGGTTTTTATTATCGTCGGGATTCGGGATTCGGGGTTCGGGATTCGTGGCTCGGGGTTCGGAATGATTGCGCACATTCCCGTAAGGGGCGACCCATTGGGCGCCCCGCCGAAACCGACAAGGCTCGGGGTTCGGGATTCGGGGCTCGGGGTTCGGGATTCGGGGCTCGGGATTCGGGGCTCGGGATTCGGAATGATTGCGCACATTCCCGTAAGGGGCGACCCATTGGGCGCCCCGCCGAAACCGGCATTGTTTATATTGTGCGGGGCGCCCAATGGGTCGCCCCCTACGAGCCTCCCAAAAACCCTCCGACATTCCTCACTCCCCACTCCTAACTCCTCACTATCTGCGACTGCGTCGCAGATGCCGTCGTAATCCCTCACCCCCAGCCACGCGTCCACTTCGGGCAATTCATCTTTAATCACTTCGGCGTACTTTTGCGGCAGACAACCCGTGACAATTAACCTTTTGCAATTCCCCGTCCGTTTAAACTCCGCCATCTCCAAAATCGTGTCGATTGCCTCTTTTCTTGCGCTCTCAATAAACGCACAGGTGTTGACGATAATCGCGTCCGCCGACGCGTAATCGTTGGTGAGCCCAAAACCGCCCGCGTTCAGCTTAAACAGCATATTTTCGGTATCCACGCGGTTTTTATCGCACCCGAGCGTTACAACCGCAATCTTTTGCATAACCACTCCTTAATCGCCTCCATTATACACCCAACAAACAAGAAAAGCAAGCGGAAACAACACAAGGGGGCGGGGAACTTTGTGTAATCGCACAAGGGGGCGGGGAACTTTGTGTAATCGCATCTCAATAATTGAAATCTCGGATTATGCTCCCCAGAATATCAGCAATACGAAAATGCCTTGAACAAATTACACAAAGTTCCCCGCCCCCTTGTGTTACCGCCCCCTTGTGTTACCGCCCCCTTGTGTTACGCCCCCTTGAAGTGTACCTGCAAATTACCGAACCGCCCTCCATAAGGCCGGTAACGTTGCCCAACGCGTCTTTTAAGTAGCGGTACGTGGACGCGGAGCTTTGTCCGGGCGCCCGGTATGTAAAACAGGATAAGCCCGTCGCGTCGTAGTAGTACCTAAGTTTCGTGATTTGGTCGTCGGTCTTGCGGTTCTCGCCTAAGACCTTAGAACCGTCTAAGAAATAGGTCGTTTGCGAAAGACTTCCGCCCGTGGTTTTTTGGAACCGCGCGCCTTGGTGGTTATAGGAGTAGTCCGTGCCGTTGTAATTGCGGAGCAGGTTTCGGCGGGTCCACGTTAACGCTTTAGAGCCGATGGTCCGTACGTTGCCGTAGTCGTCGTGGGCATACGCCGTTGTGCCAACAGAATCGGTCGCGCTTTGAAGCCGTCCTAACCGGTCGAATGAGAACGATTTGAGCGTAGTATCCGTCGGCTCGTTCGCAATCTCCTCAAACAAGAAAACAACAGAGAAAAAATGACGTTTTTCGGTTATGACACACTACTCCGTCAAGCTGCGCAAAAAAGCGCAGCTTGACGAAAAAATTAATCTTGCTTTTTGCACAACTCCAAACTTTCTATACAGTCAATCAGTTCACCCCATAAATTCATTTCATCAAATGCCGTTTTGAACCATTCAATAAAATTCATAAATGTTCCATTTTGTTCCCATCCCGATGACGCAAAATCATGAACACTTTGCACTTCTTCCCCCTTGTCTGCTTCAAAACATGCTATGTCATCATTGTCTTGACGTTCGGCAAAAGGAATTAGTTTTCGCTTAGGATATCGCATTTTCAATCCCTCTAAACGAATCTTAACCCTATTTGCATCCATAATGTTCCAAGGGCATAGATTTGTTAGACCCAAAACGACTGCTTTCTTGAAGCTTTCAGGATATCGAAAGTCATAAGGCAAATCTTTCTCATTTAATAGTTCCATTAGATTGAACCTCCCCAACCTGTAATTAATGAACCATAAGGATATAAATTTCTAAAACCAGCAGCTTGTGTGCTAATTCTATTAAGAACACCTTGACCCCAAGTCGTAGGCAAAGCACCTGATTTACTTGCTAAACTTGACGCTCTTGATAATGATATAGAATCACTAAAAGCATGAATATTTGCCTGCACTGGCGTGTTAGTTAATTTTGCGGCAAGCAATCTTTTGTTGTCCAAAGAAGTTAAACCTCCATCTGGCATTCTTACAACGTCTATCGGATCACCTTTCCATCCGTTCACCGCCATATCGTCAATTATGGCTTGTGTTTTCGGAGCATTAACGGAATTTTGACTAAATCTTATGTTTTGGGGATTAAGTACTTCTGTCTGTGCCGCATTTCTAGCCGGCTGCGTTGCTGCCGCCTGCGCTTTGGCCGCGTTCGCCGCCTGTATCGTCCTTTCCGTCCGTGCCGCGTTCGCCGCCCGGACCATCGCCGGGATTACCTTTATCAACACCCCGACCGCGGCAAACAGCATCGCGAACATCGCGCCGTCCAACGCGCCCCAGAAAGCGCCTTCCGCGATGGCGTTCCAAATGTCGCCACCGTTAAGCCCCGCCGCGATTCCGCCCGCCACGCCGCCGATGACCAGGCCGCTGATTGCGGCGACTCCCATCGCTGCCAAAATGCCGGGCGCCGCTGTGCCGCCGGAGAGTATCATTGCCGCCGTGCACATAATCATCGCCGCCGCATACAGCACATAACGCCCGTATTTTTGCAGCCAGCCGAACGCTTTTTCCTGCCATGTCGGCTTGGGCGTGTACGACGGGTCCGGCATCAGCCCCGTCTCGGAGAATATGTTGTAAAGAGCGCCCACCAACGCGACAGCGTTGTCTACGGTGATGCCGTAGCGGTTTAAGCCGTACGCCACGGCGGCCAGCGCAAGCAGGTTCTCCGGCGCGTCGGCGGAGATGTATTGGCAGATTGCGGGGTCGTAATAACGGCCGTCGATGTAATACCAGTCGGTTTCGGCGTCGAGGTAAAAACTTTTCCAGCGGAACGGGTTTATTAAGGCGATGTCCGTCGGGTCAGTCTGCCTTGGAGTCCAATCGGCGTTGCGCACCTTACACTCGCCGAACGCCGTGTAGGTGTACCTGCAAATTACCGAACCGCCCTCCATAAGGCCGGTAA
>WQYM01000040.1 GCA_009781235.1 Bacillota bacterium
AAGTCCATAGTGGAAAAGGCTACGGGTTTTATGGAGAGGCTTACGGAAACTGTCGTGCAAAACCTGTTCCTACATCCCAAGGTCGCCTACGTCGCTAAAAACATCTAAGCGGAAACGTAATATCATGTCAGGGGGACGGACCCATTGACATGACATTATTTTTTCTTCCCTTTCACATCTTCCATCAGCTTGCCCGCGACCTCCGGAATCAAGCCCAAAATCTTGTCGAGGGTGTTTTTTTCGTCGACGTTGATGAGCTTTACCGTCTTGCCGTCACTGACCAAAAAACAAACCGGCGAGACGGACATGCCCGCCCCGCTGCCGCCCGCAAAGGGGTAGAGGTCGGTGGATGAGGTGCGCGAAAGGTCGGAATATTCGCCGCCGCCCGTCAAGAAACCCATCGTCACACGGTTAATGGGGATAATGGAAGCGCCGTCCGCCGTTTGAACGGGCGTGCCGACGACGATGTCCGCGTCCACTAAGCTGCGCATTTTGGTGAACGCGTTGTCCATCACCCGCTCTACGGGGCGTTCGGGGGAGGTTGGGGGGGATAGTATCATGGGGTACTCCTTCTAACAGCGAATAGCGAATAGCGAATAGCGAGGGATAAGTGATATAAGGTTCAAATACTTCTTTCTCTTGTTCCCGTAGGGGTCGCAAGCTTCCCGAGCGACCCGTCGAAACCAATATTTTTCCTAGGGTGCGGGTCGCAGAGAACCCCGACCCCTACGGATTCGGACGGATTGCACGACAAGCTCTATCCAAATCCGTCCGACGCTATTCGCTATTCGTTATTCGCTAAAACTCTCATCCGACGTTTTTCGTTTTTCGTTTTTCGTTTTTCGTTGATGGACTTCGCCCACTCCCACACCAGCTCCCCTACCAAGAGGCGCACCATGACGTGCGCGGAAAAGTCGAGCCGGTCGGCGTGGTAGTCGGGCGTAAAATTTTCCGAAACTTGCGTGCCGAACCGCGATTTTATAAAGCAGAGCGCGGAATACAGTACGATGCGGGCGGAGCCGAACGCCATGGTTGTAAAAAACGGGTCATGCTCCGCGCCGAGCTTAACATCCAAGTCAAGCTTTTTGATGCGCGTCGCGGCGACGAGCGGGCTTGTCAATAATGAGGCGACGGATTTTTTGTCTTTTTTATCGGCAGATAGGTGGATTTCGCCGCTCTTTTTTTTGTGGTGCTCTAAGACCAAATTGTTGTGCGCGGGGTCTTTACTTTCGGCGTGAAATTCGCCCTTGTACACCGGAATCCCGAACACACGCACCCTAAAGCCGCCCTCGTTAGCAAGGAGCTTTGCGTCCGCCTCGATTTCGACCCGGATATCAAGCGCAAGAAGCGACACCGCAAGTATCGCGATTAAAGCATAAAAAAAAACCGGCATATTGCTATGCTAGTTTTTGGAATCATGACTGATAATATACATTTTTATGTGTGAATCTCGCCGGAAAACCACCCGTTAAGCCACGCTTTAAAGTTGGACGCCTTTATTAAAAACCAATTGTCTATGGGTTCGTATACGCCTACTTCATTCGACAATTTTCCGTTCTCGACTTTAAAACCAAAACCATTACCATAACCGTCATGCGTAAAGAAAAACATTTGGCACGGCGGTTCTTGATTAATCTCTTTTAAAAACACGGCAAATTCCAGATGACTCTTGTTAAATTTAATCATCTGGTCATAACCGAACAACGCGAAATCTTTCCACGTATGTTCGCCGCTAAAGCATCGCTGGTCAAAGCCGTTGGTTTGTTTTAACAAGTCAAGCAAATCGCCCGACAACTCGACGCCTAAAATCTCTTTGACGCCGACAATTTGCTGTTCGGTAATCGGTTCGCGAAAAATGGGCTCCGAACGGATTTCGCTCGAATTACGACGATAAATGTCTTGAATTTCCGATTTCCAATCCACTTAATTTATCCTTTGCAGGTTTTTTTCGCCCTTTAAAAAATCGGGGATTTCTTCGTTCGGGAAGGAATCGTCGGGAGCCGGGATTCGGGATTCGGGTACGGATTCGGGCGGATTACCATCCGCCCATACGGATTGCGCGTTTTCATCCGCATTTGTAATTTGCTGCGGGGCACCCGATGGGTCGCCCCCTACGGGTTCGGACGAACTGCCATCGGCTTCCCCACTGTCCACTGTCAACCGTCCGCCGTCCACTGCCGGATTCGGCGGAGCCGAATCCGGCTCGGGGATTTCAAATTCGTTGTACAAACCGGCTGCCTCGCCGGCGGCGGGAGCGGACTTAGTGAGGTTGAGCACTTTGATGCTCTCTAACAAATCCTCGTAGTCGGGGAGCTCGTTGAGAGAGGAAATTTGGAAACGCTTTAAAAACGCGTCGGTCGTGCCGAACAAAATCGGCTTGCCCACGCAACCCTTGCGGCCGACCGCCTCGATAAGCCCGTGCTTTAATAAAACCTGCACGGAGTAATCGCAGTTTACGCCGCGGATTTGCTCAATCTCAAGCCGCGTGACGGGCTGGCGGTACGCCACGATGGCGATGGTTTCGAGCGCGGCGTTAGAGAGTTCTTTTTCCTTCATCGGCCTTAAAACTCCGGCGACGGAATCGGCGTAATCGGGATTGGAGGCAAGCTGAATTTTGCCCGCAAACGAGATAAGCCGCACGCCAGACGCGCCGCCGTACTTTTCCTTCAGCGACGCAACCGCACGGTTCATCTCGCTTTTTTGCATCCCGAGCGATTCGGTGAGCGCAGCCAAAGAAATGCCCTCGCCGGACACGAACAGGATGGCCTCTAAGATGTTTTCTAATTTTTCGATTTCCATTACCTTGCGGAACGAAAAACGAAAAACGAAAAACGAAAAACGATGGATTGATTTTGGACGCTTTTCATTCTTTGTTCTTCATTTTCCGCTATTCCCTCTCCATTTTGTTTGTTTTTGCTGTTTTTAATATGGACGCAAGTATTTTAATAATTTCGTCACAGTCAAAAAATAAATTATCGTACTGCTCTTTAGTAATGCAACTGGTTTCAAAAAGTAAATCTAGCCAATACCTAGTTTCGGAAGCCTCTTTCAATGCAATATGTGACTTGCAAATAAAATCGGCTTTGCTCACGGCGTAATCGCCCTCCGCAATGTTTGCTCCAATGCTTGTGCCGCTCCTTAGAATTTGCTTCGCCATAACTCTCTCTTTTTCATTTCTCGCCAAAAACTCATACAACCTGACAATTCTGATTGCAAACTTCTTACTCTTTTCTTGTACAACTTTTTCTTGCATTTTTTTTACCTCGTTTCTCGTTTTGCGATAATCTTTCATCCGACGTTTTTCGTTTTTCGTTATTCGTTTTTCGTTGTTAAAACGCATCGCGTTTAAGCCGCATTCGCTCGCGCACCTCGGCCATGTGGTCGCCACCCAAGGTCTCGGCTATGGCTTCGGCTAAGGCATAGGCGAGAACGGCTTCCGCCACGACGCCCGCCGCTGGAACGACGCACGTATCGCCTCTTTCGCGGGCGCTGATCGCATTTTGTTTGGCTTGGATATCAATCGACGGAATACCCTTGGGAACTGACGGAACGGGTTTTATACCAAGCATAACCACGATGTCCTCACCGTTGGAAATACCGCCCTCGATTCCGCCCGCGTTATTGGTTTTTCGGACAATTTTGCCGTTTTTGTCGTAAGAGAGCGCGTCGTGGGTTTGCGAACCGTCGCCGCCCATGAGGGTAAATATGTTGCCGACTGCCACACCCTTTACGCTCGGAATCGCCATTAAGTGGCCCGCTATCTTATATTCAAGTCTCTTATCAAAAGCGATATGGCTACCAATGCCGACGGGCATTCCGCGCGCAATCACCCTTACCTCGCCGCCAAGTGTATCGCCGCTTTTCTTCGCCTCGTCGATATATTTCATAAACTCCTTTTCGCAATACGGGCTCATCGCGCGAACCGGGGAACGGTCGGCGCGGGCAATAATGTCCTCGAACGCATGGCCGCATTGGTTGCAACCCCGTTCTTCACAATCATACATGGAAAAAACGCAGTCGATACCCGTAGTAAACGACGTAACCCTAATCCCCAATTCCGCTAAGTATTGCTTTGCAATCGCGCCAATCACCACCTTTGCCGCCGTTTCTCTTGCCGAAGCGCGCTCTAAAATATTGCGGGCGTCGGATTGCGCATACTTGATGCAGCCCGCCAAATCCGCGTGGCCGGGCCGCACCGCCGTTACTTTGCGCTCGTCTAACTGACTTGCGTCCGCGCCGATAATCCCCGCCCAGTTCTCGTAATCCTTGTTGGCAATAAAAAAACCGATGGGCGCGCCGGTGGTTACCCCGCCCCGGATTCCGGCGACAAATTCAACGGTATCGGATTCGATGGCCATCCGTCCGCCGCGCCCGTAGCCTTGTTGGCGACGAGCCAATTCCGCGTTCACCTGCGCAATATCAATCTTTAGATTTGCCGGGATTCCCTCGAGTATGCCCATAAGGCATTTTCCGTGGCTTTCTCCGGCCGTTAAGAAACGCATTTTTTGCTCCTTCTGCGTCGTCGCAAAAATTAATGATAAATGATAAATGATAAATGATAAATGATAAATTATTGATAATTGGATGCGGGTTTTTCGCGAGTTTGTTTCTTTTTGCACATATGAACGAAAATCCATCCGCAATTTATCATTTATCATTCATCATTTATCATTATTAGAAAAAGGGCCGCCCCTTGTAGGCGACCCCTAACGGGCAAAAATGCTGTGCATCCGCTGTTGTCATACCGCACCGAAGCGTCCCTCCGACAGCCGACTCCTCTAAAGCTACCTTGCGGCGCACGAAGCTCCCCGCTTAGTGCTGCTGCATCTCTGCCCTGACACGGTTCACAGGACCCCGTCGCGCAAGACCTTAGTATCAACATTGCTTATCGAAAACTGCCTTCCATACGATACGCCGAAAGCGGCATTCCACCCCGCTATGGCGGGTTGCGGGTACAGGGCACCGCCAGCTCCCCATGTAGCACAGCTTCTTTATTGTAGCAGGTTTTTTCTCTCTTGGCAAGCGAATTAAACGAATAAGGTGTGGGCAAATCGCGTTTATTTGTCTGCCAGGGACGGAGTGCTGACAACAAAATCAAAGATTTTGTTGCCCGTAGGGCGGCAAAAACTTGCTTTTTGCCGTCTGCATGAACTCCGTCCCCCTGACAAAAAACGCGATTTGCCCACACCTAAACGAATAACGAATAACGAATAAGGAATAACGGCGGATAATATACGGATAATATGAAAAAACCTATTGACATAGACATTTTTATGCGCTATAATGAGCATACATTGAGTCTCTTAAAAACAGACTCCGTCAAAAAAATCATTAAATATGTTTTGGAGGAAACAAAACAATGAAAAAATGGAAGATTGTAGTACCGCTAATTTTAATAGCTGTGCTGGCCGTCGCTTTGGCCGCTTGCGGCGGAGACGGTAAGAAAAACAATACCCCCGCGTTATCGGATGCGCAGAAATTCATTGACGCGGTAAATCTGCTTCCGCCGCTCGACAAAGTCTTAAAAACGGATGAAGCAGACGTTCTCGCCGCCATCGCCCAATACGACGCGCTGAGCCAAAAGGACAAAGACGATGCGAACGTCGTAAGCAAATACAACCGCCTTATCCAACTGCGGGACAAAATCGAGGAGCTAAAAAACGTCCCGGAACCCCCGGCCGGCTTGAGCCCCGCGCAAAACGCGTTTATTCTGGCGGTGAACGCCCTGCCGCTCCTAAGCACGGTGACCGACTTCGCGTCGGCGGTAAGCACAAAGGCGCTGCTGCCGGCGGTCGACCTTTTGTATGAGCCGCTGACCGCGTCGGAGGTTTCCCATGCCGACGTAGCGGCCGCCAAAACTACGCTTGAAAATTTGCGCACCAAAATCGCTCAGCTTGAGGCCGCGGGAGCAGAAGATACGGCGGCCACCGAAGCGGCAAACGCATTCATGGATAAAGTCAAAGCTCTGCCTGCTGCAAGCGCGGTAACGAACGATAACAAGGCCGAGGTCGCGCCGCTCGTTGAGGCCGCAAGAGCCGCTTACACCGCTTTATCTCCGGCGGCAAAATTAAAGCCCGGCGTTTCGGACGAGCTGGCAAAGCTTGTAATCCTTGAAGAAAAATTGGTGTCCCTTAGCGCTTTGACGGTAAACGCTGCCACCGCAGCCGAATTTACGGCCGCGTGGGCGCAAGTCACCACGGCAGGCGTCGGCACCATCGTGGTAACGGCGGACATTTCACTGAACAACACCGAAAGCGCTGCGGCAGGCACATTTATGGTCAACAACGCGAGCCAGCACGTTACTATCAAGAGCGGCACACCTAAGCGCACGGTTACGATCGGCACCTATTCGCGGTTCCAGGTGTTAAACAGCGGAAAAATCACGTTTGAAAACATCAATGTAAACCTATCCAGCAATACAAACTACAATAACGCTACGAACGGCCCCGAAACCGCCGCCATCAACATTCACGGCGTCGCGGACGAAGCCGGCGGAGCTGGCGCGGTCATCACCCTCATCGACTGCACCTTTACCTCCAACGCAACCCACAGCAATTCCAACAGCTTTTTTCAAGCCAACCACAACGGCAGCGGCAGCGCGAGCGCCGACGGAAACAATTGCTACGGGACGTTTAATATTATCCGCTCCACAGTCAGCGCCAACTACCGCCCGTTGGGCCAAAGCGGCAACATGGCGTGCGTCGTGTTTAACCTGATTGACGCTACGATTACGTGCACGACCGGCAGCGGCAACGCGTTTTACCGGGGCGTGTTTAACCTGTACGGCACGACGACCTTCTCGCCCGCCGCAACCGGCTCGACCGCCACCGTAAACAATGCCACGCTCGGCACATACCCCGATTGGTACACCCCGCCCGCTTAATCTAAACCTATTCCAAATATATCCACTCAAGGGCTGCCGCAAAAAACGCGGCAGCCCTTTTCATTCCGAATGAAAACCCCGCCGTTTTCAAATAATACCACTAGATGAAAAAATTCCGAAAAATCCTAAAATACGTTATTATGGCCGTTTGCGTGCTGGGGGTGTTTTCGGTTACGGCGATTGCGCTCATTTTAGAGCCCAATGTTAAAATACACGGCTTTGCAAGCCTCGACGAACAAAAGCTTATGGTTCCCGTCGGCATTATCCGGGTATTAGACGACGACGGGGATGATATCGCGCCCAATGCTGCGAATAAAAACCGCCGGTTCACGCCGCTTACCTCCGTTCCCGCCCACACGCGCGACGCATTTGTAGCCATCGAGGACAAGCGGTTTTATAAGCATGGCGGAATCGACTACGGGCGCGTCGCAGCGGCCGCAAAAAAAGACCTCGCGTCGCGTTCTTTCCGCGAAGGCGCGTCCACCATCACCCAGCAGCTAATCAAAAATACGCATTTAAGCGCCGATAAAAGCCTGAAGCGGAAGGTTCAGGAAATGCGCATCGCGCGGGCGCTGGAGCGCAAATTTTCTAAAGACGAGATCTTAGAGATGTACTTAAATATCCTGTACTTCGGCAACCGCCTGTACGGGATTGACGCGGCGGCGGACGCCATGTTTGGTAAAAGCGTTCCCGAGCTTTCTTTGGCCGAAAGCGCGCTGCTTGCCGGCATCATCAACAACCCGTCCCGCTATAACCCCTATTCGCGCCCGGAAAACGCGGTGGCACGGCGGAATTTGGTTTTATCAAAAATGACGGAGGGCGGTAAAATTACCAAGGACGAGTGCGCGGAGGCCTCGGCAGAGGCTTTGCAGCTTGCGCCCTTAAACACGACGGAAAACCGGTACATGAGCGCCTCTATTCGGGAGGCAGCGGGGATACTGGGATTCGGCGAACAAGAGCTGTACCGGCGCAACGTAACCGTCGCCACGTCTTTAGACGGGCGCGTGCAAAGTATTGCGGACGCGGCGCTGGCGGAGGCAGCACTCGAGGCGGGTGTTGTCGCGCAGGTTTTGGTGATAAACAACCACTCGGGCGAGGTGCTGGGGTTTTCCGGAGCCGGCGGGCCGAATTTGGAAATCTTGCGCCGCAACCCCGCCTCTACGGTAAAACCGGCACTCGTGTACGCCCCGGCAATCGAAAAACGCCTCGCCTTCCCCATAACCCCTATTTTGGACGAAAAAACCGATTTTAACGGCTATTCCCCCGACAACTACAAGCATCGTTACGAGGCTTGGACCAGCGTCGGGGACGCCCTCGCCCAATCCTCCAACGTGTGCGCCGTAAAGCTCATGGAGCAATGCGGCGTCGAATACTGCCAAAACTTCGCCTCCGGGCTCGGCTATGATTTTACAGGCGGCGACGGGCATTTGGCACTGTCCTTGGGCGCCATGGAAAACGGGCTGACCTTGCTGCAAATTGCCAATTCTTTTCAAGCGTTTGCGAACGGCGGGTGTTTTATCCCCGCAGGCTTTATCCGCTATTCAAGACGGAAACGGCCGCATTTTATATGAGCGAAAGCCTTGCGAGCGGCGCGTAATGAACGATTCCACGGCGTATTTTATCAACCGGATGCTGGCTGCTTGCGCCCGCGAGGGCACGGCGCGAAAGTTAAGCGGCTGCGCAAAGTACATTTGCGGAAAAACCGGCACGGCTGGGAATGAGGACGGCAACACGGATGCGTATTGCATTGCCTATACCCCGGAATATACCGTGGCGGTTTGGATTGGCGCAAAGGACGCGAGTGAGCTCCATCAAATTTCGGGCGGAGGGACGCCGAGCGCGATTGCGCGGACGGTTTTTCTGCGCCTAAAACCGCAAAATTCGCGCGGTTTCCCCCGTCCCGCGTCGGTAAAGGAAGTGGAATTAGACGCGGCGGAATTGCACAAAACACACCGTCTTGTATTAGCGGACGAATCCCTTTTGCCCCGTTACCGGAAAACCGCCGAATTGCCGTCCGATTATTATGTCCCGAGAAAATGATTTTGCTTATTCAAACAATGACATTTGCCGCTGCTTGCTCTCAAACTCGCCTAAATATTTAAAAATTTCGGACGTTTTGTACATAATCCCATGCTCCGCGCAAAATTCCTTGAAAATCGGGTACAATTTGTCGTTGTCCGGGCTGTTGCACGCATAGGAATTGCCAAACGCTTGGATATACCGCTCTTTTATGCCGGGGAACAACGCGTCTAAGCGGTTATAAAAATACTCGCGGTTCCCCTCGCGCATCGTAACGCCGAAGCCAAAGCACAAAATCCCTTTTACCTTCGCGCGTCGGCAATAATCTAAGAGCCCGCGCAAATTTTCTTCCGTGTCGCTTAAAAAAGGCAAAATCGGCCCGAGCCAAACGACGGTCGGGATACCGGCGTCGCGCAAAACTTCCAGCGCCCGGAAACGTTCCAAAGTCGTCGATACATTCGGCTCGATTTTGCGGCACAACGCCTCGTCAAAGGTCGTAAGCGTGATTTGCACGACCGCTTTGGTTTTGGCGTTGATCGCCGCTAAAATATCTAAATCGCGCAAAACCCGGGCGGATTTGGTAATGAGCGTTACGCCGAAGCCGTGTTTTTCGATGACTTCCAGTGCCCGGCGCGTGAACCGCAACTCTTCTTCCAGCGGGATATAGGGGTCGCACATCGAGCCGGTAGACACCATGCACGGCGCCTTTTTCCGCTTTAATTGCGCCTCCAATAGCTCCGGCGCGCCTGCCTTCACCTCGATATCCGTAAACTCGTGCGTAAAGTGATAGCACAAGCTCCGGCTGTCGCAATAGATGCAGCCGTGCGTACAACCGCGGTACAGGTTCATCCCGTTGCGCGGAGACAATATGGTTTTGTAGTTAGCGTAGTGCATTTCGGGTCAAAATAACAGATAACGGAAATCTGTTATCTTGTCAGCGTAATTTTTTTGGTATAACCGTATATTCCCTGTGCTGTTACACATAATAACACTACAAGGCAAGACGCGTTCGGCTAAAAACGAACACGGATCAGGACGGTTTAGCCGAGGCGCTACAATCGATTTCCGTATAATGTTTAAAGCATTGTAACAAGTTTCGCCTTGTACCAAGCGGCGCGCACCATGACATAGTTTGTGGTGCGCGCTTTTCTGTTATCTGTTATCTGTTATCTTTTATCTTCTCAACCGCCACCGTTCCCCGCTCTGCCGTCACCGCCGACTTGCCCGCCGGTGCGATTAAAAAATAACGTACGGGCTGCTTGGGTAAAATAGAGGTCAGCTTTAGCGTAATAAGGGCGTGCGCGTCTATCAAAAACGTAAATCCGGTTTCGGTTTCTAAAAAATTGCGGACGACAAAACGGCCGCCCTCCCCGCGAAACGCCTCCGCTCCGTCGATAAGCAACACCGTGGCATCGTCCGAGACGTCGATACTGTAAGAGCGGCCGAGCAGCTTAATATTGGTAAGCGAATGGCTGCCCTCTACAAACGTGCCGAAACGAATCGTCCCGGTGTTAAAATCCGGCCGGAAATATTCTAAATCAATCAGTTCGCAAACCCCGATCATCGCCAGCATGTTAAAGCCCGAGGAGATAAATTCCGGGTTCTTAAAGCGGGCGCCCGCCGGCCGGTACAGAGAGTAGTTTTCCACGTTGTCGCTCGCGTTTTCTGCCCAAAGCTTTGCCGATTTTTCCGCCAACACGCCCGCCAGCTCGTCGAGCCCGTACCGCACAAGCCCTTGATAGATTAAAAAATTGACATACGGCACAACGCTCCCGCGGTAATCTAAAAACGGGGGCTTGCGCTGGCCGTTGTTGTTGGGCTTGCCTTTTTTGCCGAACTGCGGGTCGTCGGCGCTGAGCGTGGGCACGGGGAAGAGCGTCCAAAACCTTTTAGGGTCGGTTAGCGTGTTTAAGAGCTTATAGAGACGCCCGGACTCCTCTACAGCGCCGCAAATGAGCGGATAAAAGCCGGTCGCGCCCACAGAAGCTCCCCACTGACCCATCACGTAGCGGTTCGCATAAATGTCGCGCCGCTCGTCCCAAAGCTTTTCGTTGATATGCGCGGCCAATTTTTTGCGTGCCAATGCATACGCCCCGGCCTGTTCCAATCCGGAATTCCGGCAAATACGCTCTAAAATATCCAGTGCGAGCAGCTTTAAGCAGGACATATCGAGTGAATACATCGGCGAGCGGTTGGCCTCCTTTAGCGGCGAATCGTCCCACTTGTACGCGACCTCGTTTTTATCCGGGTCTTCGCTCACCACCAAGTTTTCATCCGGCGGATAAAGGCTTGATAACGTCTCAAATAAAGTTAGGATTCCGCTCTTGTCCGTACTCCGCGCGTAGACGAGCCACACGGCCAACAGCGACATAATTTTGTCTTCTAAGGTGTAATAAAGCTGGCCGGCGGCGATATCGAGGCCCGCCATGCTCCCCAGTATCGCGCTGCAATTTTCCTCGAGCCCACGAATATCGAAATGCTTACTAAGCTTTGTGCGCGCGGGAGCGTAAAGAACCGCCATCAAATACGGGTAATACACGCGCGACCACAGGATGGAATTCAGCATCCGTTCGCACGGCTCGCCTAAAACTCCCGTCCCGAAGGTTTTGTTTACGCCGTACCTAAGCTCTGCCGTCTCGATTTGCTTTTGCATCTTGTCGCGGCGCGGCGGATCCTCGCTAACCAGCGCCTCATCGCCGACCACGGCGTAAAAATGAACCGCCGGCTGGCGCTTTGAGATGACAAACTCCATCACCGCCTCGCCGCCCGGGCCGTTATAGCCGGCGGAGGGCTTAGAATAACCGTAGGCGAAAAAATATTCCCGCCGAGGCTCGGAGTCGCAAATCACCAAATAGCGGCCCTCAAACACGGCGCTGTGGTCGGTCAAATTCAACGTCCCCGGGATAATCCCGAGGTGCGGGCTGCGCCCTAATACCTTTGCTCCCTCGATGGAAAGCTCCCCCGAAATCCCCTGCACCGGATAAAACACCACGCGAACGCGTAACCTGCGGTGCGCCGACACCTTAAACACCAAGCTTGACTCGTTGTTGCGCGCCCACTTAACTGACAGGGGACCGGACGTAAAATGCGCAAAGCTGCCGTCGGCGGTATTGGCGGTAGAGGCTCCTAGACGGTGCGAAAAATCGCCGCTCAAAAGCCATTTATTCCCATCAAAGTATTCCGCCCTTACGCCCCACATCGAACCGTTGCGCCCCACCAGCATCGCGCCGTTTAAGGCCTCATAATCATACCCGACGCCCAAGCAAAAGCGCCCGGGGAAGTTCTCTCCGGTGATAGGCAGCCCGCTGTTTTTTTCCTCGTAAAACTTGTCGTAGTACGGCGGGCGGAACGCAAATCCGTATTCTTTGTTGATGTAACGCATTAATTAAAAAAACCGCGTATCAATATCCACGAAATTTTTGTCAAAGAGGCGCTTTTTTGTGACGGTAAAATAAGCGTCCTCCTGCCCGACAGATTTCAACAGATGCCGCATCAATCGGTCGGCGCGTAAGTTTTGGTTGCCGCACGCGAGGGTGAAAAGATAGTTAGGAGTGAGAAGTGAGGAGTGAGGAATTTCGGAAATTTTAAGGTCAAAAATCAGTCCCCGCACATCTTTTTTAACGGTTTCGCCTTTTTGCTCGAACGAGATTTCATATTTATCTTGAGCCAGGATATTTTTTAAATCGATTACACAAGGGGGCGGGGAACTTTGTGTAATCTCATACTCAGCCGCGTAACTTACGGCGGCAAAATTCGGGTTTTCCGCACGCTCGGCGGCTTTTAGAATTGTTACCCCCTCCTGAAGCGAGCCGTTCAGCCGTTTCATAGAATCTTGCGGGTTCTCGGACGAGTCCACGGAAAAATATTCGCACTCCGACGCGGTGCCGATGGGCAGAGGCGGCGCGAAAAAAATGCGCTCGTGCGGGTTAAAGCCCTCGCTAAACCGAACGGAAAGGCCGCAGCGGCGTATCGCCATCGTAAAGCTGTGCATCAGCACCAGATGCGGCGTATAAACGGCGGAACCGACTTTTGCGTACTTGAACAACAGCATGGGGACATTTTTATTTTACCACATAACGCACCCTTTGGCAACAGTTTTGCGCATCCAAAACTCAACTTGTCGGGGGGACGGACTCATCGACAAGCTAACAGCGGCATGTCACGGGGACGCCGGTTATTGGCATATCAATAACCGGCGTCCCCGTGACATGCAACTTATCCCGTTGACAATCTCACTAAATTCCTTTATACTGGATTCATGGTGTCAATCCCCGAAATCGACCCCTGCTTTGCAAGCCTTTTGGCCGCGTGGTATGAAAAAAACGCGCGGAATTTGCCGTGGCGCCAAAATACCGACCCCTATCGCGTGTGGGTTTCGGAAATCATGCTGCAGCAAACGCGCGTTGCTCAGGCGATTGAATACTACGAGCATTTTATGCGCAGATTTGCAGATGTAACGGCGCTTGCAAACGCAGACGAGGAGGAAGTTTTAAAGCATTGGGAGGGGCTTGGATACTATAGCCGTGCCAAAAATTTGCATCGGGCGGCTAAAAAAATCCGGGATGAGTTCGGCGGCGTTTTCCCGCGCGATTATAAAAGTGTCCGAAGCCTGACCGGCGTAGGCGACTACACGGCGGGAACCATTTGCGCGATTTGTTTTGACTTGCCCACCCCGTCGGTGGACGGGAATATTTTGCGCGTGATTGCGCGGCTGACCGGGAGCGATGCGGATATTTCCGATGAAAAAACCAAATCGGCCGTTTATCAGGCTTTGCAGCCGCTGTATGAAATTCCCTCAAAAGCGAATAAATGGTTGTCTTGGGGTCTGACCCCCGGACAACCTATAAATCCGGGGACGCTGACGCAAAGCGTGATGGAGCTGGGCGCGACCGTTTGCCTGCCGAATGGGAAACCGCTGTGCGGGGAATGCCCGATACACGAATTGTGTCGGGCGTATCGGGAGAATTTAACCGAAGTTTTGCCCGTAAAGTCTGCCAAAAAAGCAAAAACTACCGAGGACATTACCGTTTTTGTGGTTGAGTCGCAAGGCCTGTTCGCCGTAAAAAAACGCCCCGCCAAGGGTATATTGGCAGGGCTGTGGGAGTTTGTGAATGTGCCGGGAAGGCTTAGTGAGGATGAGGCGATGAAAGCGGCAGCGGATATTTACAATTTACAATTTACGACTGACAAATTACGGACGGAAAAGGATTGCGGTTATCATTCACCGCGCACGTGCGAATTTACGCACGTTTTTACGCACCGGATTTGGAACATGCGCGTGTACTATTTTACGTGCAAAGAAAAAACGAAGGATTTAACGTGGGCAAGGTTGAACGATATTGCCCTGCCGACAGCGTTTAGGAAGCTGATAATCCCTTAATTGCTCCCTAGATGCCGCAACACCATTGTTTCTATGTTGTGAAACATCGCAAGCATTTCCTCTGCGCTCCCCTTTTGCAGTAAGCTGTTTTCGCAAGGCACAAGTATTCTGCCGCATTTTATCAATACACAATTGTCACATAAATATAATTTCTTGACTTCGGCAAACGAAAACTCATAGTCGTTGATGAGCAAGCCCTCAATAATTTTGACAGCCGGAAGAACTTGCCGAAACAATATCGATTCTGCGCAAATCTCTACCCGGACGGAATAATGCGTATCTTCCATTCTGTTCGGCAACGATTTTCGATTAATAACTCTGCTTGCAAGACTCAAATACATTTTTGTATCGCCGGAAAGCTCGCCGTCAAAAACGATTTCCGGTTCTGACGACAATGAATCTTTCGGCGTCCAGCCGATATCATATTCTTTCAGCCAATCGAGTAGCAAATAGCACCCCTCATAATCCTTCCCAATTAAAAACAGTCTTTTGAATGCATATATTATTACATCGGTGGATTTTATCCTAAAATACCGTATATCATGCGATACATACCGTCGGTTTGGTCCAACAATCGGACGATATGTGAGTTCCTTCCTGATGACAACCAGCCTGACGCGCAAAAAAGCGTAGCACAAAAAGCATCCCGTCAAAATAAAGGGCATGAATGTACAATACATCGCCGTGAAAACACCAGTCCACCCTGTTTTATATTCGGTAGCCATAAAAATTCCTAATGGTATACCGAAGCCAAATACGGCGATAAATCCAAGCCAAAAGTACCAAAACGGAAGTGCGGCGTAAAACTTTCTAACACCGTCCGCATCAAAATTTTTACGGAATCCGCATTCACGAATATATAATATGATGAACGCAAAAACCAATATACCGGCGATTCCCAACGGAATAAACCGCATAGTCTAATACTCCACGCCGACCTGTTTTAATTGCGCGTCAATCATCCGCATTACCTGCATTGTCACCTCGTGCGTCATTACGGGGCTCTCCTTTATGTTGCGGCGGATAAGGTCGTTAAAGTGAAATATTTCGTGCGTAAAACCGTCCGGGTAGCCGCGCCGGCCGAACGGCACGCCGCCCCGCGAGGTAATCACTTCCTTCTTGACGTTTTTGTCTTTATACTTTATGATGATTTTGCGCGCGTCGAAAAACGACGGGACGGTGACGGTCGCGTGTTCGCACTCAATGATATAAAACTCTTTCAGCGTCAAAAATTCGGTCGAAACGCGCGTGGTCGCCGTAACGCCGCCCGGATACGTAAACACCGCATCGCAGTTGACGTCCACTTCCTTTTTTAAGCGCCCTTTTGCCTCGATTTTTTCGGGCACGCCGAGCAGCATGTGCGTGTAAGTGGTGGGATAAATGCCGACATCCAGTATGCTTCCGCCCCCCACCGCCTTGTTAAACACGCGCGAGGAAGGCCCGTGGCCGATGCCGACCTCAAATTTGCCGCGCGTGGACAGGATTTTGCCGACCTTGCCGCCCGCCAAAATATCTTGAAGCTCCAGCGTGGCGGGCAAAAAGCGCGTCCACATCGCCTCCATCAACAGCGTGTCGTTTTCGACGGAGCACTGAATCATGGACTCCGCCTCTTTTTCGGATGTGGCAAACGTTTTCTCGCACAAAACCGCGATTTTCTTTTTTAAAAACATCATCGTGGGCTTTGCGTGCGCGTTCATGTGCGTGGCGATATACACCGCATCCACCAAACCCGGGTTGTCCGCAAGCTCTTGGTACGTAAGCGCATTGGGGATGTTAAATTCCTTGGCGTAGGCTTCGGCCCGCTCTTTCGACGACGACGCGCACGCGACGACCTCGCTGCCCGGCACGCTGCGGATCGCTTTTAGCATCCGGCGCGAAATTTTTCCCAGGCCGACCATGGCCCATCTGATTGTCTTTTCCATGAATATGTACCTCCAAAATTTAGGGGTTAGGGGTTAGGGAATAGAGTAATTGAGAACTTTATCAGTTCAAAAGTGAGGAATTAGGAGTTAGGAATTAGGAATGAGGGATAAGTGAAGGTTAGAGTAAGAGCATAGTTTTGTTGTTCCTTAAGGAATAAAAGAAACTTGTCGCTATTCCCACAGGCAATTATCCCTCATTCCTAATTCCTAACTCCTAATTCCTAACTAACAAAGCGATTAGGTAGTGCTGAATTACAACAGGTTATCCCCTACCCAGCCCCGCCAACAATTCGTCGATGCGGGCGCCGTAAACGCCGCTTTCATCTAAGATAAAGGTTAACGAGGGGACGGTGCGCAACGCCTTAAAATCCGCCGCCAGCTCCTTTCGGATAAAGCCGGCGGAGGCTTGTACGGCGGATAAAACGGCTTCGCGCTCTTCCTTTGTTTCGCCGCTTACCGTCATATACACCTTGGCGGTTTTTAAATCCTTGGCGCAATCCACTTTAGAA
>WQYM01000041.1 GCA_009781235.1 Bacillota bacterium
ATTGACCGCCGAAATGGTAAAACAGCTCATAGAACGGATTGAAATATCCCACCCCGAAACGGTGAACGGCATCACCACCCGAACCTTAAATATAGTTTACAGATTCATAAAATCCCCTATAAAGCAGTAAGAAAGTTAGCAAATTGGCAATCGTGAATTACAATGTGATAAGCATCGGGAACTATGCGTTCCGGAATTGCTCGGCTCTAACAAGTATCACGATTCCCAATTCCGTATCAAGCATCGGAAGTTATGCGTTCGCTTTTACCGGCCTTACGAGTATTACGGTTCCCGATTCGGTAATAAGTATCGCAAGCTACGCCTTTGCCGGCTGCCGCGCCCTTACCGGCATAACCTTGCCGTTTGTCGGCACAAGCAAAACGGAGATCGGCGGCCCCTACGCGCTGTTTGGAGTTATCTTCGGCAGGGACAATTATACGGGCGGGACGAGGGCGGTGCAGTGGTTCCGCGCCTATTTCGGGTCTGTCTATACCTATGACTATATTGACTATTACATTCCCGCTTCGCTGAGAACGGTCATTATTACCGATGCAAGCGCACTTAGATCCGGTGCTTTTTCTAATTGCGTCGCCCTTACCGGCATTACGATTTCCGGCAGCGTTTCGGACATCGGTGATAGGGCGTTTTATAATTGCGGCGCCCTTGCGAATGTCGCGATACCGGCTTTAGTGACAAGCATGGGAGAGAGCGCATTTTACGGTTGCGGCTCTTTGACCGACATTTATTATGCGGGCTCGGAGGGGCAGTGGAACGCCGTAAGCGGTCTTGCGGAAGCGTACATTCCGGAAGGCGCGACGATAGCGTATAACCATGCGGGCGGATAGGCGCGGTATGCGGCTCTCACTTCGCGGACGATTAGTGCATAAAAACCATTGACTTATAGTCAATCAGAGTGATAGAATAATCATATATTTGGAGGGCTATTGTTATGAAAAGATTCTGTAAATTTACGATTATCGCATTGATTGCGCTACTTTTCGCGCTGAGCATTACGGCGTGCGGGAAAGACAAAACCGACGCGCCGGTCGTTACGTTTATGTCCGACGGGAAAGTGCACGCAACGGTGGAAGCAAAAGCCGGGGCGTCCCTCCCCGCGCCGCCGACAAAAGAGGGCCAACTTTTTGGCGGTTGGTTTACCGACGAGGGGACGTTTACGCAACCCTTCACCACACTTTCGGGCGTAACGGCAAACGCAACCGTGTACGCCAAGTGGACGCCCGCGGGGCTTGAACCTTCGGCTGCCGCCGAGGCTTTTCGGACGGCGGTAGCGGGAATCGGCGAGGTAACCCTTGCCAGCGGCGGATTGCTTGCCAACGCTTTAGAAAAATATAACGCGCTGACGGAAGCCGAAAAGGTGCGCACGGACGTTACGGCGGCGTGGACGGTATATTTGGAAAAGAAAGCCGCGTTCGACGATTTGGCGGGACAGCAATCCCCTGCGGCCGAAGCCTTTATCACGGCGGTGTCCGCCATCGGCGACGTGACCCTTAGCAGCGCGGGGCTGCTTGCCAACGCTTTAGAAAAATACAACGCGCTGTCAAACCCCGAAAAAGCGTGGGCGGACGTGACGGCGGCGTTGGCAGTTTACAACTTAAAGAAAGCCGAGTACGAGGCGCTGCTAGCTTCTGCGGGCCAAGAAGCGGCGGCCGCGTTTGTGACGCTGGCAGGCACGCTCCCCGCCGTGTCCGTGCTTGCGCCGACCAAAGCGGACGAGGCGAAGATCGCGGCGGTACGCGCGGCCTATGACGCGCTACCGGAAGCCTTGAAAAGCGCGGCGAATGTAACCGGCGCGTTTTCGACACTGCGGGCGGCGGAGGAAAAATTCGCGTCCTTTGAGGGCAAAATGGTGCTCTTAATTATTCTCCGCGCCTCAACCTCCATGTGCGGGCCGAATAATAGTTCCACCACCGGCAGAACCCCCTATGAAGCCGGCATGGTCGGCAACAGCCTGCTTTGGGCGGGAGCCGAGGCCGCCAAGTTAGCCGCAAGCGCTTTGGACGAGGGCGACTTTCTCGGGCTTATCTCGTTTGCCAACTCTCCTACACTGAGGCTCCCCGTCTCGTCTGCCGACAACACGGCGGCGCTTACTACGACGATTAACGGAATTACTACGGTAACGGGCACGGCGGTCGGCAGCGCGATTTCTCTGGCGCACGCGGAAATCGGCGTCGTATCCGATAAGTGCACCCGCCACATTTTATTCATCACCGGCGGCGGAGCCTCCTCTACCGATACCGCCATCATCATAGAGGAATATCTGACCGCCATTCAAGATATGCGGGCGGACGGGATTTCGTTGTCGACCGTCGGGCTCGACACCCTTGCCGGTACGGTCAATATGGTTCAGCCTATGGCAGAGACGGGCGGCGGGCAGCGCCTTTCGATGCCCAGCACCACCTTTAGCGCAAATGCTACGGCACACTTTGCCGCGTTGCAAGCAGATCTCCTGCTGGCCCGGGAGCTGGCGGGCGTTGACAACGAAAATTCCCTCATCACCAGCGTATCAATTCCGGAGGGCACGACGGAAATTGAGCCCTTCGCCTTCTCCGGATACCGGTCGCTCACGTCCGTTATAATCCCCTCATCGGTGATAAGCATCGGCGCGTACGCGTTCAACGGCTGCCGTTCGCTGACAAACATCTCAATTCCTGCCTCCGTGACCGACCTCGGGGCAGGCGCGTTCCGCAACTGCAGTGCGCTTATCTCCGTTACAATTCCGTCCGGTGTGACGATTATTCAACCCCATACTTTTTCCGGCTGCAATGAGCTAACGGCCGTTTCGGTACCGGACGGCGTTTTAACCGTCGGCGCCAACGCATTTTCCAACTGCAGCTCGCTTGAAAGCATCGACTTACCGGACTCGGTGACAAGCCTTGGGTCGTACGCGTTTGCTTGGTGCGTCTCGCTGACAGATTTTTCGTTCCCGCCCGAGGTAACGGCGATCCCCGAAGGAACGTTTAGGGGCTGCACGGGCTTTGTCTCGCTCTATATCCCGAATCAAATGACGAGTATGGTGCGCGGTTCGTTCCAAGACTGCAATGGCCTGCAAAGCATCACGATCCCGTATGTAAACGTCGGCACGCATTTCGGCGTTATTTTCGGGTCGACCAGCAATCTGACGCAAGGCGAGTATATTCCGCCGTCGCTAAAGGAAGTCACCGTCCTGCGCGGCACCGTCGGCAGCCGCGCGTTCAACGGCTGCGACGGCTTGACCAAAGTAACGCTGCCGCCAACCATTACGGTGATTGGAGAGTATGCGTTCAACGGCTGCAGCTCATTAGAGGAAGTCGTCATCCCCGAGGGCGTTACAAACATCAGTGCCTCGGCCTTTAATGGTTGCACCTCATTGCAAAGTATCGTCCTCCCCGAGGGAATAGCAAACATATATCTAGAGGCCTTTGCAGGCTGCGTGAGACTTGCCGCAATCACAATGCCCGCCAGCATCGCCTTCGTATCCACCGATGCATTTTTAGGCTGCGC
The DNA here is from genome assembly GCA_009781235.1 of Bacillota bacterium. Taxonomy (GTDB): domain Bacteria; phylum Bacillota; class Clostridia; order Christensenellales; family Pumilibacteraceae; genus WRAP01. The sequence continues at coordinate 3,502 of WQYM01000041.1, forward strand.
CGGAATTTTAGACGTCTTTTACGCGGGCTCCGAGTCGCAGTGGAACGCCGTTTCCGGATTGTCCGCAAGCTTTCCGCCCGGCGCGACGGTGCATTTCAACCACACGGGCGGGTAGGATGCAAATTGCAAATAACGAGTTCTTAGAGTGAGAGTATTAATCGTAGGGGCGAGGCGTGCCTCGCCCAAAAAACTCTTTCACATCTGCAAAACGCTTTGGTTTTTGTAAATTCGGGCGAGGCGCGCCTCGCCCCTACGATAAATTTGACTCCCACTTCTTCCCTCATAAAGGAGCAGCTATGAAAAGAAAATTGCTTATTCTCCTAATTTCGCTGCTGGCGGCGTGCGGTGTTTTTGCCGCTTGCGTCGGCGGGGACGGAACCGAACCGGAAAAAACAAAGCTGACGGCTCCTAAAAACCTTGTCGTTACCGGGGCGGTTTTAAAGTGGGACGCGGTAGAAAACGCGGCCGGATACCGCGTGCGGGTAGACGAAAACGCGCCCGTTAATGTTACGGCGACGGAAACGGCCTTTTCGCTAGACGGTCTTACCGCGCCCGGCGCATATCAAATCCGGGTGCAAGCACGGGGCGGCGGGAAATTTGCCGATTCCGATTGGTCGCAAGCAGTTACATACACCGTCAGCACGGGCGGCGCGGAGAAAACTAAGCTTGCCGCGCCGCAAAACCTTGCAATTGACGGCACGGTGTTGTCGTGGGGCGCAGTGACGGGCGCTTCCGGGTATGTTGTGGTATTCGACGGCGAAAACGCTTCCCCGCCCCAAACTGCAACCACATTTTCATTGGCAGGGCTTACCGAGCCGGGCGCTTACCAACTTCGTGTTAAGGCAAAGGGCGGCGGGGATTTTTCCGATTCCGATTGGTCGGGCGCATTTGTATATACCGTCGCAAAAGAAATCCCTCCCGCTAAAAAGATATTGATTATCGAGGGTGCGGAAGGCGAGGGCGCAAAATTAGACGCGCTGATAACTGCCGAAACCGATTTTGAGCCACATCGGGTCAGGCCCGTTCAAGCGGCGCTCTTTACGGCGGGAAATCTGGCGGAATTTAGCGGGGTTGTTTTGGTTAACGTCTCCACCGCCGATTTGACGCCCGCCTTTACGACGATTTTAGACGCGTTTGTAAGGCTTGGCGGCGGATTACTTACGACGGGCGGCGATAAAGCATACTGGGAGGAGGATTTTAAGGGCTCGGCGCTTGCGGCAATGCTGCCGGTGGAAGCCCTCCCCGCATTGCCGCCGTTCGCGCTGGTGATTGTGATCGACTCGTCCACCTCTACCTGCGCGCCCGTCCGACTGTCCGCCGCCAACAAAAAGCCCTATGACGAGGATATGATCGGCAGCCGGCTTTGGGCGGAGGCCGAAGGCGCAAAAGCGGCGGTCAACGCCTTAGAGCCCGACGACTATGTGGGCATCATCGATTTCAATTCCAACGCCCGCACTGCCATCGGCATGACGCCCGCCACGCGCAAAACGGAAATTTTTAACGCGCTTAATTCGATATCCACCTCGCAAGGCACCGTCTACGGCAACGGGGTCGAGATGGCGGCGCGGATGCTGGGGGGTGTCACCTTTACCTCCCGCAAGCACGTTTTATTTATGACCGACGGCATCCCGCTGGACGGCAACCAAGACACTTTAAAGTGGACGGTCAACGCCACCATTCAGACGATGAATGCGGAGGGTATTACATTCTCCACGGTCGGCATCGGCAACGAGTTAGACCGCGCCGACGCACGCCAGATCCTCCAATCGATGGCGGACGACGGCTGGGGCATCGCAACCGACGACCCCCGCTACGGCGTCCCGGGCAATTACGGTGCGGGTGAAAGGCATTTCTTGGGAATCAGAGATATCGCCGAGGGCTTCCAAAACGATACCCGGGTGACGGACTTTATGCGGGCGGAGGTCGAGGGGTCGGCGGAAGCGTGGTCCCGTCCGGCAGCCTTTAGGCCAACCGTCTTTGGCGGGGTGGGCCTCTTAAACGGAATCAACGCGCCGCTGCCCGAACTGGGCAACTCAAATCACGTAAGGTCAAAGGAGTCCGATGGTTGCAAGGTTTACTTAGAAACATCGAAAGGCTTGCCGCTATACGCAGAGTGGGACTACGGAAGCGGGCGCGCCGCAAGCTTTATGAGTACTTTGGGCGACGACGATTGGTCAAGAAATTATTTTACCAATCCCGCCGGAAAAAAGCTAATTTTAAACATGATTGACAGGCTAATCAAAAAGGAGCCGCTACAAACGCCGGGCTCAAAATATAGGCCGATTGACGGCGGAACGGCGTTTATGGTTTCAAAGGGCGGCGTGAGCGCCGACGGAATAATCCTTTCAAAAGTGTTTTTAGGGCTGCCCGTGACCGAAATTGCACACGGCGGGTTCCGGGACGATACGCGCTTAGTTAAAATTACCTTACCGGACAGCATAACGGCGATCGGCGGCGAGGCGTTTGCGGGCTGTACCGGATTAACGGGTATCACCATCCCCGTCGGTGTAGAAACCATCGGAATCGGCGCATTTCAGGGCTGCAATAAGCTAAAAAGTATCGCGATTCCGGGTAGCGTAATAAACATCGCGGGCAACGCATTTACAGGTTGTACGAGTTTAGCAATTTACGCCGAGGCCGCAAGCAAGCCGTACGGATGGAGTACAGGGCTCAATACAAGCTGGAATCTTTCACGTCCCGTGGTGTGGGGATGTACTATGGCAACGGACGAGAACGGCGGCGCGTATGTAGAATCGTTTACCAAATCCGCAAACAGTATCGCAAACCCGGGCGCGGCAAACGGGATTAGCGTCCCTTCCCGCGCGGGCTATACCTTTGGCGGCTGGGCTACTGCGCCGGACGGCACGGCGGTATACACGGCAGCGGAGATTGCATCCGCTCCCGACGGAACGACGCTTTACGCAATATGGGTGCCGGGATAGCCGGCTTTCTCCCAAGCCCAAACCGTAAAAACCGCCGGACATATAATGCAACCGGCGGTTTTTTCAATAAGGTGCGGGACGCCCGGGGGCGGCGTCCCCTACGATTTTTGCGTATTGATACGCCGGCGGACGTTCATTTTGGGGATATTTAAGCCAAACAATCCCGCTCTGCAGCCATCCGACATTCCTCACTCCTAACTCCTAATTCCTCACTTAAAATACTTCACTCCGCCCACAAAAATCGGCTGGTACTTGTTGCCGGGGACGTTTTTGGCTAGATGCGGGCCGAAGCGTTCGGAGTGCGCCATCTTGCCCAAAATGCGGCCGCCTAAGCTTGAGATGCCCTCGATTGCCCACATAGAACCGGCCGGGTTAATATCGATGTCCATCGAGGGGTTGCCAGATTTGTCGCAGTATTGGAACGCGATTTGGCCGTTATTAGCAAGCTCCTTGAGTTCGGCGGGGTCGGCGACAAACCGCCCCTCGGAGGCACCAAACGGCAAGGTGTGGATTTCGCCTAAAACGCATTCGGCTAACCACGGCGAAGTTAGCGAGCACACGCGGGTATTGACGTATTTTCCCATAAAGCGGCCGATTGCGTTAAGGGCGAGCGTCGGCGCGGACACGGAGGGGTCGCGGATTTCGCCGTACGGCAGCAACCCGAGTTTGACCAGCGCCTGAAAGCCGTTGCCTAATCCCAGCATCAGCCCGTCTTGCTCGCGCAAAAACTTGTGCACGGCATCCGTGATGCGCGGATTCCGGAAAAGCGAAACGATGAGCTTGCCCGCGCCGTCGGGCTCGTCGGCCGCAGACGAGCCGCCCGGCAAAAGAAGCATTTGGGATTTTTGAATTTCGCGGGCAAATTCGCGCACAAACTCCGCAAGATCTGCGGGCGAATTGTTGCGCATAACAAGCAGCTTTGCCTTGCCGCCGGCCGCCTCGAGCGCCGTGGCCGCCTCGATTTCGCCGTTGGTCCCCGGGAATACGGGGATCAAGGCACGGGGCTTTGCCATCGGAGCGGACGGGCGCGCCTTCCCCTCTTGAGGGGCGCGGGGCGAGGCGGAAGCATAATTAACGGCGGGAGGCGGGAGCGCAAAACCGCTCTCCAGCGGCACCGTTTTTTCATCGTATCGGGTCGGAAAAATGCGCTCTAAGGGGGCCTCGTATGCGGCCAAAAATTCCTCTTTAGAAAGCGTCGTGTCGCCAAACACCAAATCCGGATGCGCGGAGGTGCGCCCCAGGATTTTGTAGCCCGGCATCTCGTCGAGCGCTTCTAACACAATAGAGCCTGCGGGCAGATTGAATGCGCCGGATGCCTCTGCACCCTTAAACCCAAACGGCGTGCCTACGCTCATTTTTAAGATGGCTCCGAACGTGCCCCCCCGCTCGCACGCATATGCGGACACGATTTTTCCGGTGCGGATCAAGCGGCCCAGCGTGACCCACTTCTTTTTTAGCGCAACCAAGTCGGCCGGCGCTTTAAAGAGGTACACGCGGTTATGCGCCGCCTTAAATTCGGGGCTTAATAGCTTTCCCGCCTCGCCTACGCCGGCGGCAAACGAGATAAGCGTCGGGGGGACGTCCAGATTCTTGTAGGTGCCGCTCATCGAGTCCTTGCCGCCGATTGCCGCAATTTCGAGCTGCATTTGCGCCCAAAACGCGCCTAAAATCGCCGAGACCGCCGTGCCCCAGCGCTTCTCGTCGCCCGCCGGGCTCGGGAAAAATTCCTGCAAAGACAGGTGCACCGTGCTTAAATCCGCGCCGGCCGCCACAAGCTTTGCCACGGAAGTTATAACCGCGTCCGCCGCGCCGCCAAAGGGGTCGGCCGAGCTTTTGTAAGGGTCGAACCCGTACGACATTACGGATGCCGTATCGGCGCCGTCGGCGATTAAACCCGCCATACTTTGCGTCTCCCCCGGGATAAACACGCTGCGGCTGCCCAAGGACGCATCAAAGTGCTCGCCAATCCCCTTTTGCGAACAAAAGCTGAGATCGGAGGCGAGCCCTATTAGCCTTTCCTTTAAAGGGGCTCTCGATCTTAACTTGGCTTCCTCTTGGGAGGTATCGGCAATCTCCACGCTTTGGCGGCGTGCGGCGCCGTTACGGTTTAAAAAGTCCCGCGATAGGTTGACAATTCTTTTCCCGCGCCACCGCATGACGAGCCTGGCCGTGTCGTTGACCGCCGCGATGGGCGTCGCCTCTAAATTTTCTATGTCGCACAATTCCTTGACGGCGGCTGCGTCCGCGGCCGAAACCACGACCGCCATGCGTTCTTGGGATTCGCTTATCGCTAAATCCGTGCCGTCGAGGCCTGCGTATTTGACGGGAACCAAATCTAAATTGATGTCCAGCCCGTCGCTTAATTCGCCGACGGCCACCGAAACGCCGCCCGCGCCGAAGTCGTTGCAGCGCTTGACAAGCTTTGTAAAGGCGGGGTTTTTAAACAGGCGGATGAGCTTTCGCCCGCCCGCCACCTCGCCTTTTGGAACGGAGGTGCCGTATTCAATTGCCGTCAACGCGCCCTTGGCGGTGGACGAGCTGGACGCCGCGCCGATGCCGTCGCGCCCCGTACGCCCGCCGATTAATATGACGACGTCGCCGGGGGCGGGTGTCTCGAACCGCGTCGCGCTCTCTTTTACCGAGCCGATTAATGCCCCTGCCTCCATGCGTTTTGCCAAATACCCCTCGTGGTAGATTTCTTTGGCCAATCCCGCGGCAAGCCCCGCGTGGTTAGAATACCCGCTGTTGCCCCGCGCCGCTTCGGTCGTGATTTTTTTCTGCGGGAGCTTACCGGGCAAGGTTTCCGCGATCGGCTGCGTCGGGTCGGCGGCGCCGCTGATGCGCATCCCCTGATAGACGTACGCGCGCCCGCTCAGGGGGTCGCGGATGGCGCCGCCCACGCAGGTATGCGCGCCGTCGTAGGGCCTTATTTCGGTGGGATGGTTGTGCGTTTCGTTTTTAAACAGCAGCAGGTAGTCCTCGTATTTTTTGTTGGCCTTCACCTTAACGCGGATCGTGCAGGCGTTATTCTCGCCCGTGTCGGCAAGCATCGGGAGCTTGCCGAGCTTTGATAGATGCCGCATGGTAGCGGTGGCGATGTTCATCATGGTAACTTCGCTTTTTCCGTTCACCTTTAAAAACAAGTCGTACGCGGTTTTTGCGCGCGGATCGTCGATTTGAATTTTATCTAAAATCGTTAAAAACGTCGAGTGGCGGCAATGGTCCGACCAATACACGTCAAAAACGCGCAGTTCGGTGAGTGTCGGGTCGCGCCCCTCCTGGCTAAAGTACTCCGCCAAACACACCATATCCGCATCGGAAAGCGCCAAAGCGTAGTCCTCGCGCAGCTTGGCGCGGGCGTCTTTGTTCGCTTTGCGAAAACCGTCCAACGTAACAATGTCCGGCGCGGGCGGGAACTCAAGCTCCAGTCGCCCTTTTTCGGGCACCTCGCTGCCGCCTAAAGTGTTTATTAGGTACGCTTTGACGCGCTCTTTTTGACCCGCGTCCTCTACCCCTTCAAACGCAAACACGCGATAGGCGTCTACAATGAGCCTCTCGCCTAAAAAATACGCCTGAATGCTTTGCGCGGCGCTCTCGCTGCGGCGGTGATCGGGCGGAGGAGCGAGGCAAAACACCCACGTGTCGGCAGGCAGCGGAGGCAGTTTTCCGATAAAATACTCGTCCGACTGCGGCTCGCTTAATATAAGCCTTGACGCCGTGTCTAAAGCTTTCCGGGTCAGCCCCGACACGTCGTAGCGGTTAAACAATCTTAATCCCGGAATGTTTAACTGCAAGTACTCGTTGATGTCGCTCAAAAACGAGTCCGCCTCCCGGGTGAAGCCGGGCTTTTTTTCTGTGTAAATGCGAGATGTGTCCATGATGGTGTGTCTCCTTGTTTAATCAAATTTAGAAATTATCCTTACGTCTTTTATCTGTTATCCTTTATCTGTTATCTTCTTTCGAATTGCCATTCGGGCTTTTTGTAAAAGTCGAAGCGGGGCTCGACGAATTTAAGGGAGTGCCCCGCTTCCATGAGGACGGAAACGGGCTTAAAGATAAAATCCCACGAAAAAAAGCGTTCGTCGCAGTTAAAATATTCGCGCACGGTTTCGCTGGACTGAGGGGCGATGGGATGTGCGAGAACAGCGGCGGTTTTAACCAGATGCGCCGAGTCAACCACGGCTTGGGCAAAAACTTCAGGCGAGGCGTCGTCTTTAAGCGCGCTCATGCGGGCGGTGACGGAGGAATTGCAAAGTCGGAAAAATTCCTCTAATTCCGTCATCACCACATGGAATTCCTGCGCTGCCATCAATTCCTCGTAGCGCAAAATCGCGTCCCCTGCCTTTTTGAGAATGTCGTCGGATACTATCCCTTTCGGAAAATTTTGATTGCCGCCGTTGCACTTTTGGAACGAATAAAAGAACGTGCGCACGGCTCGGTTTAGGAGGTTTACAAAAATGTTCCACTCCTTGGTCGCGGGATCTACGTCGCCGGAAAATTTTGGGTCGTAGGCTTTGGGCCTAAAAGACACGCTCATATTCGCCAGTGTCATGCCGAAAAAGTGTGCGCGCAACTGCTCCGGCGCATAGTGCGACAAGAGTTCGTCCGCCATCGGCGGCTTAACTTTGCCGCTCGAGGACGCCTTTCCGTCCAAGAAAAGCGCGTGCTTGTTGGCAACGATGCGCGGCATTTGGAACGGCCAATGGTCTCGTGGTTGGTGATTGGTGGTTGGCGGCGGGTAAGCGGATGAATTTCGGGGTTCGGGGTTCGGGGTTCGGGGTTCGTAAGCAGTTTTATTCAACTCCCTGTCCTCATTCCCCATTTCCCATTCTCCATCCCCGCGCAATGCGGCAAACATCGCGGGTTCGGCAAGGTTATAAAAATAAATGTTGTCCTCGCCTATGAATTGATACGCCTTGGCTTCGGATGAGCACCAATAGTTTTTCCACTCGTCCTCCCCCGCGCCGATACTCTCAAGATACGCCCTTGTAAACGAAATCGGCGCCCAAAGCGATTCCGGCCACACCCAAAAGGTCAAGCCTTTTTCGCCCTCGAATTCGGGGAACGGCACGCCCCACTCGATGTTGCCGGATAACCTAAACGGCACCAGTGTTTTTCCGGTACGGAATCGGATATTGTTTTGGGTGAGGATTGCGCAGGCGTGTTCGCGTTCGGCAAGGTTATTAAAAGTGAGTTTGACGATTTTACGTTTTTCGTCCGGTTCGACGGAGTATAAAGGGCAATCGGGATTCGGGGTTCGGGGTTCGGGGTTCGGGATGGATGATTTGCTTTCTCCATCCTTAGAAAACTGACCACTGGCCACTGGCCACTGACCACCGGCATATACTTCATCCTTAACAAAAACGGACGGGGGGCGCAAATAATCGCGCGATATGACGTTCATCGCTTTTCGCGTACCCGCCGCCTCACACGTATCCACATACTCGCTTAAAAACCCGCCGTACTTTTCTAAATCGAAATACCAGTTGGTGACTTCCCTTAAAACCGGCCGCCTCCCGCTCAACGTGCTGACGGGGTTGATTAAATCGCTCGGCGGGTATTGATGGCCTAAGGAACACTCGTCGGCATAGGCTTCTTCCGATTTGCAGCCGTCGATGGGGCAAATTCCGCGCACTTGGCGGCCGTTTAAAAAGGTGTTTTGCGCCTCGTCAAAAAACTGCGCCGTTTTGGATTTTATCAGCGCCCCCGCCTCATACAGCCGCTTTGCCCATTCCGCGCTAAGTCGTTCGTGAATCTCTCCCGCCCTATCCAAACTCGATGCCGCAAAAAGCGAGATGTCAATCAAGTATTTTTGCAAGGTGGCCTTTTGCTTTTCGTGGTTTTGCCGCACAAAATCGGTAATGGAACCGCTAAACGCATTCTCATCTTTTAACGCCCGGTATTTTTCCACAATGGACGAGCCGTAGCAATCCGTGCCGGAAACAAAAATCACGTTATCCTTACCGATGCGGTTCCGTAAAAAGCGCGCGAAAATATCGGCGTGCACAAACACCCCGCCAACGTGGCCAAAATGCAGCTCTTTGTTGCCGTACGGCATCCCGGCGGTCACCACGGCGCGGGAGGGAAATTTAGGTCGGACGGGTTTTTCGTTCATTCCACCCCGATTATACTACTTTTCCAAAAAATACACAAGAATTTCCCGCCGCTTTTTGCGATATTTGTTTTTCTTTATCTATAAGCTAAAGTTATGGCTTTTGGGCAGAAAAAAGATCAACCGGATTAACGGCATACTTTGCTTTTTTTGGAGTGACAACGAAATGAACAATTGTGCAGTAAATAAGGGGGAGCCCGACAACTACAAAACAGCCGAACAACCCCATAAAAACTATCGAATAGCCCATATGAGAATCGTTTGACACACGCTCTTTTCTTTCACCGTTAACTTCCCAATTCCATGTAATATTAGTACCTTTTTCGTGCATAAATTTTACATGGTCGCCCACTTCTATGTCATAGGTTCGTCTGGCGCCATATTCTTTTCCGTCAACCGTTATGGTAATCCTACCGTCAGTATCTGAAACCGCCTCCACAATTCCCTCTATATCCAATATGGGCGGCGGCTTGGTTATGAGAAAAAAAGCGATAAGCCCCCCGTTTACCGCGAAAGTGAACAGCAACAGAATCACGGCAGAAATCCAATACTGTTTACGCATTTCCGGTTTGATTCTTCTCATACGAACAGTATAGTACTTCGGTTTTATTTTGTCAACACAAAAACTGCCACTCTTTGTGAGGGACGCTTGCTACCGTATCCCGAATTCCGTAGGGGCGAGGCGCGCCTCGCCCTGAACTTTGAGCGTGCGAAGCGGCATTTCTTGACGCGACGCGCCGTGTTCCGTTACGGGCCAACCGGGCGAGGCGCGCCTCGCCCCTACGAATTCTCGTTTATAAAAGGTATTAAACCGCAGACCTCGCCTCTCTGGGCTTTGCTATCGCAAAGCCCAGAGCCGCAAGCGGCTGTGGGCTCGGCCGCCGCGAGGTTTAATACCTTTTGCGGCGGGCGCATTTGCGCAAACGAAAGTTTACTTTCGTTTGCCGCAAATGTTACTTGATAACCGTTTGCGCCCGGCCAACCCAAGCGTTGCAATCGTATTTTTTCGTTTTTCGCTTCTCGTTATTCTTTTAAATACCGGCAACGTTCTTGCCGCAAACACGCAACCCAAGAACACATACACCACACCGAAAACGCCGATGACCGGGTAAAAGTATTTGACCACCGTGGAAAAACCGAGGTTCGATAAGATAAAACCGCCCGCCAAAATCACAAACGCCGAAAATAATTTGCCGCCGAAAATGCCTTCAAACCACGCCACCAACCCGCTCATTGCCGCCAGCATCGTCGTAAAAATGCTGGCGGCGATGATTATAACCATCGCGTAAAAAAAGACGGGGTGGATTTGGCGCGACATCGCCAGCACCGGCATGTCTGCATTCGTCTCGCCCCATGCGTTGAGCGCCGCCATCAGCACCGCCACCAGCGCACCCATTATTATCCCGGCAAGGCCGGAGGAAAGCAGCATCGTTTTTAAATTCATGCGCCCCAGCGTGGTGATGACGGTACTTGCCAGCACCATGTTCATGCAGATGTACACCAGCGCAACGCCAAAAGATGGGAACGCGACCGGCGCGCCGCCCCCCGTTGCCGTAAGCACCGTAAAAATGCCGATAAACACCAACGCAAACGCCATCAGCGGCACCACCGCCTTGTTGCATTGAATCAGTCCCTTTACCCCCTTACAAACCACAAACACGCACAAAATCCCGGTTACAATCGAATACACCGGCGCAATGGGGAGCAACGACGAGTTCCCTAAACTATCCATCGCCGCCAGCATCGCGGCCAGCACGATAAAGCTGTTGACCAGCAAAAACGCGTCCGCGATAATATGGAATCGGCCCGCAAGCTTTACGTTGACCTCGGAGACGTTGCGCGAATTAAGCCTCGAGCCGATAAATAAAAACAAAAAGCTGACCGCGAATATCAACACGGCAACCAGCACGGCCGTCCACGGGGAGGCGTTATGGCCGAAAAACGAAATAATCTCCCTGCCCGAAACAAAACCCGCGCCGACAATCGTGCCGACAATCAACATTGCGACTGCAAAACTTTTTCCCATGGTATATAAATATGAATGATGAATGATAAATTATGAATGATGGATGAAGGATAAAGGGGGTAGGGGTCAGGGGTCAGGGAAATGCGGAAATAATAAATCGGATATGGCGTACATCATAGGTTCTTATTTTGCTGTCAAGAAATTACACAAAAAAACCGCAGAGGCCGGCTTTTGCCTAATCCCTGCGGTATTAAACGATATTACGAGAAGTCGAGTGCCGCGCGAATGCTTGCATTCGCATGGCCGAGACGCCAAATAATGCAAGGAATCTGTGCAAAAACGACAGTTTTTGCACGGCCTTGCTTACAAGGCCGACGGTGCGCCAGCACCGACACATAGATTATATTTTAATCCCATCCGACGTTTTTCGTTTTTCGTTTTTCGTTATTCGTTATTCGTTATCTCCTCCGTCTCTTCTACCAGCGAAATTTTATTAATCGACAGCTCGTACGCCACGCGGGTTTCGGAGCATTCCTCGGATAGCTTTTTAACGTACTCACGGCTTTGGATGCGCCCGGACACCGCGATTTTTTGCCCCACCTCCACCGAACGGACAAAGCGGGCGTTGCGGCCCCACGCGATGCACGGGATATAATCGGATTTGCCGTACGCGCGGTTGACCGCCAACAAAATGTCGCAAATCTCGCGGTTGAACGGCGTCGTGCGGTACACGGGCGCCTTGCATATGTAACCGGACAAGTCCGCCAAATTCGGGTTGTCCTCACCCGGGGCGCAAAAGTCGCGCACAAACACCGTAAGCATCAGCTTACTTTTGTCCTCGATGATTTTATTGTAACTTCTAAACTGCCCGAACAGCGCGAGCTTTTCGCCGATTTCGACGCCCCGCACCGCCAATAGGCGCTCGGAAACCGTCAACGGGATGACGTCGGACTGGTTTGAAAGCCTCGGGACGGATAGGGCGAATTCATAAAAGCCCTCGCCGAACAGCTCGTGGCTATACACGGGCTTAGATTCGACGGAGCCGCAAAGGTATACCTTGTTGTTTGCCGTGGTAATTTCCGTGTTCATACGTAGGTTATCTCCTTGTCTGTCTTCCCGTCTCACTGACCGCAAAACCGTCCTTGTAAATAAGGTTTCCGACGGTGGTAAACGAGTACCCTTTGTTTTTGAGCCCCTGAATGATAGCGGGCAAAGCCTCGGGCGTATTTTTGCCGTCGGCATGCATCCACACGATGCTGCCGTTTTTCACTTGAGCCAATACCCGGCTTGTTATATCATAAGCCGAAACTCCGTCGCGGTCAAGCGTATCGACGTCGTACCCTATCGAAAAAAGCCCCTGCTTTTCGGCCGCGGCCAGCACCGCGTCGCTGTAGGTGCCGTACGGCGCGCGAAACACCGTAACCTCGCCGCCCGTGATTGACTTAATCACCGACACGGACGTAGAAAGCTCAAGTTCTGCCTGCCTTTTAGAGAGCTTTGTCATGTTGGGGTGCGTATTAGAATGCGTGCCGATTTCAATGCCGCATCCGCAATCCGCCATGCCCTTCAGCCGGTCTGTGTACTTTTCGGCCCACTGGCCCGTCACAAAAAATGTGGCGGTAATGTCGTATTCGTGCAACGTATTAATGATCGCGTCCATGTTTTCGTCGCCCCAGGCGGCGTCGAACGAAAGCGCAACCGTTTTATTGGCCGTTTCCACGCTGCATATCGGCATCTTGCACGGGCTCTGACTGCTGTAGACCTTAGCCGCGTCGGTAAAATACACCCCGCATACGGCCGCCGCCAAAACTGCGGCTATGATTAGCGCGCTGACTATGCTGCGCTTTTTGATGAGTATAAACTTCATCTTGCCTACTCTCCTATCATAACATTTTTTTTGGATTGATTCAAGTGGTTTTTGAAATTTTGTGCACAATTTTGTCGAAAACATTACTCCGGGCATCCGCATTTTGACAAGATACCGATTTATGTATATGAGCGCACCCCAAAAAAAAGAACAAAAAAAGACTGGCCGGGTAATTTTATCCCGCTCAGCCCTTTTTTTCCATTCCTCCCTAAACAACAAAAAAGCCGCAGCCCGCGGCTTTTTTGTTAAATGGGTATCCATTTTTTTTTATTTGTCATTGCTGGGCAAAAAGGTTAGGGGGTC
>WQYM01000042.1 GCA_009781235.1 Bacillota bacterium
CCGCTTTTGCAAAATTAAATAAGAAACCGCGCAATAAATTGCGAGGACGACGACCCACGCCGCCGCGACGATAAACGCTTGCGCTAATCCGGCGGCAAAACCAACAAAAACGCCGGCCGCGATAATCCCCGCAATATTAAAAACAATCGCCAACAGCTTGTCCCACAGAAAGGTTTTAAGATTCATGCCTCACTCCCCCAACAAGTATCCGGCTCCGCGCACGGTTTTAATGATATCGCCTAGCCCTATCTCTTTTAATTTCTCTCTTAAGCGGTTGATATTCACATACAGCGTGTTTTCGTCGATATAGGCCTCGTTGTCCCAAAGCCTTTCGACGATTTCTTTTTGCGAAGCCACGCCGCCGCTTTCCGCCAATATTTTTAATATAGCGAATTCGGTTTTTGAAAGGGACGTTTTGGCCTCGCCGTTTTTGGCTTCCAGCCGCGCGGTATCCAATTCCAGCCGCCCGCATTGAATGGTTACTTCAATCCGTGTTTTCAACAGCCTTGCGACGCGCGCCAAAAGCACGGCGGGGTTAAAGGGTTTTCGGATAAAGTCGTCCGCGCCGACGGCAAAGCCCATCAGTTCGTTTTCCGGCTTGTCCATGGACGTTAAAAACACCACGGGGCATTTTTTCGTTTCGCGAATGCGCGAGCAAATTTCATAACCGCTGATTCCGGGCAAGCCGATGTCCAACACCGCCAAATCGAAGTCTGAAGCGATATTCTCCCAAATCCGGCCGTCTAAAACGGCATATCCGTTTTTAACCAGCAGCTTTTTGAGCTCCAGGAATATGGTTTCGTCGTCCTCGACGATGAGGATTTTATGCATTTTTTCCATCCTTCCCCGCGCTTTTGACCGACTTGTTTTTCCCCAAGAGCACCGTCCGGCTCTCGGTGCCCGAAAATAATTTTACAATGTTTTTGCGGTGTGTAAACACAGTTAAGGAAAATAAGAGGAAAATGAGGATAAGGCTTGCGACGACGGGAGCGGTGTTTAGAACATAAATCGATTTTAGCGACTGCGAAACAAAAAAGCCCTCGACGCCCAAGGGCAAGGATATGATGATAAACGAGCCGAGTGAGCCCATTTTGGTAAAAACGATGAACGTGATGCCGGCAACCAGCATAATCGGCGCAAGGATTGGCTGGGCGACCGCGCACACGCCGATGGCGCTCGCGATGCCCTTGCCGCCCTTGAATTTGTAGAAAACCGGAAAAACGTGCCCCACAATTACGGAAAGCCCCGCGACGTAAAGCCCGAGACGGTTTGCTCCCCATTGGCCGACCAAAAAAATCCCATATTCTATGCCAAACGACGGCGGCATCTCGTTAATGGCGCTCATTGTGAGGGGTTGCACGGGAGGATCGGGCGCGAACCCGATTCCGCCAATTAAAAACCAGCCTAAAATGCACGGAACCGCGCCTTTTAAGATGTCTAAAAACAGCGTCAGCACACCCAAAGGGATGCCAAAATTCCGCAGCATGTTCATCGTGCCGGGATTGCCGCTGCCCAAAGAACGGATGTCCTTACGCTTGAGCTTAGTTATCAGCGTCGCAAAGTTTAGGTTACCCAGCAGGTACGAACCGATGACGACAAGGATGATGATTAAGAATTGGGGCATGGTATCTCCTTTTTAGCGCGCGTTTTTCTGTAGGGGCGAGGCGCGCCTCGCCCCGAATTTTGGGTATGTAACACGGACTTTTGGGAGCAAAAAATGCCGTGCTCCGAATTTCAAACCAAGCGGGCGAGGCGCGCCTCGCCCCTGCGGAAATCGGCGACCGTCAACTGTCAACCGTCAACTGCCAACTACAACTCACTCTTCGTCCTAAAAACAACCTCGATCGGTGTGCCGGAAAAATCGGCGGCGCGGCGTAAAGTGTTTTCGAGGTATCTTTTGTAGGAAAAATGGACGAGCGTTTCGTCGTTTACAAATATGATGAATTTGGGCGGGCAAGTTGCGCCTTGGGTAGCATAAAAGATTTTTAGGCGCTTGCCCTGCCGGTTTGAGGGCGGCTCGTGCATCGTAACCGCGTCACTAATAATGTCGTTTAAAGTGCCGGTGGTGATACGGCGCGAGGCGTTGGCGTAAGCCTCGTTCGCAACGGATAAAATTTTCTCGACGCGTTGACCGGTCTTAGCGGAAACGTAAATCGACTTAAAATAATCCATAAAAGCGAATTCGGCTTTTAAGACATTCTCAAATTTTTCAATCGTGTAGCCGTCTTTTTCCACTGCGTCCCACTTGTTCATTACGAATACGCTGGGCTTGCCCTCCTCGTGCACTAACCCTGCGATGCGGGCATCTTGTTCGGAAACGCCGTCGGCAGCGTCTATCATAAGTAAAACGACGTCGGCGCGGCGCACGGCGGCTAAGGCGCTCATCACCGAATAGCTCTCAACCGATTCGTCCTCGATGCCCCTTTTTCGGCGCATTCCGGCGGTGTCGATGATAATGTAGTCTTTGCCTTGGTGGCTAAACGGCGTGTCAATCGCGTCGCGGGTGGTTCCGGCAATTTCGGATACGATGACGCGCTCAAAACCCAGGATTTTATTGACCAATGAGGATTTGCCGACGTTTGGCTTGCCGACCACTGCGATTTTGAGAGGCTCCGGGGCTCGGGATTCGGGATTCGGGATAGGTGATTTTTCCTTTTTATCCATATTCCCTGACCCCTGACCCCTGACCCCTGACCCCTTGTCATCATCCGAATTTGTAATTTGTAATTTGTAATTTGTAATTTGCTTTACCACCTCGTCCAGCAAATCTCCAAGTCCCAACCCTTGCTCGCACGAAACGGGGAACGGTTCGCCTAAGCCCAAATCGTAAAAGTCGTAGGCAAGATCCGGCCGGAAAGAATCGATTTTATTGACCGCCAGCACAACGGGCTTCCCGCATCCGCGAAGAAGCTCCGCCACCTCGTAGTCTTCGGGCATCACGCCGGCTTTTCCGTCGGTTAAAAAGAGGATGACGTCTGCGGATCTGATGGCCAATTCCGCCTGTTTTTTGATGTGGCCGCCGAATTCGTCGTCCGCAGGCAAGCCAAACCCTCCGGTATCGATTAACGTAAAAGTATGGCCGCACCATTCTGCATCGGCATATAGGCGGTCGCGGGTCACGCCCGGCGTGTCTTTGACGATGGAGATGCGCCGTCCGCACGTTTTATTAAAAAATGTGGATTTGCCGACGTTCGGCCGCCCTACGACGGCAACGATTGGTTTTGGGAACATGAGACTATTCCTTTTTTACTTACATGATGGTAACAAGATAACAGATAATAGGTAACAGATAACAGATAACAGAAAATGGTCTTATTAGGTTGTAGGCAGCGGCAAATTGATATAAATAACAAATCTCATCCGAATCTTTTATCTTTTATCTGTTATCTGTTATCTGTTATCTGTCCCATCATCTTGACTCACACATTTCCCAAATACACATACTTCAGCCTCTCCCGCGCAATAACCGCAAGCCTTCGCATCGTATCGACGGGCGTGGGGGAACGGGAGGATTTGTAGCGGGGAAAGTAGCGGGAAATGTGCAACGGAATGTCGGGCGAGAGGGACGCAAGCCATTGCGTGAGCGATTGCATATCGGAATCATTGTCGTTTTGGCCGGGCACAATCAGCGCGGTGATTTCGACGTGGACGGGGGAATCCAAACTGCACACGTAGGGCGCGATGTCCTCATCGCGCCGCTGCCGTGGTTCACACATTTCTTCGGCGCGATGAGGACATCGCGCCCTACGTGCACCTATACCGTTTCCCTCGCAAGAATCTCCGACATGGAGGTCACTGCGCAATCCGACAGCCGTCTCGACGGTTTGCTTTACGGTGGAAAAATCGCCGCCGAGTTTTCGGTATGCCGATTCCGAGAACGCTTTTACGTCGATGTTGAGGGCGTCGATAAAAGGCAGTAAGGCTTTTAGCGGAGCGGGGTTAATAAGGCCGTTGGTGACGAGGACGACTTTTAATCCGGCTTTTTTGAACAGCGGCGCGCAATCTAAGATATATTCTATCCCAATCAGCGGTTCGTTATAGGTAAAGGCGATACCGATGTTGTCCGGAGTGTTTTTTGCGATTGTCAGAAGTTTATCGGGTGAAAAGTATTCTGTTGCGGGTTTCGCTTGCGAAATCTCGTAGTTTTGGCAGTACGGGCATTTCATGTTGCAGCCGTAGCTTCCGACGGAGAGGATGCGGCTGCCGGGATGGAAGCGGTTGAGCGGCTTTTTTTCAATCGGGTCAAGCGCAAGAGAAGTAACCTGTCCGTAACTCTCGGCAAAGAGTACACCGCCGCGATTCCGCCGCGCGCCGCAAAGCCCGGCATTGCCGTTTTGAATGCGGCAGTTGTGGGGGCAAAGTCCGCATTGGACGACACTGCTGCCGGGGATTTTTTCGTAAAAAAGGGCTGGCTTCATTTTTACTTATGCCTTACCACCTCGAACCGCTCTAGGGCATACGGCTCGTCCGCGCCTATTCCCGCTTTTTTGAGGGCAATGGAGATTTGTTCCTCTACCGTGTCCACACCGTCGAGCGCGGGCAGGAGGAGGCCGCTGCGACGCCCGCTACGCACAATGACGCCGTAACGGTTGACGTCGAGTTTGGCGGCAACGGCGGTGAAGCCAGGCCCCCGCCCTACCGGTTGCGAATTCATATCATGGGTTGTAATTTGACCGACATACTCCGGCGGTGAAAGCACATCCACGCTGTAAACAAGGCTGGCGAGCTCGTCCTTTCGAACCGGGAAAAAGCGCGGGTCGCGGGAACAAGCAGATATGGCGTTTGAGATGATTTCTTCGGCGATGCAACTTTGCGTCGGGGCGGTGGTGCCGATACAACCGCGCAATTCCCCGTCTTTTTTAATGGAAACGAAAACGCCGGCGCGTGAAGCGAACAGCTCGTTTTGCGGCATCTCGACGGCAGCGCCCTTGGGAACGGTCAATAATGTTCCTGTTTGGGTATGCATTTCGACGGCCTGGCGTGCAATTCGCACGTAATCGCTTTCTTGGTGCCGGATGGCGTTTAACTTGTTGAGGCGGTCGTTTTTGATATCGGGGAGCAGGCTTTTCTCTTTTGTGTCCGCCGTAAACGAAGCCGTCAAGTATCCGACCCCAAACGGGCCCTCGTAGCATAGAACTTCGCTGTTGACTTTTTGCCCATCGAGTGCGCCAAGCATCATAACCAAGCTTTTATAGCCGCATTCCGCCGCTTTTTCGCATAGCGAGGGTTCGGTTGCGACAATCCCGCGGATATCGCCGCTTTTGATAAAATCGCGCATTTGCCTGTCAAACACCGCACCCTCGGGCGCCAACCCGTACGGGCCGGACGCTTTTAGCTTGTGCGACATGTCTCCGCTGGCAAGCACCACAAAATCGCGCGATAGGCGCGCCCCCGCCTCGGCGATACACATCCCGAAACGGTAGTGGTCGATGGCGGAAAGGCCGGAGAGGGAGACTCGAATGATTTTGATTCGGGATTCGGGATTCGGGGTTCGGGATTCGAAAAAAGCGGATGAAAATTTGCTCTTTCCAACCACTGAAAAACAACCGCTTGCCTGCCCACTGTCCACTAGCCCAAGGCCATTATCTTCAAATCCCGAATCCCGAACCCCGAATCCCGAATCCCGAAGTAAAAAAAGCGGAACCATGACGCCGTGGTCAAGCGCGGGCCTTTTCTCACCCAATGAACCCGCCGACAGCCCTTGCTTTTCGGCAAGCTTTCCGATGAGCTTTGCAAATTCGACGTCATAGGTGACGGAAATTTCTATGCCCGGTTGGCCGAACGCGCCGAAATTGCCCGACGCGGACTTTCCCGGCGCAATGTGAAAGTAGTCGGCGTACATCACGCTGTGCGGCGAGATAACGACGAGCGTTTCGGGATTTAGCTTTTCAAGCTCCGCCGCGATTTGCGCGTAGGCTGCCCGCGTGTCCGGAATTTCATTGCCTTTGCCGATTCCGCTCACAAGCAGCGGCGGGTGCGGAACTAAGTATCCGTGCTTCATGGGCTAAAATCCTTTTACGTAGTCTTTTAAAAATGCCTTAAATTGCGCGCCGAAAACCTTATCGCGGGCGGCGTAGTCGACTACGGCCAATACAGAACCCAATTTGTCGCCCATATCGTAGCGCTTGCCGATAAAATCGCAGACGCAAACCTTTCCCGCTCTGGCCAAAGAGTTCAGCGAATCCGTGAGTTGTAATTCGCCGTTTGAGCCTTTTGGGGTGTTGCGGATGACGTCGAAAATTTCCGGTGTTAATATGTAACGCCCTAATGCTGCAAAGCGCGAGGGCAGTTTATCCAACGGCGGTTTTTCGACGATTCCGAAACAAGTATAAAGCCCCCCGGGGTTGATGCGCCTGTCCTCGCCCAACCGCCTTTCCACGCCCGCAATAGGCGAGCCGGTGGAAGCGTCTTTCCGCCTATTCCCACCCGACCGCCTGTATTCGCCTAGCATAGGCACGTCCCCGTTTGTTACACGATTATCATCCGCATTTGTAATTTGGCTCCACACGTCTGCCACGCCGTATTTGACGATATTGTCCGTCAAAATCTGTTGCACACCGATGATATTCGCACCGCACAACCCATAAGCCGCCATGAGCTGGCCCATCACGGGGTTAGATTCGGAATAAATTAAATCGTCGCCCCACGCGAGTGCAAACGGCTCTCCGGCGGCAAATTCTTCCGCGTACAAAATCGCGTCGCCACTCCCCAAGGGCTTTTGTTGAACCGCGAAACGGATACGTGCGCCGCGCCCGATTTTAAGCAGCATGTCGGCGTATTCGGTTTTACCGGCGTCGCGCAACACCTTTTCTAAGTCCGAATTGTTCGAAAAATAGTCGCGGATTGCCTCCTTGCCTCTTCCCAAAACAATCAATACGTCGGTGATGCCGGAATCCACCGCCTCGGCAACGATGTAACCTAATACCGGCATATCAATAACAGGCAAAAGTTCTTTCGGAATCGTTTTGGTAATCGGCAAAAACCGCGTGCCGAGCCCCCCGCACGGGATGACGGCTTTGGTTATTTTGTTCATAAAGAATCTCCTATTTAGATGGCGTTGCGATTCCCAAGATAAAAGATAACAGATAAAAGATAACAGAAATCGGTTTTATTGCATTTGAGGGCAAAGTGCTCCGATACAAATAACAAATCACATCCGCTTTCTTTTATCTTTTATCTGTTATTTTTTATCTTGACTCCGTTAACACTATACGTCGTTTCAATCTTCGCAACCTCTAAATCTTATAAATCATTCTCCGGCAGTTGTCGCAATTAGAAAATCCGCCTTGCAGGAGCTCGCTTTTTGATGCCTGCGAAATAGATAGGCCGCAGCCAAGGCAGGTAAACGTTTTACCGGCATCCATAGACTTAGATTCCGCAACGGGGGGGTATTTGCCGTCGGCAGCCAATGTACGGTAGCGCTCGAGCAAGGCCGGATCGACGCTCGTGCGCATGGAAGCAAGCTTTTTTTGCAACGCCTCGATTTTCGGTTCCTTGTCTTTTTTAAACGCGTCGATGCGCTCCTTTAACTGCGCGTAATTCTCTTTTAGCTTTTTGCCGCGGTCTTGAGCGTCCCGGTACGAGCGCACAACGGCCTCGCCGGACTTCCGGCGGTCGATTACCTTACGCTCTAAATTAGAAAGCCGGTCGCGCGTCGATTCTAACTGCGAGACAAGCTCTTTACGGCCCGCAAGCTCGTCCTCGGGAATGGCGGCAAGCGCGGCTTGCAGCTCCTCTATTTTTTTTGTGGATTCTGCGTAGTAAACCTCCGCCTGCTTAAAAAACGCGACGATTACAGCCGCTTCGGTTTCGGAGTCCGACACCGCCTGCTTGGCGGCGGAAAACTCCTCCTTGGTCTTGTCAAGCTTCTTGACCTCGGGATTTTTGTTAAGCTCTGCCAAAAGCTTTTTTAAAGCGATGTCGGTTTGCTGGTACTCTAAAAGGGGGGCGAGGGCGTTTTTGGGGGGGGTGGGCATATGTGGATACTCCTTAATAGTGCAGTAGTGCAATAGTGCAATAGTGCAGTAGTTATTGACAATTTATTGAAAAAGAAACATCATTTTTTGGTAAGCTACATTACAATCAGCCCGACACTATTGCACTATTGCACTACTGCACTACTACACTATTTCGTTATATTCTCGGGTTGGTTTCCGCCTGTGATTGCAGGATTTCGATTTTTGTTTTGCGTGACTTGGCTTCTATTTTGAGAATGCGGCAGAGCCGGGAAAGGTAGGCGTATTCCATGTTAAAATGCTGGGGCTCGATGACGGTAAGCCCGGCTTCCCGGGCGTATACGGCGACGTGGTGCTTAACGTCCGCCGTAATCAAGCAGTCGGCGCCTGCGGATAAAGCCATGTCGATATACTTGGTGTCTCCCCCGCCCCCGCCGTTGATGATTGCGACGCGCTTTACTTGGGCGGTTAAATCGCCGATGACGCGCACGTGCATATCGGAGAGCAACATTTCAACCTCGCCCTTTAACACCGAACAAAACACCTTGCTTTGGAGTTCGCCGACGCGCCCAAAGCCCGCTTGTTCGGATATGTAGGGGGTTAAGGGCTTAATTTCGCGCAAATTGAGGGAAACGGCGAGAAAATCGTTAATCCCGTCTTTGACAAAATCGAGGTTGGTGTGCGCCGAATAGATATTGATTCCCGCTTTGGCAGCCTTTAGGATTTTGCGTCCGATGATATCCTCGGCGTTGATACGCTTTACGGGGCAATAAATAAACGGGTGGTGCGAGACGATAAGCTCCGCGCCCAAGGTTACGGCCTCGTCGATTACGGCTTCGGTCGCGTCCAAAGCCACGACGAGCTTTGTGACGGGCGCCGTTTTATCGCCGAACAATAAGCCTACGTTGTCGTATTCTTCTTTGAACGCGTGTTCTTCGGGGGCGAAATCCTTTAACATGCCTATTACTTGTTCTACCGTTGCCATTTTAATACCTCTTCGATGACGGAAAGTTTGCGTTGATTTTCGGGGGTTTGTGGGTAAGATTCGATTTTTTGTTTGTCGCGCAGAAGTCGCGCGAGCAATATGTCGTTTTTTGTTTGATAAAAATATCCGTACATGCATTTCGATTCCGAAGGGACGGGATAAGTTTTGCCTCCGTACACAATATGCAAAACGTCATAAAACTTGTTGTTGTCTTGTACTAGAATATCTGTTTCGACTCGGTAACCTAACTCCCATAATCCTTTGCGCACACCGTCCGCAAAGTTTTGAGGCGCCAAAATTACCGTTTCGGCAATGCCTGTCTCTAGAATCCTTAATATCTCGCGGCCGCCCATTCCCGCAATAACGGCGCAATTTATACCGATACCGTCCGCTAAGTCAGCAAGCTCCACGCCGTCGCAACAATAATACCAAATGTTCTCCTTGTTCATTCGGCTCTCGCATGATGCAAGACGTTTTTTCGCCTTTTCAAGCGACGGGGCGGAAATATCGTTGACGATTAACACTTGGGCTAAGCCATTCTTAACAATATATTCCGATATTTTTCCGTGGTCACATCCGACGTCGGCGATGACGGAGGAACGCGGGATGAGGGAGCAGATGGTTTGTAGACGGTTCATGTTTTTTACCTACACTTTTTCAAACACTTCTATCGCGTTATCCCCAAGCCGCGAACCAAATCTGCAATATCCTGAATCTTTGTGCAAATCTCCACATGTGCAATTATCAGTTATTGAGTCATCGCCGTTCATTAGATATCCGCAAGAAACACATCTAAAGTAATTATTTTTTGACATGACCCAACCTCTTTTTGAACCGGCAGCTTTTGGCCCGTTTCCTAAATATCTATATTTGCTTCCTTGATATTCGATGAACTCGCCTACTTTCATGGTTAACGATTTCCCTTGTAATTGTAATTTAATTCAATCCGAACTTTTTACCTTTTACTTTTTACCTTTTACTTTTTACTCCCCCGCTACTCCGTTCGATAATCCGAAAGCCTCTTGCTTCTCGACGGGTGTCTTAATTTCCGCAAGGCTTTTGCCTCGATTTGGCGGATGCGCTCGCGGGTGACGCCGAATTCCTTGCCAACCTCCTCTAAGGTGCGGGGGTGGCCGTCGTCGATGCCGTAGCGAAGCCTTAAAACCATTTCCTCGCGCGGCGTTAAAGTGTCTAATACCGTTAAAAGCAGCTCCTTTAGCATCGTAAACGCGGCGGCGTCTTGCGGGGCGGAAACGGAAGCGTCCTCGATAAAGTCGCCTAGGTGGCTATCCTCCTCCTCGCCGATCGGCGTCTCCAGCGACACGGGGTCCATCGCAATGCGCTGGATTTCGCGTACGCGCTCCTCGGAAATGCCCATCTCTACGCTGATTTCATCGGGCGTTGGGTCACGGCCAAACTCTTGGACGAGCTTTCGCGTAACGCGGATTAATTTATTAATCGTTTCCACCATGTGGACGGGAATGCGGATGGTGCGCGCCTGATCGGCAATCGCACGCGTAATGGCCTGGCGAATCCACCACGTCGCGTAGGTAGAAAAGCGAAAGCCCTTGGTATAATCAAATTTTTCGACGGCCTTCATAAGGCCTAGATTTCCCTCTTGAATGAGGTCTAAAAACAGCATCCCGCGCCCCACATAGCGTTTGGCGATGGAGACGACCAGCCGCAAATTTGCCTCCGAAAGCCTCCTTTTTGATTCCTCGTCGCCCTCGACCATCCTTTTTGCAAGCGAAATTTCTTCCTCCATCGATAAAAGTGGGACGCGGCCGATGTCTTTTAGGTATACCTTTACGGGGTCGTCTATGCTGATGTCGCCCGCAATCATGCTCTCAATGGCGTCGTCTTTGACCAAATCTATTTGCGTGTTGATTACTTCGATGCGGTTTTCGGCGAGGATTTTAAAAACCTCTTCCATTTGGTTTGCGTTTGCCTCGCATTCCACCGCCAGTTTTTCGCCGACCTCGTCGTACGTCAAATGGCCGCGTTGCTTGCCGACGGCAATCAGCCTGCGGATTTCACGGTTGATTTTGTCGCTAAGCTCTACGGCGCCAGGGGCGGTTGCGTAAGACTTGACCACCTGAATACCCTCGGACTCAAGCCGCTTTAAAACATCCTCCATCCCGGAGGGGTCCAAGGCGGCCTCAGACGGCAGTGCGTCGGACACCTCGTCGTAGGTCAGCTTGCCGTCCGCGATTTTTCCGCGCAAAACGAGCGCCGCCACCACCCCATCGAGCGGAGTAGGCATGGGCGCGGCAACGGGCGCGGCAACGGAAGCCGCGGCGGCGGGAACGCCTTGCGTCTCCGCTTTTCCCTTTTCCGGCTTTGCGGGCGCAGGTTTTTTTACTTTTTCTTCTTTGGGCGTTTTTCTAAACAATGCCATGGGTTATGGTTTACTCCTTATTCTTCAGTTGTTTCAGCTTATCGTCAACCTGCGCAAGCCTTGCCAGGATTTCCTTTTTATGTTGGGGGTCGGCGGATATGTACGTTTGCGCTAGATTTTCCTTTTCTTTTTTTAATGTGGATTCGGTTAGAGACAGTACGCACCCGGCATATTTTTCGGCATTATCTCCTTCAATGAACGGATAATGCAGGATTTCGTTTAACTCGCCCTCGGCACAGAACTCCTCCGCCCGGTAAAAAAGGCCGGCAAGGCTCTCGGATTTTTGCTTGCGGTTTGCAATGAAAAACATCGCAACCTCGCGGGAGAACGAATCGGATAAAAAGGCTTCGAAATTGGCGGAAAAATCGACGTATTCCTTTTGCGCGGCCAGGGAGGCGAGTACGAATCTTTTTGCCGCAGCGCCCGCTTTGCCGCCGGACGAGGGCTTGGGAGGAGCAGAATCGAACGAACCGTCCGCGTCGTAAACCGGGGGCTCCTCCGACAACGGCGGTGCGATGAGAGAACCATCGCGCCCTACGGGAAAGCGGGCGTCCGGGGGCTGCGGACCTGTGCGGCGGGAGCCGGGCGGCGGAATACTTACGTCGGTTTGTCGGCGCAAGGCCTCCATCGAGTAGCCCGTTGCGTCTTTTACTAAAGCCAGGTATTCTTCCTGCTCTACCGGGTTTTTAAGAGCTTTGATTACCTTTGCCGCCTCGACCGCGAATTTTGACTTCCCTTCCGGCTCGCTTAAATCGAATTGCTTTTTGAGCGCCTCGATTTTGAAGGCAGGGAGCGGAATGGCGGCATCTAATAGGCTTTGATAAGCCTGCGGCCCCATTTTGCGCACCACGTCGTCTGGGTCAAGCCCGTCGGGGAGACGCACGACGCGCACCGCAAGGCCGGCTTCCTCTAAAATGTCCAAACTGCGCAGCGTCGCTTTTTGACCTGCCGCGTCGCCGTCGTAGCTGACCAGCACGCGGGGGGAAAAGTTTTTGAGCTGCTTTGCCTGGTTAAAGGTGAGCGCCGTCCCCATGGACGCTACGGCGGTGTCAAAGCCGGCGGTGTGCAAGGCAATGACGTCCATATAACCCTCGCACAAAATCACGTATTCAACCGCCGCTTTTTGCTGTTTGCGCTTTTGCAAAAGGTTGACCGCATAAATCGTCTTACTTTTATCGAAGATGAGGGTTTGCGAGGAATTACGGTACTTGGCAAAGCTCGGATTTTTTTGGAGCGTACGGCCGCCGAACGCGACAACCTCGCCGAGTTGGTTAATGATGGGGACGATGAGACGGTCATAAAACACGTCATACGCGCCTTTTTCGTTGACCGCGGTGATGCCGGCATCCTTCATCTCGAGCGGCGTATAGCCGCACTCAGTCAAATGAGAAACCATATCGGAACTGTTAACGGCATACCCCAGCCCGAATTTACGGGTGAGTTTTTCGTCGACGCCGCGGTTTTTTAGGTACTCGCGCACCTCTCCGGCTTGCCCGGATGTCAGGTTTTCGTGGTAACGGCGGGCGGCATCGCGCATCAATTGATACAACCGCTCTTTCTTTTTTAAAATTTCCGCCTCGTCCACCCGTGGGCCGGACTTAAATTCGGGAACCTCCATCCCTGCTTTTTTTGCCAAAATGCGCAAGGCATCGCCGAATTCGACGCTTTCGATTTTTTTTATAAAGGTGAACGCGTTTCCGGAAACGCCGCACCCGAAGCAATGATAGAATTGTTTTTCCTCCGAAACGGAGAACGACGGCGTTTTTTCGTGATGAAACGGGCAGCAGCCCCAATAGCTTGCGCCTTTTTTAGAGAGCGGCACGTATTCCGATATGAGCCGTACGATATCGGTTTTTGCCAGTAATTCGTCGTAGAAGTCGTTTTTTTTGTCCATGCTCCTCTTTCTCTTAATCAGCAAAAAATGATATCCAAACGAAAAACGAAAAACGAAAAACGAAAAACGTCGGATAAATTATTCAAAGCTCAAACTATTTCTCACAAACAACGCAAAAGACTATCGTTTTTCATTTTTCGTTTTTCGTTACAATTTGCTCCATCCCCGCGGCACCGTAAGCTCCTCAAACCGCCTTACGGCGTACCCGTCGCTCATCATCGAGATAAAGTCGCAGACCTTTTGCTCATCGGAGGCGTCAAGCGCCAAGATGTAACCGGGGATTTTGTCGAGGTTTTTTAGGTAGTATTCAAACAGGTAACAAAGCATCGCCATCGCCTTTTGCTCTTCCTCTTTGGCCTCGCCCGCCGTGTAAACGCGTTCAAACATGAATTCCCGAAGGCCGCCGATTAACTCCGTAAAGCGTTCGGACGGGCAAGCCAGGTTTTTGCCGAAGCTGTGGTGGATTATATCCAAAATCATGCTGTTGATACGTTTTGAATGGGTTTGGCCGAATGCTTCTATGTATATTTGGGGGATTTCGACAAGCTGCAAGACCCCTGCCCGCAGCGCGTCGTCGATGTCGTGGTTGATATAAGCGATGCGGTCACTCCATGAAACCACATGCCCCTCAAGCGTGGAGGGATTACACTTAGAACTGTGGTTTAAGATGCCGTCGCGCACTTCAAAGGTTAAATTCATGCCCCGCCCGTCTTTTTCCAGCACGTCCACCATCCGCAATGACTGCTCGGCGTGCGAAAACGGGAGATAACGGTTTAGTACGTTCTCGCCGGCATGGCCGTAGGGAGTATGGCCGAGGTCGTGGCCCAAGGCAATCGCCTCGGTCAAATCCTCACTAAGCCGTAGCGCCCGGGCAACGGTGCGGGCAATTTGAGAAACCTCCAGCGTGTGGGTGAGGCGCGTACGGTAGTGGTCGCCTTCGGGGGACAAAAACACCTGCGTCTTATGCTTAAGACGCCGAAACGCTTTGGAGTGCAAAATCCGGTCGCGGTCGCGCTGGAAGCAGGTGCGGAGGCCGTCGTCCGGAATCGGTTCCCGCCTACCCTTAGAGTCTTGGGCGCGACAGGCAAACGGAGAAAGGAACTTGTCCTCGATTTGGTATGTAGTTGAGAGAAAGTCGGACATTGCACTCCATCAAGCCCACACAAGGACGGAGCGATGTCGCGCCGTCCTTAGGGGGAGATTGTTTTTTAAATATAAAATATAAAATATAAAATATAAATTTCGGGTTATTCTCAATTAGTTTATTACAAATTCGGATTGATTCCAAACGCAAATAAAACCTTATTTTATATTTTATATTTCATATTTTATATTTTCCTCTTGCGTACTACTTGCGCGGATTCTTCAGGTTCGCCTGCGCCGCCGCAAGCCTTGCGATCGGGACGCGGAAGGGGGAACAGGAAACATAGCTAAGGCCGGCGTCGTGGCAGAATGTAATCGATGCCGGGTCGCCGCCGTGCTCGCCGCAAATGCCGAGTTTGATTTCCGGGCGCGCTTTTTTACCCTTTTCGGCCGCCATTTGGATTAATTGGCCGACGCCCTCAAAGTCGATTTTGGCAAACGGGTCGGATTCAAAAATTTTCTTTGCGTAGTAGTCGTCCAAGAACTTTCCGGCGTCGTCACGAGAAAAGCCGAATGTCATTTGCGTCAAATCGTTGGTGCCGAACGAGAAGAATTCGGCCTCGGCGGCGATTTGGTCGGCCAGAAGCGCGGCGCGCGGGATTTCGATCATCGTGCCCACCATGTAGGTAAGCTTAACGCCGGATTTTTTGATAATCTCGTCGGCGGTTTTAACTACGACGTCCTTGACAAATTTAAGCTCCTTAACCTCGCCGGTGAGCGGAATCATGATTTCGGGCACAATGTCCCATCCTTTTTCTTTGTTGACCTCGATGGCGGCTTCGATAACGGCGCGCGTCTGCATTTCGGCGATTTCCGGGTACGTGACCGCGAGTCGGCAGCCGCGGTGACCCATCATGGGGTTAAACTCATGCAAGGAGTTAATCGTACGCCTTAAAACGCTGAACTTCATCCCCAATTCCTTTGCCAATACCCTGATTTCGTTGTAGGTGTGCGGCACAAACTCGTGCAGCGGGGGGTCGAGGAAGCGGATGGTGGCGGGACGGCCTTGCAAGGCAAGGTAAATGCCTTTAAAATCTTTCTTTTGCATCGGGAGCAGCTTTGCCAGAGCCGCCTTGCGGGCTTCAACGGTGGTCGAGACAATCATCTGGCGCATGGCCAAAATGCGGTCCGCCTCAAAAAACATGTGCTCGGTGCGCGTGAGCCCGATTCCCTCGGCACCCAGCTCCACCGCGCGGGCGGTATCTGCGGGCGTGTCGGCGTTCGTGCGGATTTTAAGCGCGCGGAACTTGTCCGCCCACGCCATAATAATCCCGAACTCTCCCTCTAAGGTAGCTTCCACCGTCGGGAGCAGGCCTTTGTAAATTTTTCCGGTCGAGCCGTCAAGGCTGATCGGGTCGCCCTCGTTGAATACGACGCCGGCAATGGTGGCCTTTTTGGCGTGCTCGTCGCAAACCAACTCGCCGCAGCCCGCCACACAGCACGTACCCATGCCGCGCGCCACGACCGCCGCGTGGCTGGTCATGCCGCCGCGCGCCGTTAAAATGCCTTGGGCGATTGCCATGCCCTCGATGTCCTCGGGGCTGGTTTCTAAGCGCACCAGCACGACCTTTTCGCCTTTTTTGTGCCATTCGACCGCGTGGTCCGCCGTAAAGACAACCTTTCCGGCCGCGGCTCCGGGAGACGCCGCCAAGCCCTTGGCAAGCTCCTTGGCCGCCTTTAAGGCTTTGGCTTCAAACTGCGGGTGAAGGAGCGCGTCAAGCGATTTGGGGTCAATCATGTTGATCGCCTTTTTCTCGTCAATCATGCCCTCACCTACCAGCGCGACCGCGATTTTGAGCGCGGCGGCCGCCGTACGCTTGCCGTTGCGCGTTTGCAGCATGTAGAGCTTGCCCTCTTCGATGGTGAACTCCATATCCTGCATGTCGCGGTAATGGTTTTCGAGCTTTTGCGTAATCGCGACAAACTCGCTATACAGCTTGGGGTTTTGTTCCTCTAACTTGCTGATCGGAACCGGGGTGCGGATGCCCGCCACCACGTCCTCGCCCTGGGCGTTCATTAAGTACTCGCCAAAGAGGCGCTTCTCGCCCGTCGCGGGGTCGCGGGTAAACGCCACGCCCGTGCCA
>WQYM01000043.1 GCA_009781235.1 Bacillota bacterium
CAAACCGATATCGCAATCGACGTAAACGCTATGGTTTAAGAGTAACTTTAATTTGCGGCATCATCAACTTCGAAAAAAATTAATTCCCGAGGAAGTCTATTATTCACCGATACTGCTTCCGGCCAAAAATCCCGTCGCCATCGCAATCTGAATATTGTACCCGCCGGTCAAGGCGTCGACGTCTAAAATTTCGCCGGCAAAATAGAGATTTTTGACTAGCTTGCTCTCGAGGGTTTTGGGGTTGATTTCGGATACATCCACGCCTCCGCCCGTTACGATGCCTTTTTCCAATGGCTCGAGCGCTTTGAGGCGAAACGTTAAGTTTTTAAGCGCGTTTAGCAGCAGCGCGCGCTGCTGTTTGGTCACGGAATTAATTTCCGCCTCGCCGTTAAGCCCTGCATACCTTATTATAAACGGAATCAGGCTTTTTGGCAAGAGATCGAACAGTGCATTTTTAAGTTGTTTGTTTTTATATTTTTCAAAATCGCGCAAAATCCGGGCGTCGAGTTGGGCATCGGAAAGCGCCGGCTTTAGGTCGATAGAGAGTGTGGCACGGGGCTCGGGGTTCGGGGCTCGGGATTCGGGGCTCGGAGAGAACGAGTGAGGAATGAGGAGTGAGGAGTGAGGAATGATGGATAAATTATTATCCGCTTTCTGACCCCTAACCCCTGACCCCTGATCCCTGGCGGTTCCTACTGGAAATTGGATGTGCCGTCGCAAACCGTCACGGCTTAAAAATGAGGAAAGGCTAAGTAAGGCGGGGCCGGATATCCCGTCCGCCGTAAATACCGCGTCGCCGAATTGCCGGTAGGCTTTGCCGCCGATTTTTGCCGTGATTGCCACGTTTTCAAGCGACAAGCCTTCGAGCGGCATAACGTCCTCGCAAAGCACCAGCGGAACCAGCGCAGGCCTCGGCGGGATGACGGTGTGGCCAAAAACATTTGCGAACCGGTAGCCGTCACCCGTGCTGCCCGTGAGCGGGTAACTGCAACCGCCTGTCGCGATGATGAGACAATCCGAGGTAAGGATGTCGGAGTTCGGGGATTGTGGTTCGGGGCTCAGGAATAAGGTATCAGGGCATAAGGCACAAGGCACAGGTAAAGATTTCCGCATATCACCGATACCTGTGCCTTGTGACTTGATACCTGTGCCTTTTTCTAGGGTCGGGATAGTTACATTCTTTCCCGCCAGTGTCGCAAGTCCACTCTGCGACCCGCCGAACCTGATGCGGCTTATATGGTGCGGGACGCCGAGGGCGGCGTCCCCTACGGATTTGCGCGGTACATCCGACAAGTCATGCCCTACAATGCGCACGCAGAACTTTTGCGATTTTTGGTCAAACCACACGTCCTTAACTTCGGCGTTTAGACGAATCTCAGCGCCGTTTTCAATCGCGCGCTTTTTTAATGCCGCCGTTACGTCGGAGGCTTTATCGGACGCCGGGAATACCCTGCCGCCGCGCTCGGTTTTGAGAGGAATGCCACAGCCCTCTAACAATTTCATCGCCTCGCGGGGCGGGAACGCGTTTAGGGCACTAAAAAGGAACTTCGGGTTGGTGACGACGTTTTTTTGCACGTCCTCCGGCGTACAATCGTTGGTGACGTTGCAGCGCCCCTTGCCGGTGATGTAGAGCTTTTTGCCGGGTTTTTCGTTTTTTTCTAAGACGGTGACGGCGCCGCCTTTAACAGAGCCCGCCGCCATAAGGCCGGCAGGGCCGGCACCGATGATGATGGTATTCACTTACAAAGCAACTCCCCTCCCAGTGCAATAGTGCAGTAGTGCAATAGTGCAGTAGTGATTGTTTTATTTGAGCGAAGTATCATTAATGTTTATTACATGTCTATTAATGACTTTTATCCTTTCAATAGTGCTATCCGATTATCCTTCACTACTGCACTACTGCACTATTGCACTCGGGAAGCGTTACTGCATTATTGCATTCATTATAAGAGTTCAACCTTCCCCCTCAGCTCCGCCAGCGCCTCATAGTGGTTCCTGTCTAATCTTAGCGGGGTAATGGCGGCGTACCCGGCTTTTATGGCGGCAACATCGCAGTCGGATTCGTCCAGCGCGTGCGGCATGGGCTTGCCCTTTAGCTGCACGACGTCCGGTTCGCTGCCGCTTTCAAAGTAATCGTCGTACCAGTTGAGCCCCGCCTTTGTGAACAGGGCGCCCTTAAAGGGGACTTTGACCGGGTAATTAATGTTTAGCAGCATCTCGCCGGTGCGTTCCTTGGCAATCGCGTACAGCGCGTTTAGGTTTCGCTTTATAAACCCTGCCGCCTCTAAGTAGTGTTCGCGGGCTTTGTAATGCGCGCGCACGCACGTGTCCACCGCCATAAAGCCCCCTAAAGACACGGCAACGGCAGGGATACCTAAAAAAACAGCCTCGCTTGCGGCGGCAACGGTGCCGCTGTACATGATGTCGGAGCCTAAATTGGGGCCGGAATTGATGCCGCTCAATACGAGGTCGGGCTTTGCATCTTTAAAAAGATGGATAATGGTGAACTTGACGCAGTCGGCGGGCGTCCCGCTGATGGAATAGGATTCTATCGTCTCGTGCGCGGTTTTTATATAACGAATATCACGGAAAATCGTGACGGAATGCGAAAACGCCGACCGTTCGGCTTCCGGGGCGACGATGTATAGTTCGTGTTCGCCCGAAAGCGTTTCCGCCAAGGTTTTTAGTCCGACGGCGTCGATACCGTCATCGTTTACGAGTAAGATTTTCATTTGACTTGTTTTGCTCGCTGTGCTATACTGAACGTATGTTTGTCGGCACTTTTTTTGTCATTATGTTCTTTGCGGGATTATTATCCGGGGGATTGCATGGGGCGCTGATTGTTTTTCCGCACGTAGAAAAAGCCAGGCGCATTAACAGCCGCGTTTTTGAAAAAGGGTTTACCATTGTGATGGTTGCGGCGATGATAGTATTTATCCTAAAAAGCATCTTTTATTTGCTGTTCGATTTTGGCGTAATATCGCAGTGGGGCGACATCATGGAGGACGCGATACCCTCGGCAATCATCTTCGGCTTTGCGGTCGCCGCGGCGATTATTTGCATCGTGCTCCGGTTAACGGAGAAAGAAAAGCCGTTCCGGATTTCGCTGGTCATCTACTGCATTTTGGCGGTCTTTTTTGATTTATGGACGCTTTGCTGGCAAGCAGGGTACTCGATGAGCGCGTAATGGGGTAAGTCGGTTTCGGTTACCGATTTCTCGTAGGGGTCGCACTCCTGTGCGACCCGCCGGAACCGGAATTTTTCATAAGATGCGGGTCGCACAGGAGTGCGACCCCTACGATTTGTTTTTCTTTCTCCAAACTCTTCTTCTGCAATCGGGCAAGGCGCACCTTGCCCCTACTGTCAACTGTCCACCGCCAACTGTCCGCTCCTACACCGGGTGTACGCCCATTTTCTTATCAAAAATCGTTTTGTCCACGCCCGCTTTTGCCGCCAAACGGCGCTTAAAGAACGGAATGGATAGCTGGGGGAACATCGCGTAGGTCAAAATATCTTCTTCTTGCTCGATATATTCCTCGATTTCCTTCGCGTACAAATCCATCTCGGGCTTAAGCCGGTCGGCGGGGCGGCACGTAATGCGCGGTGCGTCTCCGATGATTTTTTTGACGATTTCCGGCTTTATGTCCATGGGAACCTTGCCGTACTCGCCCGCTACCACGTCCTTGGTTTCCTTGGTGCACATCTTATAGCGTTCGCCGTTAAGGACGTTTAAAACGGCCTGCGTGCCGACAATTTGGCTGGACGGCGTAACCAGCGGCGGGTAACCGAGGTCGGCGCGGACACGCGGCACTTCCTCTAAGACCTCCAAAAGCCTATGCCCCGCCCCTTGCTGGTTGAGTTGCGAAATTAAATTTGAGAGCATTCCGCCGGGCACCTGATAAATCAGCGCGTTGACGTCCACCTTTAAGACTTGTGCGGACAAATGCCCCTCGTCGGTGAGGCGTTTTGCAATTTTGTTAAAGTGCTTGGTGAGCTCGTTTAAGACATTTAAGTCGATGCCGGTATCATACGGCGTGCCCTTGAGCGACGCAACCAAACTCTCGGTGGCGGGCTGTGATGTCCCGTTCCCGAGCGGCGAGAGCGCGGTGTCCACAATGTCGCAGCCCGCCTCGATGGCTTTAAGGTTGGTCATATCGCCCGTTCCGGCGGTATTGTGCGTATGAAGGTGCACGGGCAGCCCGATTTTTTCCTTTAGCGCGCCGACGAGTTTGTACGCCTCGAACGGCAGCAAAAGGTTGGCCATATCCTTAATGCAGATGATATCGGCGCCCATCGCCTTGAATTCGACCGCCAGCTTTAGGTAGTAGTCGATGGTGTAAACCTCGCCCGTCGTGTACGATACGGCCGCCTCGACGGTTAAGCCGTGGCGTTTACATGACTCCATCGGCGCGCGCATGTTGCGCGGGTCGTTGAGCGCGTCGAAAATGCGGACGATGTCGATGCCGTTCTTTTTCATGCAAAAGCAGAACTTGTCCACCACGTCGTCGGCGTAATGCTTGTAGCCGAGCACGTTTTGAGCGCGCATCAGCATTTGGAGCTTCGTGTTCGGGATGGCTTTTCGCAGCTTTCTAAGCCGCTCCCACGGGTCCTCGTTTAAAAAACGCAGGCACGAATCGTACGTCGCCCCGCCCCATGCCTCGAGTGCGTAAAAGCCCGCCTTGTCCAAAAGATGGGCGACGGGCAGCATTTCTTCCGTCGTCATGCGCGTCGCGGCTTGGGATTGGTGGGCGTCGCGCAAAATGGTTTCCATGATTTTTACTTTAGGCATAATAATCCTCCGGTTTAAGTGAATAACGAATAGTGAATAGTGAATAGCTATGGATAAGTGCAAGTGCGTGCGTCAAAAAGCAAATTTCTCTTGCTCCAAGATGCTTTTACCGGATGTAATTGAAAAAACCATCCGAAACTATTCACTATTCACTATTCGTTATTCACTGCTTGTCACCATCCAATAATTTTCGAATACAACAAAATTATTGAATCGTGGCAAGCACGGCGCCCGTGTTAAAATTGTCGCCCTTTCTGACCGCAAATGAAATCACTCCGGACGCGTTCGCAAAAATGTCCGTCGCCATCTTCATGGCCTCAATCACCATGATTTTGTCGTTTTGCTTAACGGTTGCGCCCTCGGCCACCACAATGTTAAGCACAAGCCCCGGCATCTGCGCCTTGACTTGCGTGCCTCCGGCCGCCGGAGCGGTCTTTGCGGCCGCCGGGGCGGGAGCGGACGCGGGGGCAACCGCTGCGGGCGCGACAGATTGAACCGCCGGGGCGCCGCCCGCGGCCGCTTCTTCTACTTCGACCTCATAGGCCGTTCCGTTGACTTTAACGGTAAATGTACGCATATTTGAATTTCCTCCGGAAATTGATAGTTATCAGTTTTCAGTTGGCAGTTTTCAGTTGGCAGTTGTCGCTTGTCAGCTGTCAGTTGGCAGATAGCGGATTAGATAAGTCTGCTTAACTGATAACTGATAACTGATAACTGACAACTGACAACTGAAAACTATCTTTTTCTTGCCCGCAAGAAAAAGGGCGCGGGGGGCCATGCCGGAACGGCGCTCTGTGCTTTTTCAAGCTCTAAATACAGATACACCGCAGCCGATATCGCCGCGATTAGCTCGTTTTTATCCTCGGCGGGCGCGGCGGGCTCGGGCAATTCCACGGGGAGCGGAACCGCTTCTATTTGCTTTTTACGTCTGAAAAATCCCATGGGCTTTGAGAGAAATATAAAATATAAAATATAAAATATAAATTACGGATTGATTTTTTGTTTGTATTGCAATACAAAACCTCAACCATAATTTATATTTTATATTTTAT
This sequence comes from Bacillota bacterium, assembly GCA_009781235.1. GTDB lineage: Bacteria > Bacillota > Clostridia > Christensenellales > Pumilibacteraceae > WRAP01. The sequence continues at coordinate 5,842 of WQYM01000043.1, forward strand.
ATTTTATATTTAACTTATCCTCCTATTTGTCCTTAAACATCCGCACCGCCTGTATTAAATACGGGCGGGAGAATGCGGGCTCGATGATGTTGTCGATGTAGCCGCTCTTTGCGACTACGATTGCCGATTGGTTTTCTTCCGCATACGCCGCCGCCATTTTTTTGATCACCGCGTCTTTGTTTTTAGCCTCGGCAACATCCTTGTCGTACATAAGCTCTGCCGCGGCGGCCGATTCTATGGCGCCGATTTTCGCGCCCGGGAAAGCCAACGTATAGTCTGCCGCCGATTTTGAGGCAAACGCAGCATAACCCACACCGAAAGCGTTGCCGGTAATTAGGGCGATTTTCTTCTGGCTGTCTTCCATCGTGGCCCAACTCATCAGGTTTGTGACATTTTTGAGCAGTTCCCCATTTTCTTCCGCAATGTTGGTTTCAGTGCCGACGCAATCGACCAGCGTTATCAATGGAATCGAAACCGTTTCAAGGCAAGTCCGGTAAAGCCGCGCAATTTTTTCGGCTCCCGCCGCGCTGAGGCGCGCGCCGCCCTCTTTGTTGAACGCCACAACGCCGACGCTCATGCCGTCAAGGCGCGCTAAACCCGTAACGATTTCGGGCGCCCAACCCGCTTTAAGCTCCAAAAAAGAATCCTTATCAAAAATCTCTTCGATTAAAACCTTTGCGCCCGCGCCCTCGAGCGGAATAAGCGAGGTACGGTTCGGGTCGTCCTTGCCTTCAATATCATCGTTACCCAATAAATCGAGCGCTTTAACCAAGAACTCTTTTAATTCCTCGTCGGATTTGACCACCTTTGAATATAAGCCGGTTTTCTTTTCATGAATCGCCGCCGTGCCGATTTTGGATGTGTCCGTTTTAGATTTAGCCGCGATAACGAGCGGTGAAGCGGTGCAAAGCTCCGATTTATCGTACCCGATACAAATATCGCAAACGTAGGATAAATACGAACTCATGCCAAAGTTCTTACCCTTATTAACCACAATAATCGGAATATTGTAACGCGCATTGTAAAACGCGTTGATAATCCTTGTATACCCCTCGACCGCCTCGATTCCCTCGCCGAGCCGCGCACCTTGCGTATCCAAAATTGCAATGAGCGGCGCCTGCGTTTTTAGGGCATTGTCAACAAGCCGGGTAATTTTATCCGCGCCCTTTTTTCCGATACTGCCCTTAAGCACGGCCGGATTGGTCGCAAAAATCGCAACCTGCTGATCGCAAATCGTCGCAAAGCCGCTAACGACGCCCTCGCCGTCCGCAACCCCGAGCTCGGTGTCCGAGCCGATAAAGCGGTCGGTTTCAACAAAGGAACGCTCGTCCGTTATCGTGCTGATAAGGCCAAGTACGCCCGATTCGCTGTTTGTTAGCGAGGAAATTAAATTTGCAAGTTTGTCGCCGTCCGCCATATGCAGAGCCTCCCGGGTGGAAAAGATAATTTACGATTTACAATTTACAATTTACAATTTAGGGATAAGGATTCGTGGTTTTACTCAACTTGTTCTTTTGTTCCAAGCGGTTTTACGGTTTCCGACTCGAAATTTCATCCAAAATTCGTAAATTGTAAATCGTAAATTGTAAATAGGTTATACCATGCGCTTGGATAGGCCGGAACAACTTTAGACTCCAATCCGCCTATCAATCCCAACTCTCCCCCATTATGAACCCAATATATCATAAATCAAGAGGTTTGGCAAGCAAAATAACCAATGAATATAAGAAGTTCTTCAGCTTCTCGGCAGCTTTTTGAATCATCGGCTATTTTGTGCAGATGCACTTATCTATTTCTGCGGATTGCGAAAATTTCGACATCATTGAGTTGACAAGCGCGGGGCTTTGGGTGTATTATGTGATAAATGAAAGTAAAGGTTTCGGAAGCGTTAGATTCACTCCAAAAAAACGTCGAGTTTTTTTATAAAAAAAAATATTATGCCTTCCCGCAGCAAACAAAAATTTTTGCCGACGGGAACCGTGTTTTTGCGGAAATTTCCGGAAAAGCGGTTTCTAACATTTCAAAATATCTGAGCAAGCCTGAGGGGGCTTCTGACATCGGGTTTGCGATTACGAGCCAAAGCGCACAAACCTACAAAAAATATGAGGGCGTCGCAGAATATTTTGCTAAGAACCCGGATTTAGACATGATTTCCTTTGACTACGCCACGGCGGGCGAGCTATCCCTGTGCACCTTTTTTAAATCCGACGATATCAGAAAAACCCAGCTTATGATCGGAGAAATTAAGAAAAGCCTTCCCTACTTAACCAATATTTTTTTGCGGCCCGTCACGCAGCTAACGGAAATTGACGCCGTTTTGCCCGTAGATTCGGTAAAGCGTGTCACAGGTGACACCTACCGGCATTTTTTGTCCAACGCGCGCAATTGGAAATCCGTGCAAAACGGCAAGGCGGTTCCGAAAAAGCTTTTGACCAAGTTGTACGACGATGATTACGGCATTTATGAAAACGTTGTTTTTAAAGAACTGATTGACCGGATTTTGTGGTTTTTATTAAAGCGCACCTATCGGCTTTCCGACGCGCTGTATGCTTTAAACGAATCCGTACGGATTGACCCGCTCGCCCGCGTAAACCACGGGATGTACTATTTGGCCATCGGCAAGCTCTACATCGGCTTCTCGCAGACCGAAAACTCCGGCGAGATTGCCGCGCTGTTAGAGGAAGCCAAAAAGCTCTACGGCTATATCGAGCCCTATAAAGCCTGCGCCGTGTACGCGAAAAACGCGGCAAAAAAGGCCGACGGGTACGAGCTGCGCCAAACCAACCTCTTTACGATGCACCGGGACTATATGCACGTTTACCGGCTTTTTGAGATGTTTGGCGAAGGAGTCGTGGACAAATTTGCGCCGGGAGGCTATGACAATCAGCAAAAAAGCCAGCGCTGCTACGAGCAGTTTTGCGGCGCATTAACCTTGTTCGCGCTAAAAAACTTTTCACTTACCTGCAACCCGAAAGACGCCGTTTATTCCGGCGGAAAATTCGGCGCCTCTTTTTGGTTCAAGGAGTGGAAGATTGCGCTTAGCTCCGGCCGCAGCGAGGCATTGGACATTAACACGTTTCGCTTGGAAGTTTCTTTCGATCAAAACTCGGTAAGCGCGCTGCTGATTCCCTTCTGCCGGCAGTGGCCGGACAACGCCGTACGGCAGTATGAGCGCTTAGTTAAACGCCTGTCCGATTCCGGCGAGCATTGCGACAAATATGTTTTTTTAGACCCTTTTGAAGCAACCGCCCGCTCGGCGCACGACTATAACCTAAAGGTTGCGGGCGAACCGCTGTATTATGCCGTACTGCCCGTGTCGATATCGGAATTTAACTCGTTCCGGCGCCTTCAAAAGATTTTGTTTGAATGCATGGTAAAAAGCGGCGTTAATTTCAGTACCTGCGCCTTTTGCGGCGAGGCGCTTACAAAAGAGCGCGAAAATAAGTATTTGTGCGCAAAATGCCGCACGTCGGTTGAAAAAACGGTTTGCGGCCGATGCGGCGAAGCGTTTGTCGGGACGTTCGCGGACATAAAATCCTCCGGCAAAGAAAAACAAAAAGACCCGCCCGGCAGGGATAAGCCCGGCGACCCGTATCTTAAGCTCCCTAAAATTTTCAAAGACGAGAAAAAGTATTTATTCCGCAATATTACCGACTTAAAAGACGGAAGCTATGTATGCCCGCACTGCGGAAAGGCAAGGGGATAGGAGTAGGGGTTAGAGAGTAGCGTAATTCAAGACTATCAGGGCATATTTTGCGGCCTATTTACAACTTGCAATTTACAATTTACAAATTTCGGATGGGTATTTGAGTATAATACGGACACAACACCCGAAACAAAAAACAAATCATGTGAACCCGCAGACACGTATCCCTAATTTGTAAATTGTAAATTGTAAGTTGTAAATGATTTTCCGGTGAAAATATTTGGCGTTTTTTACGTCTATAGTGTAATATACTTCCTAAGGAGATAAAAAAAATGAAAAAAGTTAAGGCTTTGCTGATTGCGTCTATTTTGGCGCTCGTGGTAACAGCGACGTCGTTTGCCGTCGCCTCCTGTGAATTTTCTTCGGACATGATTCCGGAAAACGTGACGTCGAACGTGATTGACAAGTATATCGAAGATTTCTTAGCCAACTTAGATATCACGGAATATCTTGACGACGAGCAAATCAAGGAAATTGCCAAGCAATTTTTAAAGGATGTCGACATTAAAGATTACGTCACGGCAAGCGACATTCAAGAAATCCTAAAGGACGAAAACCTTTGGGACTACTTGGATTTTGACGAGCTGATGCAAGACGAACGGTTCGCGGAGGCGTATAGGGATTTACTCTCTAAAGAGAACATTTGGGATTACGTCAATTTTGAGGACCTTTTAGATAACGAGGAATTCATGAAAGTCTACAAGGAGATGCTTGCCAAAGAAAACTTTTGGGACTACGTGGATTTTAACGAGCTATTGGATAACGAAGAATTCATGGAGGTCTACCGGGAGCTGTTGGGGCGTGAAAATATGTGGGACTATGTGACCTTTGACGAGCTATTGGATAACGAGGACTTTATGGACGTTTACCGCGAATTATTAAGCCGCGAAAACATTTGGGACTACGTAGAGTTTGACGAGCTGTTAGATAACGAGGACTTTATGGACGTTTACCGCGAATTATTAAGCCGCGAAAACATTTGGGATTACGTGGAATTTGACGAGCTATTGGATAACGAGGACTTTATGGACGTTTACCGGGAACTGTTACGCCGCGAAAACATTTGGGACTACGTGGAGTTTGAAGATTTGCTGGAAAACGAGGAGTTCAACGAGGTCTATAAGCAACTACTGGCGCGCGAAAACCTGTGGGAATATGTGGAGTTTAAGGATTTATTAGAGGACGAGGATTTTATGGAGGTCTACCGGGAGCTTTTAGGGCGTGAAAACCTGTGGGAATACGTGGACTTTGACGAACTTTTGGAGGATGAGGACTTTAGGAGAGTCTACAAGGAACTGCTTAGAGAAGAGGATCTGTGGGAGTATGTGAATTTTTACGACTTGCCGAATAACGAAGATTTCATGAAGGTGTTTAGAGAAGAATTGCTTACCAGCGTAAACCTTTGGGACTATGTGAATTTTGGCGAATTAGCGGACGAGGAAAGATTTAACCAAGTATATAATGAACTATTGGAAAAAGACGCGGCACGGGACATCATCCGGGGAATGCTGATTGAAATGCTATTAGAGGATGAGAGTGCAAGAGCCATCATCCAAGATATGATTCCCCAAATGGCGGATATCGACTCCATCATAGAGGCGCTGCTTAGCGATGAGGAGGCAAAGGCTAAGATCGTGGAGGCGCTGCTTAGCGACGAGGCCGCAAAAGATGCCATCATGGGAATGGTTATGGAGGCCCTGGACACCAATGCCGTTTTAGAGGCGTTATTGGGCGAGGAGTTCTTTGACCGGCTGGTGGACGCCGTGTTGATTGCCATAATGGCAAGAATGTTCGGCGGCGGTTAAGCGCGGGGATAAATTAAAGCTTCTAAATAACTTTTTGCCAACTAAACAAGTATAAAATAAGGGGGCGCTAATTTTTGGTGATGCGACGACAATTGCATTTTGTAGGGGCTGATGGCATGGTAATCCGCCCGAAAGCATAGGATTAAAGCGGATTTTGAGTAAAACGAGGTGCCCTTATCCTAATTTCGGGCGGATAGCGAGGCCGCCCCTACAAAAGGAAAACAACTTACAGTCACCAAAATTTAGCACCCCCTAAAACATATCTTACATTTCATATGGATAACCCCGGGTGAACATAGCGTAAAGCCGGGGAAAGGAAGTAAATAACTACCATGAGTGAAGAACAAGAGGAACTCCAAAATCCGGACAATCCCCAAAATCCCGCTACGGACGCGAGAGCCGCCGTGACGGTTTCGGATGCGCCCGCAGTCGATACCGACGGCGACGCCGTCTCGGGGGAGGTAGTTTCCTCCCCTGCGGATCGCCCGGCCGACGCGGAGCGTGAGGCCGCCGCCGCCCAGGCGCGCGCCGCGGCGTGGGAAGCGCAGAGAGGCTCCCGCGACTACGAAGACACGCCGCCTAACTACGGATATGCGCAACAGCCTCCGTACGGCCAACCGTACGGCCCGTACGGCCAAGCACAACCGCCCTACGGATCCTACGGCCAAGCCCAATACGGCCAAGCCCAGCCGGCGTACGGCCAACCCTACGACCGGCCGTACGACCCGCCACATCCGCCGTACCCGGGACAACCCGGTGCGCCTGCAGGAACGGGCGGAGCGGTCGACGCATTCTTTTCCAGAATGGCGACCGGTTTTTCTACGATGTCGTCTGCCGAGCAGCGCAAACTGATTTTTAAGGCTTTGGCCTTTGTGTGCGGGCTGGTCGTGCTCTCCATCGCGCTTGCCTCCTTTTTTATGATGATGGTCTCTTACGCGCCCACGAGAGCCTCCATCACCCCGGCAGATTTGATCAAGAGCTGGAGCCCCCGTTCCGTCACGCTCGGGATGGAACCGGATCTGTATGCCATGTACGTTTCGTTTTATGTGTACAAGGTATTTTATACCGTTTTTGCAGTACTGCTCGGGGTTACTTTTGCCGCTTTTATCTTTCACTACTTTTGCGCCGTCGCCAACTTGCCTAAAGGGCTGCGGAGCTTTTCAAAAAAGCTTTCGGGCTTGCTGATGAACATCGTGGTAATGATGATGTTCATCTCGGTGCTTGCCGGCTACAATTTCGCGTCACTTTTTATTACCATCAACGATTCGCTTGCCTCCGGCATACGGGCGCAGGGCTTTGCCCCGTTTATTTTCGCGCTGATCTTTCTACTGGCCGGGCACTTTTTGAATATGGAAAAGCCGAAGGAAAACATCTTGCAGCGCGGCGATAAATCGATTGCGGTCGCGTTTGTACTGTTAGTCTTACAAATCGTGGCGTGGTTTATCCCCTTGTACATCGTGCACATGACAAAATTTAGGATGACCCCGTTTGATTTGGTGTTCGGCAGCAGGAATTACGGCGTTAACAACGGCTTGGGCGACGACATGATCGGCGATACCATCGGCGCGGATCCCAACACGTTTAACAACTTTCCGATTACCTCGGCGTTTAGGGGCATTCTCATCTTTTTCATTATCCTCGCGTTTATTTCCTTTGCCGTATGCCTTGCGCTGTACTTTATTAAAAAGAATTGGTTCGCGCGCTTTAGCCGGTTTAATACGTATTTTGGCATCACCGTTTTGATTGTCTACGCGGTGATGGGCGTCAATTATCTGCTGGTCTATGTGGATACGTTTACGCCCGATTATTTTTTGTTGTACGCGTTCGGCACGTATTCGTATTTGCCGCTGGCGCTGTTCGGGCTCTTTTTGCTCGGGTGGGGGCTTGCGCATTTGGTCACAAGCCGAATGAAGGTAGAGTATAAAATCTTTACCTCCGGCGACGGCAGGTTCGGCGACCGCAAAAAAGCGGCATCGACGCCCGCGGCCGTGCAGGCCCCTAAGGTGAACGAAGCCGAGGTTCCCGACCCGATTCCCGCGTTCTCCGAAATTGATTTGCAACAATCCGCATTTGAAGAAGCTTACGCGATACGCTCGCAAAACATATTCCCTAACCTGACGCTGCCGGCGCTTGTCAGCCATATCGTCGATTATGCCATGAATTCTGCAGAGCGGCTCAGCTACAGCGTAAACGACATCAAGGCGTTTGTCGCCGGGCTTGCCGCCAGCAAGCTTAGCATATTGCAGGGTATGAGCGGAACCGGAAAAACCAGCCTCCCGCGCGTTTTTATGGAGGCAATCGACGGGCTGTGCGAGATTATCGCGGTGGAAAGCTCGTGGCGCGACAAAAACGAGCTGATCGGGTACTATAACGAGTTCAACAAAAAGTTTACACCCAAAGAATTCACGCAATTTTTGTATAAGGCGACCTTTAACCGGGACGTACCGGTATTTATCGTGCTGGACGAATTGAACCTATCGCGCATCGAATATTACTTCTCCGACTTTTTGTCGCTGATGGAATCGCGCGAGAACGAGCGGTTCATCAAGCTCTTTGACGTTCAGCTTTATCCGGACATCGACGACCGAGAGGATTATTTGTCCTTACGCGACGGCCATACGCTGGATATTCCGCCCAACGTTTGGTTTATCGGGACGGCGAACCGGGATGAGAGCACGTTTGAAATCAGCGCAAAAGTATACGACCGCGCCAATACGCTGAATTTTGACAAGCGCGCCCCGAAAATTTATGAGACACAAAACATTCATTTCCCCAAGAAATTTGTGCCGTACGGCCTTTTAAAGAGCCTGTTTGAAAAAGCAAAACACATGGAGTTCAACGCCGAAACCTACGAGACGATACGCAAAGCGGAGCAGGCGCTGCGGCCGTACAAGATATCGTTCGGCAACCGCACCTTGCGCCAAATTGAGGACTTTGTTAAGGTGTATGTGGCGTGCAGCGTGATAAAGAAAAACGCCGACCGCGAAAAAATGATTGCCGAGGCGGTGGATACCATCATTTTATCTAAAGTGGTGCGGCGGCTTGAATTTAAACAAATCGGCGATTTGGACAGCTTAATAGAGGAATTTGAGGAGATTGATTTGCCCAAGTGCCGGGAGTTTTTGGCAAGCCTGCAAGCGATTTAGATAAGTAAAATGTAAAAAGTAAAAAGTAAAAAGTATGGATGACGCGATTTTTGTGTATCCATACTTTTTACTTGTTATTTTTTACTTTTTTGTACCGTGCCTCTCGGGTGCTCCGGCGGGGCGTATATCGAATAGAGCTTAAGCGGGGCTTTGCCCGTGTTGGTCAGGTTGTGCCAGGTGCCGGCGGGAACAAAAATCGCGGAGTCGGCGTAAATGGACTCTTGAAAGTCCAAAGCGTCGCGGGCTTTGCCCATTTGAACGACGCCGCTCCCCTCCTCGAGGCGCAAAAACTGGTCGTGATCCTCATGCACCTCTAAGCCGATGTCGTCGCCGGGCTCGATGCGCATCAGGGTGAGCTGCAGGTTTTCGCCTGTCCACAGGGCGGTGCGGTAGGTGTCGTTTGCCAGCGTCGCTTTTTGAATGTCCGTAACAAACGGAGCGGGGCCGTAATCCGTTTTGATGGCAGCGGACGCGGTGTGTGCCGCAGCGGCGCGGGGCTCGGGCAACGGAGGCGCGACGAATTGCAGGCATTTACGGTAATTTTCCTCCGCCGCTTCCCCGCTTGCCACCATAAACCAATTATCGATATAATCCGCGCGGACGTTATAATTCTTTAAATAGTACGCATGTTCCCACACATCCACAAGCATAATCGGGCACAACTCAAGCGGCAGAACCGTTTCTTGGTTTTGCGTATTGACGATGGAAAGCTCCCCCGTCCCGCTTACAACCAGCCACGTATAGCCGGAACCAAACACGCTGAGGGCTTTTGCTTTAAATTTGTCTTTAAACGCCTCGAGGCTGCCGAATTGCGCGCTGAGCGCCACCGGCAGGCTTCCCTCCTCCGTTTGTATCCTTGCGGTTTTTGTGCCTTTTGAGGACTGACGGACAGGGTTTTGGGTTGCAAGCCCCGCAAAATACAGGTTGTGATTGTAAACACCGCCGCCGTTGTGCAAAACCGCCGTCCGGATTTTTTCGGGCAGGCGATCGGAATAATACAAAAGCTGCTCTAAGCTCCAGTGATGAAACGCCGGATAATCCGCCAGCGCGGCGTTTAGGTTATCCACATACGCCGCTAAATGCTTATCGTGGTGCAGACGCATTGTTTTTTCGTCTATGTAAGGCTGCAGCGCATTATATGCGTACGGGAGCGGCTTTAACTCAAACGGGTATCGGTCATAGTTGTCGTGCATAAAAAAATCCTCCATTTAAGTAATAGTATGAACGATAGGAAGATATGGTGAGTAATGAATGATAAATTGCAAAATATAAAATATAAAACATAATTTATATTTTATATTTAATATTTCATATTTATTGCGTGTCCGAATATAATGGATGTAAAAATATTAAAAGGCGGAGCACATATGGACGACAATTCTACAAAAAGCCTGACAACGGACACGGGGGGCAGGCCGGATTTTTCCAAGGGCAACACCAACAGGGATTGGTGGCCGGATCAGCCGGATATTAGCGTATTGCACCAAAATTCCGATTTAAGCAACCCGATGGGAGCGGGGTTTGATTACATACGGGAATTTTTAACGCTGGATTTGGCGGCAGTTAAAAACGACCTTAATGCGTTGATGCGCAAATCCGAACCTTGGTGGCCGGCAGATTACGGACACTACGGGCCTCTTTTTATCCGGATGGCTTGGCACA
>WQYM01000044.1 GCA_009781235.1 Bacillota bacterium
GGAACTTTTTTGCATTTTCACTACATTTTGTGCCTTTTAACGCCTTTATAGCCCTATATAGCGCGTTTACGTCCGCTCGGCATTTTTCTCAAAAACATTTGTCAAACGTTTTTCTATAAATGAAAAAATCATTTGAAATTATTTAAAAGCCTTGATGATATCAAAACGCTTGAAAAAAAAAACTAATTCTGCTATACTAACTTTCAGTAAAGAATAGGAGGCTTTTATGGCTATATCAAACGAACACGTGAGGCCCAAATTCGAGGAATTCGAAGCAAGGCTCGCAAAAGGGCTTACGCACTTGAAAAACGAGTTTTCGACGGTGCGGGCGGGGCGCGCAAACCCGCGGATCTTGGATAAGATTACGGTGGACTATTACGGCACGCCGACTCCCTTGCAGCAGATGGCGAACGTCACCGTGCCCGAGGCGCGCATGATTGTCATCGCGCCCTATGACATCAGCATGGTAAAGGATATTGTTAGGACGATTGCGGCGTCGGATTTAGGGGTCAGTCCCGCCGATGACGGCAAGATTATCCGTCTGGCTTTCCCGCAGCTCACGGAGGATCGCCGTAAAGACCTCATAAAGCAGGTCAAAAAGATGGCCGAGGACGCGAAGGTCGCGCTACGCAACGACCGCCGCGACATCGTTGAGGTTATAAGGAAGTTTAAAAAGGACAACCTTGTGACAGAGGACGAGGTTAGCTTGTACGAAAAAGAAGTGCAAAAGGCGCTTGACAAGGCAATAGAATCTGCGGACAAGCTTTGCAAGGATAAGGAAGCGGAAGTCCTTGAAATCTAAGGCGGAATTAAAAATCCTACCGCGCCATATCGCGATGATTATGGACGGCAATGGGCGCTGGGCTAAGGCCAGGCTGTTGCCGCGCAGCGCGGGATACCCTGCGGGTGTCAAAACGCTGGAACGTCTGATAGAAGCCGTTTTTGAGTTAGATATTCCGTACTTGACGATTTTTGCGTTTTCAACTGAAAATCAGGGCAGGCCTTCAGAAGAAATAGATGGGATAGTAAAATTAATTCCGAAATATTTTAAAAAAGCGTTACCGAATTTTTTGAAAAAAAAATGCAGTATTCGTATCATTGGAGATCGGAATTATTTTTCAAATAATATTCGTGAAATAATCGCTTCCGCCGAAAACCAAACCGCAGCGTTTAAGGATAGGGCATTTACCATTGCATTAAATTATGGCGCGCGTGCCGAAATTGTTCGTGCTGTAAATTGCGCTATCGAAAAAGGTAACCCTCTTTCGGAGACGGAATTTGCGTCGTGCCTCGATACTGCCGGCATTCCTGATCCCGACATCATCATCCGCACGGGCGGCGAGCACCGGCTGTCCAACTTTTTATTATACCAAGCCGCGTACGCGGAGCTGTTTTTCATTCCCGATTTGTGGCCGGACTTTAACAAAAAGAGGCTGCACGAGATTTTGGAAGAATACGGCAAACGTAACCGGAGATTCGGAAAGTGAATAACGAATAACGAAAAATGAAAAACGAAAAACGTCGGATGGGATTGGGCAGAGCTTGTCGCGCAATCCGCTCAAATCCGTAGGGTCGCACTCCTGTGCGACCTGCACCTTAGGAAAATACTGATTCCGGCGGGTCAGCGAGGAGTGCGACCCCCTACGGGAACAAAAGAACGAACTGTTTGAACTTATCTGCACTTATCCATCGTTATTCGTTATTTATTATTCGTTTTGTCTCACAGGAGATATTAAGAGCGCTTTGCAAGATAACCAACCCGACAATTTAGAGGACGAGTCCCCGTCGCCCGTCCCGTCGTCCGCCCCGCCGCCCCCGGAGCCCCCAAAGCATAAAGCCGGCTTCGGCATCCGCGCGGCGACCGGGCTTTGCATCGCGCTGGTTTACGCCGCCGTGATTCTTTTTACGATGCTCCCGCTCGGCCCAAGGGTCGACGGGATTCCCGTTTTCCGCTTCTTTTACGACCTGTTTGTCATTTTGATTGCGCTTGCGGCATCGCTTGAGATGTGCCGGGCGATCGCCAACAAATACGCAAAGCCCTTGTGGTTTTTTGTGATATTAAATACCGTGCTCGGGTTTTCCGCGTTTTATGTAGCGCACTTCAGTTCGTTTTTATTCGGCAAAAGCATCGGCGGCAACACGGCGTACTTCTTTGTACTGGCGGCAATGTGCCTTTCTTGCATCATATTTACGATGTTCTCTAAAAAGCATTCGATGAACAACGTGCTTTCGACGATACTGGTGTTGGTATACCCGACCGCGCTCTTTGTGTTCATGCTCTCGCTTAATTATCTGCCGGCCGAGGGGCCCGCCAACAGCGCGATTCTTTTGCTGTTTTTGTTGCCGGTATTGTCCGATACGATGGCGTATTTGGTCGGTTCGGCTTTCCGCGGGCCCAAACTGGTGCCGCACATCAGCCCCAAAAAGACGGTTTCGGGCGCGATCGGCGGGGTTGTGGGCGGGATTGCCGCGGGAGCCGTGGTGTTCGCCTTGTCGGAATTCATGCCCGACGGGTTTGCCGTCGCGACGTTTGATTCGAACATTTGGTTGAACTTAATGCATTATTTGATTATCGGATCTTTAGGCGCGGCGTTCGTAATTGTGGGGGATTTGATTGCAAGTTACCTAAAGCGCCAGTGCGGCGTTAAGGATTTCGGAAAGCTACTCCCCGGGCACGGCGGCGTTATGGACCGCGTGGACAGCATGATTTTGTCCGCCGTATTCCTGTATGCGTATTTCTATATCTTTTTCGTGCTGATAAATTAGGAAAATTCTCAAAGGAGCTAACAGCGTATTGAAGAATCTATCTATCCTTGGCAGTACCGGATCCATCGGCACGCAAGCTTTGGACGTCAGCCGCAGATACCCGGAGCGTTTTAAGGTTGTCGCGCTGGCCGCCAACGGCAACGCGGAATTATTGGCCGCGCAATGCCGTGAATTTTTGCCGTCGCTCGTTGCGGTAACGGACGAGGCGGCGTATTTGGCGGCCAAGGATTTGTTCCCAAAAGGCGTGCGCGTCGCGGCCGGCAAAGACGCGCTGGAAACGGCCGCAACCTTTCCCGGGGCGGATACCGTCGTAGCCGCGGTGGTCGGATGCGCGGGCTTTGCGAGCGTGTACGAGGCGGTTAAGCTCGGCAAAAACGTCGCGCTTGCCAATAAGGAAGCTCTGGTTGCGGGCGGCAGGCTGATTACGGAGCTGGCGGCGCGCACCGGGGCGACGCTTTTGCCGATTGACAGCGAGCATTCGGCGGTGTGGCAGTGCCTTATGGGAAGTGCGGAAGTAGGAAGTAGGAAGGAGGAAGTGGAAAAGAGTTCGGAGAAAGCGGAAACAACTTTACTTCCTACTTCTTACTTCCTACTTTCTAACTTAAAACGCATCCTCCTCACCGCGTCCGGCGGGGCGTTCTACGGCAAAACCAAAGAAGAACTCGCGCACATCACGCCCGCACAAGCCGTGAACCACCCCAACTGGAAGATGGGCAAAAAAATTACGGTGGACTGCCAAACCATGATGAACAAGGGCTTAGAAATCATCGAAGCCCGCTGGCTGTTCGGCACCCTGAATATCGACTATATTATCCACAGAGAAAGCGTGATCCACTCGATGGTCGAATTCGTGGACGGTTCGATTATCGCGCAGCTCTCGTACCCGTCCATGCTGTACCCGATTCAATTGGCGCTTAGCTACCCGGAGCGGCTGCCGACCGCTTTGCCGCCGTATGATTTTGCCAGGCCGCTCACGTTTGCCCCGCCGGACGAAAAAGTTTTCTTCCTCCCGCGCCTCGCTAAAGAGGCGTTGCAAAGCCACCAAGGCGCGCCTCTCGTATTAAACGCGGCCAACGAGGCGGCGGTACAGTTATTTTTGAATAACCGCATCGGCTTTACGCATATAATGGACGTGGTAGCGGCCGTGATGGATTCGGCGCAATTCCCCTCCCTCACCGATAAGGAGTCGGTGATTGCCGCGCATAACGAGTGGTATGAGCGGGTGCTGCAGGGATACAAGCGATATACGGTCACTTAATGCAATAGTGCAGTAGTGCAATAGTGAAGTAGTGCAGTAGTGCAATAGTGAAGGATAATTTGCAAGAAAGTTTACAACAAAATCGCATAATAAATAGTCAATAACTACTGCACTACTGCACTACTGCACTACTGCACTACTGCACTACTGCACTAATTTGGAGTAACCATGTTTTTCCTCTTCATCCTCCTAGCCATCGTTATATTACTTTTAATGATTCTGATTCACGAGGTAGGCCACTACGTCGCGGGTAAGATTTTTAAATTCAAAATCAAAGAGTTTTCTATCGGGTTCGGGCCGAAGTTATTTCAAAAGAAGCGAAAAAACGGCGAAAAGTTCACCTTGAGAATGCTGCCGCTCGGCGGGTACTGCGCTTTTTACGGCGACGACGAGGGCGCGGAAAGACTGGTTCGGGGATCCGATAAGCCTGAAGACGGGGAAGCGCCGGCCGAGGAAGCCGAGGCGGACAAAGCAACCGGAAATGAGCGCGGATTTAACGACGAAAAGCCCTGGAAGCGTATCATCGTTTTTGCGGCGGGCGCGACTTTTAACATCGTAAGCGCGGTTTTGTTTTCGTTCATCTTTATTTTGGCGGCGGGAACTGCGGTGCCCAAAGTTTTGTCGGTGTCGGGCGACCCCGCAAACATCGATCCCGTGACGGGCAAGCCCCTCTCCTACAACGCGCAGCTTTTAGAGGGCGACCGGATTATCGCCATCGAAGGCCACAAAATCACGGTGATGCGCTCTTATGAGGACATCATCGCAAAACTTAACCCGCAGCCGGGTGATTCCGTTGCCTTTACCGTTTTGCGCGACGGCAAAAAAACCGAAATAAAGGTAGAGCGGAAGGAGTTTTTGCGTACCGTTTACTCGGGGTTCGGGTTTGACTATTCTGTCGAAAAGGACGGACCGACCGTACGGTGGGTAGTCAAAGACACGGACGAAGAGAATACTCCTTATAACGATTTAATGCCGGGCGACGTTATTACGGCGGTGAACGGCACGGCGGTGGACTCCGGCAAGAACACGTTGCAAAGCCTGCTGCAAGCGGTGGAAGGAACCGCTTCGCTTACGATAAAGCGCGACGGAGCCGAATTGAGCGCGCCCGTTACGCTTGGGCGGCAGTGGATTAAATCCACGACCGAGGCGTTCGGCTTTTCGCACGCCGTCGATGCCGGCGCCGTTATCGTGACAAGGGTCGAAACTCAATTAGACGGAACCCCGTATAACGACTTAAAGCCGGGCGACGTCATAGTGATGGTAGGCGATAAAACGGTCGGCAGGGACGGGACGGTGGCAGAGCTGTTAAAAGACTGTAAGGTCGGGGATACGGTGCTGTTTTCGGTGAAGCGCGTCGTTAAGGAGGGCGAGGTCACGGTGGAAAAGCTGCTGCCGATTCCCCTTACTAAGCAGGTCGTACTGACGTCTTACACGGGCTTCGGGTTTACGCGGGGCCAAGGTAGCCGGGTGTCGACGTTTGGCGAGGCATTGGCGTATTCCATTCCGTTTACCGGAAAAATGTCGTGGGCGATTTTGGGGGCGTTCGGCGGGCTGTTTACGGGGCAGGTCGCTTTAACGGATATGTCCGGCCCGGTCGGCACCGTCGCGCAAATGGCCGAGGTAAGCCAGTCCGATTGGCGCAATATTTTGATTTTACTGCCGCTGCTGGCCGCCAACTTGGCGATTTTTAACCTTTTGCCGTTCCCCGCGCTCGACGGCGCGCACATCGTTTTTACCGGCATCGAGTGGGTGCGCCGAAAGCCCGTCAACCGCAACGTAGAAACCTGGATACATTTGGTCGGCATGGGACTTTTGATATTGTTTGTCGTTTTTGTCGATATCTTCGGATTTATCGGCAGAGGCGCGGGGCCTGCGGGCGGCGGGTGGCTGCGCCTATGATGAATATTAAAACAACAAGAACAATTAAAGTAGGCCTCCTAACTCTGGGGGGCGGCAACCGCATCCTGATTCAGTCGATGACGAACACGGATACCGCTGATGCCGCCGCAACATCCGCCCAAGTCCGCGCCCTCGCTTTTGCCGGGTGCGATATTGTGCGCATCGCCGTTTGTTCGATGGAAGAATTGGCCGCATGTATCCCGCTGTTGCGGGGGAGGGGTCAGGGGACAGGGGACAGGGGTCAGTTGAATGAGGAATTAGGAATTAGAAATGAGGAATGGGGGTCGGATTTGCAACGAAGCAACTCATCTGACACTCCTCATTCCTCACTCCTCGTTCCTAATTCACTTCCCCCCAGCCCGGAGCCCCGAGCCCCGAGCCCAATCGCCCTTTGCGCCGACATCCAGTACGATTACCGCTTGGCGGTGGCGTGTGCGGACGCGGGATTCCATAAAATCCGCTTTAACCCGGGCAACATCGGCGGCGAAAAGGCGGTGGCGGAAGTCGTGGCGGCGTGTAAAGCAAACCGCGTGCCGATAAGAATCGGCGTGAACATGGGGTCGCTTGAAAAAGAAGCCGAGCAAAAATTCGGGAGAACCGCAAAAGCTTTGGCAGAAAGCGCGTTAAATCATGCGCGACTTTTGGAAAAATGCGGATTTTATGATACGGTGCTGTCGGTGAAAGCCAGCGACGTCAAAACCATGATTGCCGCGAACCGCATCTTGGCGGAAAAATCGGATTACCCCCTGCACATCGGCGTTACCGAGAGCGGCGCGGGGGAGTACGGGTTGGTAAAATCGGCCATAGGCATCGGCGCTCTTTTAGCGGACGGCATCGGCGACACGGTGCGCGTTTCGTTGACCGGCGACCCGGTGCGCGAGATTGAAGCGGTACGTATGATTTTAAAGGCTACGGGAAAATTAGATACGGGCGCCGAAATTATTTCGTGCCCGACCTGCTCGCGCTGTAAATGCGATTTATCCGCCGTGGTTGCCGATATCACCGAATACGCAAAGCCCGTCCGAAAGCCGCTCAAAATTGCGGTGATGGGTTGCGCCGTCAACGGCCCGGGCGAGGCAAAGGACGCGGACTTAGGGGTTGCGTTCGGCCCGGAAAAAGCTGCGATTTTTGAAAAAGGGAAGGTAGTCAAGACGGTTAAAAGCAGCGATGCGGCGGCTGAGCTAAAAAAAATTATAGAGTCTTCACTTTAATTCAAACCCCTTTTGCCGCAGCGCCTCATACAGCACAATTGCGACGGAGTTGGATAAATTCAGCGAGCGAATCGAATCCCGCATCGGGATTTTAACGGCGTGGTCAAGATTATTCAATACCAGCTCGTCCGGCAGGCCTTTGGTTTCCTTGCCGAACATCAAAAACGCGCCGTCCGGGTAGGTGATCTCCGTGTACAGTTTTTGCGCCTTCGTTTCGATATAAAAAACGGGGGCGCCTTTGTTTTTTACAAAAAAGTCGGCAAGGTTGTCATAATAAAAAACGTTCACCTTGTCCCAATAGTCAAGGCCTGCGCGTTTTAAGGTTTTGTCGCTGATTTCAAATAAAAACGGCCGGATGAGGTGTAAGGAAGAACCCGTGCAGGCGCAGGTACGCGCCACGTTGCCGGTATTTTGCGGGATTTCCGGCTCAAAAAGTACGATGTTAAACATGGGTATAGTATACCTCATCTTCCACAAAAAAGCAAGGCAATTTAGGGGAAGATGAGGTATAGTCGTTGGAGTTTCGCCACAAACTAAGCGCATGAGAAGAAACACCTTTAACCGCGACGAATTCGCCGCGGACGAGTTAGAAAACGAGCAACACTTTTATGACGCCCGGCAAGACGAACAGCCGTATTCTCATCTTGCCGAGTATACGATGATTCCCGACCCTGACGACGACGCACATATCGCGGGCATGTCGGAAAGCTAGGCTACTTGTCACGGGGACGAAAGTTTGTCATGTCACGGGGACGTAGTACTTGGCACTGTGTCATGTCACGGGGACGTGTCACGGGGACGAAAGGTTGACAATCCTCCCCCGTAGGGGTCGCCGTCCCCGGCGACCCGCCGGAACCGATTTCTCTGGGCTCGGGGCTCGGGGCTCGGGGCTCGGGATTCGGGGCTCGGGATACAAATCCATCTTCTTTCAACTGACCACTGGTCACTGGCCGCCGTGGGGGTCGCAAGCTTCCCGAGCGACCCGCCGCCGTTGTGCGGGCGGAAAAGCCGTGCCGGGGGGAGGTGTCTGGGGGACGGCAGACTGGGGGTGTCGATTTCGGAAAGCAAGTTTCCGAAACCCCTTCGGGGCACTTCGCGCTACGCGCTCGTGTCGCCACGCCTCGTGTCGCCGTTTGGCGACCCTCCGTCCCCGGCAGAGCCGTAACAAAGCCGTGTCCGTTTCCTGTAAGGGTCGGGGATTTGCCGCCGCCGTTACCCCGAGCCGTCCGGGCACTTCGCTTGCGGCGCGATGAGGGCATCGCGCCCTACAGGTGTTGCCCTAAACCTTATTGACGCGGCTCCCGGCCTTTTTATCCGCGTCGCATCCCACAACAATCAAAAAACCCTGGAACAAAAGAAAGAATCCCTTGAACCTTCTATCACTTATCCCTCATTTTTCACTTTTTACTTTTTACTTTCCTCCCCACCCTCCGTCCCCCGACAGAGCCTCGAGCCGACAGACGCGCAAAAAAGGGGCTGTCTCACGAAAATAGAACGTGAGACGGCCCCTTGGTTTGACGCTATGCGGCGAATTATTTTGCGTGCGCGGCGTCGGACAAGTTCGGCACGTTGTGCGTTGCCGTGTTATTATTTAACGAGGCATTATGCATAGCCGTATTGCCGACGGCGGTATTATTGCCAAGCGCATTCCCGGCCGTGTTGTGCATGGCGTTGTTGCCGGCAGTGGTGTTGCCGACGGCGGTGTTGCCGATGGCCGTGTTATTGCCGACTGCCGTATTGCCGACGGCGTTATGCATGGCGTTATTGCCGACGGCCGTATTCCCGACAGCGTTATGCATGGCGTTGTTGCCGACTGTCGCATTCCCGGAAGCGTTGTGCATGGCCGTGTTGTTATCAAACGACGTTTCGTGCGCCTTAACGTTGTCCGTCGTATCCGCACCCTGGCCATCCACCCAATCGGAAACCAGCCTTACAAGCTGTTTTTCGTACGATTGATGCAACGCGTAATATTCTTCCCACTTGGAGCTTTGCTGCGATTTCATGCTGTCGAGCTCGGCTTTTAATTCAAACATCGGCGCGTATTGCTCGTCGAGACGCGCTTTCTGCGCATTGTAGCGCGTATCCGCACGGCTGGTTCCACCGCGGGTAAAGCGTTCCCCCCGATTCATTTGGCCACGGTCAAAGCGGCCCGTACGGCTTAAATCGCCGCGGCTCAGGGTTTCGCGGCCGCGGCTTTGGCGGTCGAATGCGCCACGGTTATCCGTTCTGTCTTGGCCGTCAAGGTTTCCTATCGCGCTTTGGCGGTCTAATGTGCCTTGATTATCGAACGCATTACGATTTGTGCGGTTATTACGCGCCGCGCCACGGTTCTGCGTTCCTGCAAAATTTCCGCTTTGACGGTTGCGGCCGACGCTCTGCAAGTCCCCGCGTGTTCCGGTTCGGTTATCGTTAAGATTCCGGTCGGCGTCCGTTATGTTGGCGGATTGATTGTTTAAAGCGCCTTGCGCTCCGGCCATTTGGTTGTTTTGGGCGGCTGAGGCTGCATGTTCATGCGCGCCGCGCCCGGAATGAAAATCGGTCGTTCCGCGGGCTCCTTCCGCCGCAGTGACGTTTGCTCTGGCAGGCGTGGCCTGCGGCTTTACGCCCGCGCCGTCGCGCTTATTGCGGTCGGGAAGCGTGCCCCTCGTCGAGTCCGGGGCAGCGCTGCCCGGCTCCACACGGCTTTCGTACACCGCCGGTGCCGCTCCGATGGCGGCGTCGGAGGCTGCGGGCAAATCCGCTACGGCGCCCGGCGTCAAAGCCGCGGCAACGGAGCACAGAATTCCAGCTACATTGATCATATATTTTTCTCCTTTTTAGTTGGGGCATTTTGCCCCGATGTATTGGAGTTAGTATAAGGAGAAAACGTGCAAAATATACGAAAAAGAGATAAAATGCTTGACAACGTAAAAGACATGCGCTATACTGTAATTATCTATAAAGAGTGCGCGAGGGACAAGCCCGTCGACCGCACACCAACCCGGCGTAAAGAGCGGGTGGTAATGCTTGGACGATAGATAATTCATTAGTCTGTCGTTTAAGGCAGGCTTTTTAATTTTAGGAGATATACCCAATGAAACGACTAATAACTTCCGAAAGCGTCACCGAGGGGCATCCCGACAAGGTGTGCGACAAAATTTCCGATACGATTTTGGACGAGCTGTTGCGCCAAGACCCGCTCTCCCGCGTTGCGTGCGAAACCTGCGTAACCACCGGCCTTGTGTGGGTGATGGGCGAGATTACGACCAAGGGTTATGCCGATATCGACACTATCGTGCGTCGCGTCGTGCGCGAGATCGGCTACACGGAATCGGGGCTCGGCTTTGACTGCCAAAGCTGCTCCGTGATGACGGCGATTCATAATCAAAGCCCGGACATCGCTTTAGGTGTGGACGATTCTTTGGAACGAAAAACGAAATCTATCCATAACTCCTCACTCCTAATTCCTAATTCTTCACTTAATTATGACCAGATCGGCGCCGGGGATCAGGGCATGATGTACGGGTACGCCTGCCGCGAAACCGATGCGTTGATGCCGATGCCCATCTTTTTGGCGCATAAGCTCACGATGCGATTAGCCGAGGCGCGAAAGAGCGGGGAATTGGCCTATCTAAAACCCGACGGCAAAAGCCAGGTGACGGTGGAGTACGAGGACGGAGTCCCGAGGCGCGTCGATGCGGTGGTAGTTTCTACGCAGCACTCCGCCCATGTGCCGATGGAGCAGTTAAGACAAGAGATTAAGGAGCGCGTGATTGCCGCGGCGATTGACCCGGGATTGCTTGATAGCAACACAAAGTACTTTATCAACCCCACCGGAAGGTTCGTGGTGGGGGGGCCTGCGGGTGACAGCGGGGTCACGGGGCGCAAAATCATCGCCGACACGTACGGGGGGTACTGCCCGCACGGCGGAGGCGCGTTTTCCGGCAAAGACCCGACGAAAGTGGACCGTTCGGCGGCGTACATGGCGCGCTATGTGTGCAAAAATGTGGTTGCGGCTGCTCTTGCGGATAGGTGCGAATTGCAGGTCAGCTACGCCATCGGCGTCGCACGCCCGGTTTCGATGTATGTGGACACGTTCGGTACGGGAAAATTGAGCGACGAAAAGCTTACCGAAATCGTCGCCCGTGAATTTGATTTCCGCCCCCGCGCCATCATTGAAAAGTTTGATTTGCTGCGCCCGATTTACGCCGCCGCATCCGTATACGGCCATTTCGGCCGCCCCGGCTTCCCGTGGGAGGAAACGGACAAGGCGGAGGAATTGAGAAATAAATATGGAGGAAAAAGTTTTTAAGGGGAAAGGTGCAAAACGCTTGCATTACGGGCAGTATTCTGCTATAATTCAGGCAGAATAATGTTGGAGGGGCTAAAATGCATATTAGGCCTATCACTGATTTAAGAAATACTACCGAAATATCGGAAATATGTAATAGTACAGGCGAGCCGGTATTTATTACAAAAAACGGATACGGCGATTTAGTCGTCATGAGCCTTGCCGCTTATGAGCGGGATATAGCTAAGGCGCGGCTACACGCGTCGCTTATGGAAGGAATCCGACAAGTAAATGCGTGCGAGTATCGCGACGCAGATGAATTGCTTGCGGAATTGAGGTTGAAATATGCCGGAAAGTGATTTTTCGATTATAGTTACAGTTCAAGCAGAGGCGGAGTTGAT
The DNA here is from genome assembly GCA_009781235.1 of Bacillota bacterium. Classification (GTDB taxonomy): domain Bacteria; phylum Bacillota; class Clostridia; order Christensenellales; family Pumilibacteraceae; genus WRAP01. Next base: position 11,806 of record WQYM01000044.1, read on the forward strand.
AGGGGTTTTGGATTATATCTCCAATGTTTTTTATGCGAAAGAAACGGCGGAGAGGATTTTGGCCAAAATTACCAAAGGCTTTACCCAACTAAAAGCTTTTCCGCATTCCGCCCCTCTCATGGACGAGCCGGAGTATAGCGGCTTTGGTATACATAGACTCGTCGTCAGCAATTTTAGTATTTTTTATTGTATCAATGAGAAAAAGAGTCAAGTCGAAATTCTACATGTCCTTCATGGGATGCAGGATTACACGTTGAAGCTAGGGAAAATGTAATGGAAACAAGAATCACATCTTTTACAATCAATCACGAGACGCTTTGTCGCGGTATTTACGTGTCCCGGTGGGACGGGGATATTACGACGTTTGATTTGCGAATGCGAAAGCCCTACGCCGAGCCGGGTCTTTCGGACGTCGAAATGCACTCGCTCGAACATTTGCTGGCGACGGAGCTTAGAAACGGCCCGTACGGGTCAAATGTCATTTACGTGGGTCCTATGGGCTGTGCGACAGGTTTTTACGTGTTGTTTCGCGATTTAAGCGACGACGCGGCGGTGTGGGACATCATCCGCGCTTTTAGGAAAATCATTCAGGCGACGAAAATGCCCGGCAATTCCAGACCTGAGTGCGGGAATTGCCGCACGCTTAGTTTGGCGGCGGGAAAAGCGGTTGCTGCGGAGTATCTGGCGGTGATTTTAAGCAAGGGCGAGCCGGACGAGTATTAGGGGCTAGGGGATAGGGGTTAGGGAGGAATTAGGAGTTAGGAATTAGGAATGAGGGATAATTGCCTGTGGGAATAAAAACAAGTTTCTTTTATTCCTTAAGGAACAAAAAACCATGCTCTTGCTCTAACTTTCACTTATCCCTCATTCCTAATTCCTAACTCCTAATTCCTCACTTTGAACTGAAATAGTCTTAAATTACAATAGGTTCTAACCCCTAATACTCCTCGTCGTCAAAAATGCTTTTGCCGGAAAAAAATTTGCTCTACCGAATAGGCTATAAATTCATCCATGGTCGGAATAGAGTCCCCCCACGGCGGGTTTTCTACGCGGCGGGCAGCGTCCAAAAAAATCGAGCTTTCGACCTGCCTTTGTTTTCGTTTTAGTTCTCCGACGGTCATTTCGCCGTAGGGCTTTTGGTATCCGGGCTGCCGCTGCTCCGCCTTTTTTTTGCGTTTCAATTCCCCGACAGTCTTTGCTTTGTCGGGATTGGCATAGGCCGGATTTTGGCGCTCCGGGTCAAAACAAAGCATCTGCTCGCAGACTGGCCCCGTGTCGCAGTTTTGTTTTGAGTCGCCGAGTTTTTTTTCGTCCATGCGGTGGCTCCCTCCCGGATCTCTATTCTCTGTTCTCTATTTTCTAGTTCAGCGTGGCTATCCTGTAGCCGAGGCCTCTGACGTTTTCGATGAGGTTTTTACTAAATCCGGCGGCCTCAATCTTCTTGCGCAGACGCTTCATGGCGCTTCGGACGGCGTTGTTGGGCATACGCTCGCTGTCCTCGCCCCGGGTAAAATCAAAAATTTGCTGATACGTCAAGATGCGGTTGTAATTGCACAGCAAATAATAAAAGATGTTGGTTTCATCTTTGTTGAGCGAGAGCTCTTTTTCGCCGATAAAAGCCTTGCGTTGCTCGCGTGCAATCAAAATATCGCCGTAGCTGATTACTTTGATTGCATTATTTGGTTTGCCGGAGCGTTCCTCAAGCCGCCCAAGCAACGCCAAAACCGAATCGACGTTTTCCTGCGGGGTGTCGCTGATTTGTGCATAAGAATCGGCACCCATGGATAAGGCTTTGCTGTGCTCCATCGGCGAATACTTGTTTGTGCCTATAATAATCGGGTCGTTGGTTACTTCGCGCAACAGCCGGAGTTTCGACAAATAATTTATATTTGTCGAATTGATTATGATAAACAGGTATTTACCGGCGGCCGCTTTCTTGACCCCCTCGTTCATGGTTCTCACCCGAACGGAGCCGACGCTACGCAAAGCCCATGCCGCACTTTCTCGATTGTGGACTGCTTCGTCCTTTTCTATCGCTAAGTAATTTAACATAGTGATTAGATCCTTTCTTTGCATAGAATACCACCCTGTTGTGTCAAAATTTGTGTCACGACAGACAAAAATGTATTTTTTTTGTTATGAATTTTAGTGTTTTACACAAATCAGGCCTTGAAGCTTTCCGCTCTGTCGCACCTGCGGGGTTGTTGGCCGTCGTAAAGAGCCCGTTCCGATTTAGTTTGGCTTAAAAGCGGCCGAAATAATCCGGCCGGAAAACAAGGGCTGTCTCCGAGCGAGAACAGCCCCCGCGTCATTTTTCCTCTGCCATACTTACACGGCGATACGCTGGACAAAGGTTAGGGCGTATGATATGATAAGCCCATGGAAACAAAAAAGCTCAAAGCGGACGAAACGCTTAATAAGTTAAAGGAAAAGCTCGCGGGCGGCGCGTCGCTCGCGGTTGCGTTCGACGGCAGCGCAGACATGAAGGGCTCTAAACGTGCGGAGTTGCTGCGTGCGCTTGCGTTTAGCACGCTGCAGCGGGGGAGCGGGGATAAGGATGCCGCTATAGGATCTTTGCTAAATGCCGCTTTGCCTAGGACTCCGCTTTCCGTTAGGTTAGGCAGCGACGGAAAATCGGCGGAGTTTTTCGGTACGGGCATCAAGCCGCTCCTCTCCGCCGTTCTGTCCGCCGCTTCGCTTTTTAAAAATGCCGTTTGCGCCGATAAAATCGTGGGCAAGGCGGCCGCGCTGATTTTTGCGTACGCAAAGGCCGGCTTCGTGTATGCCGAAACCGTTTCTCATCCCGCCCTAGAAATTTTAAAAACGCACGGCATCCCGTGCGAATACGCAAAGTGTGTCCCCTTTATTCAAAACCGCGCCGGCCTCGATCAATGCCCGATGGAGCTACTATGCGCCGACACCGATAGTCCGGAGGAAGCGGTGCGGAGATTAAGGGAGCGGGTAGTAGGGGGATAAAAGTTGTCAGGGGGACGGTGGTATTTGACAACTTTGTTTAGTGTTCAGGAGGACGGCGATGGTTGGTAACTTTGTTTAATGTGGCACATTTCTACACCCAAGACATAGTTGTCAAATACCACCGTCCCCCTGACAACTTTACAAAAAAGTGTTGACAGATGCTGAAAAATGTGGTATTGTATCGATATGCCGAGATCAGCGAGAAAAGATTTAGACGGAAAGTACTACCATGTGATGGTGCAGGGAATTGGGAAAGAATTTGTTTTTCCAAACGATCACTACAAAGGGTTCTATTTGGCGTGCTTGAAAGAAAATAAGGTACACTATCCTGCAAAGCTACTTGCGTTTTGTGTTATGGGCAACCACGCGCATATTTTGCTGAGCGTTTCCGGTGCGCAGGAATTGGCGCTGTATTTTAAGCGTGTCAATGGCGACTACGCAAGATATTATAACCGCATGAACGGCAGAGTGGGGTATGTTTTTCGAGACCGCTTTAAAAGCGAGGTGATTCGAAGTGAACGCCAATTGGTTTATTGCATGGCGTACATACAAAATAATCCGCTTAAAGCCAAAATAGTAGAGCGGGCAGAGGACTATCTGTTTTCGAGTTATTCAAATTATTTAAGAGGAACCGGAATTGTCGATTTTGATGAAGCTGCGTGTTTTTATGATATCGCTCCCGATAACATCGCGGCGATTATGGCTGAGCGGACGGACGGTGTTTGGCTTGAGCATGAGGATTCCTTTGAGAACGCCCGGGAGATTGCGGTTGAGGTCTTAGAAAAGTTCCGGATTAACGTGCAGCCCAATATAAGGGCAGTAGATAAGGATAGAATTTTTGCGGCAATTGTAGAGATTAAAAAAAGAACTAGAGCAAGTCTAAGGGAGATTTCAGACCTAACCGGAATCGGCAGAGAAACTCTTAGAAAGCTCATGTCAGACAAAAGTTGTCAGGGGGACGGTGGTATTTGACAACTTTGCTTAGTGCGTCGCCGCTTCAGTATTAAAGAATAAGTTGTCAAATACCACCGTCCCCCTGACAACTTTTAAAAAACCGGCGTGGGGGGCGGGGGAGTATCGGGTTTCTTGGTCGCCAAGCCCCAATCCC
>WQYM01000045.1 GCA_009781235.1 Bacillota bacterium
AAAACCCCGCGGCGGCCGAGCCGACAGCCGCTTGCGGCTGCTGGCTTTGCGATAGCAAAGCCCAGAGAGGCGAGGTGGCGCGGAAGCCGCCGCAGGGCGGCGGGTGCAGGGCTTGCCCTGCGGTTTAATACCTTTTATATTTAATATTTTATCATTTATATTTCTGTCAGCAATATTGTATCACAAAAAGGAACACGCAAATGAATTCTAAACCACCTCCCCCCCGCATCGCCCCGTCTATTCTTAGCGCGGACTTTGCCTGCATCGAGAGCGAAATCCGCCGCATGGAGGATGCCGGCGCGGACCTCATCCATTTAGACGTGATGGACGGGCATTTTGTGCCCAACATCACGTTCGGTCCAAAATTCGTCGCGGACATCCGCCGCATTACAAAGCTGCCGCTTGACGTGCATTTAATGATTGCCAAGCCCGAACGTTATATTAACCGTTTCATCGATGCGGGCGCGGATTTTATAACGGTTCACTATGAGGCGTTGGTCAGTGGTCAGTGGCCAGTGGATAGTGGTTACCTCTTCCCCGTAGGGGTCGCCGTCCTCGGCGACCCGCCGGAACAGAGAAGGCATGGCCAGTGGTCAGTGGCCGGTGGTCAGCTTTTTGAAGACGGAAAAAATAAATCCCGAACCCCGAGTCCCGAGCCCCGAATCCCGAACCCCGAATCCCGAACCCCGAATCCCGAAGCCCTTATCGAAACGCTCGCCGCCATTAAAAAAGCGGGCGCAAAATGCGGCGTCGCCATCAGCCCGGACACGCCCGTTTCCGCGCTTGCGGGCATCCTGAGAGTTTGCGATTTGGCGCTATTAATGAGCGTTTACCCCGGCTTTGGCGGCCAAAAATTCATCGAAAAATCAATTGAACGCCTTGCCGAGCTTACCGCCATAGCTAAATCCGAAAATCCCCCCATCCTCATTGAAATCGACGGCGGCATCACGGTCGAGAACGCCCCCACTATCATAGACGCGGGCGCCGAAATTCTCGTCGCCGGCAACACCGTCTTTTCCGCACCGGACGCGAAAGCGGTGATTCGAGGTTTGAGAGGCTTATGAAAAAGCTCACAAAGACATGGCTAATTTTACTGGCCGTATCCGTGGCAGGTGTAGTGATAGGTATGCCTGCCACAGATGCCACAGTGGCTGTATCCGATGCCACGGGGACGTAGTACTTGACATGCCAAGTACTACGTCCCCGTGACACTACGTCCCCGTGACAAGACAGCTTCCGCCTCACGCTTTTTGTGGGGCGGTTTTTTTGTTATCGGGGTGCCCCGATAACCCGCACCATTACCCCGTTTTTCTCATAGTATGAAACTATGGGATTCCCGGATAGATGTGCCGTACATTTTGTAATTGATTGTTCCGATAGGCGCAATGAGTTTTTATTTGATGCGCTGAAGGACGAGGGGTATGCGGTGTCTAGGTTAGGGGACAGGGATCAGGGGTCAGGGGTCAGGGAAAGTGAGGGGGGCTATTTGACAAAACTCGAATCACAATTCACAATTCACAATCCACAATCCACAAAAATATTCCTCTTTGCACCTTCTGCCGAGTTGTCGGGAAGGGACGCCGCCCGCATCCCCGCACACAGCCGCGTATTTTGCACCCGATGCAGCGAAGAGGTTGCGGATGCGCTCACACAAAAAGGCGCCGTACTTCACTACTACTTCGACGACGAACTGTTGGCGATGAAAAACGCCTATTTTACGGCCGAAGGCGCGTTGGCCGCCATCATATTAAAAACGGACCGCTCTGTCAAAGACATGCGCGCACTGGTGTTGGGCGGCGGCCGGGTAGGGAAATCCGTCGCTAAACTTTTGCACGACAACCGCTGCAACGTGTTTGTCGCCACGCGCGACGCAAAAGAATACGCCTACGCCTCGATTTTCTCCGACGGGGTTTATTTATTTGAGGATTTTAAAGCCCGCGTCCACGAATTCGATTTAATCGTCAACACGGTGCCCAAAGTCATTCTCACGGGGGATACTTTAGAGCGCGTCAAAAAGGACTGCTTGATTCTCGATCTCGCCTCCAAGCCCGGGGGCGTGGATTTTGCACGCGCCGCGGAACTTGGGCTTTGTACGGCGCACGAACTCGGCATTCCGGGCAAAACCGCACCGCGCTCGGCAGGCCTTGCGATTAAGGACAGTGTCTTAAAGATTCTCGGATTACTGCACTAGCCGAAGCGGATGTCTCGGGATTCGGGGTTCGGGATTCGAGATTCGTAAGCGGTTGCTATTTTTTGTTTTACTCAAATAAATCATCCATCCCGAACTCCGAACCCCGAACCCCCGGCATGGCAGAGAAGTTGTCAAATACCACCGTCCCCGTGACAACCATCCCGAATCTCGAGGTAAAAAGAATCCCGGATTCCGACCAACAAACCAAGGAGGTAAACACACCCATGAAAGAAAAAAAAATAGGCTTTGCCGTAACGGGATCGTACTGCACGTTTTCCCGCATTTTGCCCCAAATGGAGCGGCTCAGCATAGAAAACGAGGTGATCCCAATTTTTTCGTACGCCGTGGCGGAAGCGGACACGCGGTTTTATAAGGCCGCGGATTTTTTTGAGGACGTCATGCGAATCACGGGAAAGCGGCCGATTACCTCCATCGTGGACGCGGAACCGATTGGCCCTGAAAGGCTTTTAGACGTGTTGATAATTGCCCCTTGCACGGGGAATACGCTCTCAAAACTCGCCAACGCGATTACGGATACGCCGGTTCTGATGGCGGCAAAAGCGCATATTCGCAATGACCGCCCCGTGGTTATCGCGGTTTCCACCAACGACGCCCTTAGCGGCTCTGCCAAAAATATCGGAGCTCTCTTAAACTATCGCAACGTGTTTTTTGTGCCGATGCGCCAAGACGACCCCTTTACGAAGGAACGTTCGATGGTGGCGGATTACTCTAAGGTGTACGAGACGTTGGAAGCGGCATTGGAGGGGAGGCAGCTTCAGCCGATATTCATATAAAATTTTATATTTTATATTTTTTTGAGAGGAGTATTCACATGGGCGGTATCACCGGCTGGGTAGACTTTAATCGGGACTTGCGCAGCGACACGACAGTTGCGGAAAAAATGAGTGCGGCCATCCGCCATCGCGGGGAGCACCCGGGAGAGTTTTTCACGCCAGAGTGTATTTTGTTACATAGGGGCTCATTAGGCGGGAGCGAAGGCCGCCAATCGATGAAGCGTACGGTCGGCGGCGAGCAGTATTCGATTGTGCTCGACGGCAAGCTTTTTGACGGGTCGGACGTGCGTTCCGAGCTTGCGCAAAAGGGCCATTATTTTTTGGACAATTCGGACGCGGAAACGGTTTTGTGTGCGTTTATTGAGTTCGGCGCGGAGTGCTTAGGAAAGTTAAACGGGGTATTCGCGTTCGCAGTATGGCTCTCGCGTGAAAAAACGTTGTTTCTCGCGCGCGACCGAATCGGCGTAAAGCCCTTATATTATAAGGCGTATAACGGGGGGCTTTTGTTCGGTTCCGAGGTTAAGGCGCTATTTTCCAATCCTTTGTGCCCCGCCGAGATTGACAACGACGGCCTGAAACAAATCTTTCTGTTGGGGCCGGGAAAACCGTCGGGGAGCGGCATTTATAGGGGAATATGCGAGCTACGTCACGCAGAGTACTTGATTTTTGGCAAGAACGGGCTAAAAACTCAAAAATATTGGAGTTTAATGGCGCGGCAAAATCTTGAATCGATGACGGAGGCAGCGGAGCACACACGCCGACTCATTACCGACTCGGTATGCGCCCAATTAAACATAGCCGAACCGTTTGCGTGCTTTTTGTCGGGGGGGCTGGATTCCAGCATCATCTCATACATCGCGGCGGAGGCATTAGGGTGCGAAAGCAAAACGCTCTCCACGTTCTCGATTGACTACGAGAACAACGATACGCATTTTGAAAAAAACGAATTCCAGCCCGAGCGCGACGGCGCGTTTATTAAGTGCATGTCGGACTTTATCGGCTCGCATCACACGCACAGGCTATTAAAAACGGCGGACGTCGCCGAAACGCTCACGGAAGCGGCGTTGGCGCGGGATTTGCCCGGCATGGCGGACGTCGATTCGTCGATGCTGCTGGCTTGCCGGGAGGCAAAAAAGCATTTCCCGGTTTTCTTTTCGGGCGAATGCGCGGATGAAATTTTCGGCGGCTACCCATGGTACCACAACGAGGAGCTGTTAAATCGTGATACTTTTCCGTGGTCCAATTCGCTGGAAATGCGCACAAAGCTTCTAAAGCCCGGCGTTTTACAAGGCAATGCAGAAGCCTTTGTCCGCACCCATTACGATAATACGGTCAAGTCCACTGATACGCTCGAATCGGATTCCCCGCGCGACAAACGGATGCGCGAAATGTTTATGCTGAACTTTGAATGGTTCATGCAAAACCTGCTCGACCGCACCGATCGCATGGCGGCGCAAAGCGGTTTAGCAGTACGCGTGCCGTTGTGCGACTACCGGCTTGTCGAATACGCCTATAGTCTGCCTTGGCACCTAAAAGCGGCAGACGGGCGCGAAAAGGGGATTATGCGCCGCGCCTTTCGCGGGGTTTTGCCGGACATGATAGTGAATCGCAAAAAATCCCCGTTTCCCAAAACCTTCGACCCGTGGTATTTCGGCTATGTCAAAAGTGGCGTGCGGGCGCTCCTGCGCGATAAAACAAGCATATTAGGCGATCTCTTAAACGCGGAATACCTTGAAACCTTATTAAACGGTAAGGCCTCCGACGCCCCTCCGTGGTACGGCCAACTCATGCGCCTCCCCCAAGCCTTCGCATATTTGCTGCAGATTGATGCGTTGTTCAAGGAGTACGGAGTGAAGTTGTACTGACACTTCTTTTACACAAGGGGGCGGGGAACTTTGTGTAACACAAAGTTCCCCGCCCCCTTGTGTAAAAGCTCAAAATCGCTTGTTATTTCCGCTCCGATGCGGTATACTATTTTCATGGTCTACGACGTAATCATTATCGGCGCGGGCGTGGTCGGATGCGCAATCGCGCGGGAGTTAAGCCGCTTCGATTTATCCGTTGCGGTGCTCGAGAAAGGGAACGACGTAGCTTTGGGCGCGTCTAAGGCGAATTCGGGGCTGGTTCATGCGGGGTACGACGCAAAGCCGGGCACGTTTAAGGCGCGCTTTAACCTGCGGGGGAACGAGCTGATTAGCGAGCTTTCAAAAAAACTCGGCTTTCATTACCGCAAGACAGGCGCGTATGTGTTGTGCTTTTCCGACGACGGTATGTCGGCGCTAGAGGACTTAAAAAAACGCGGGGAAGTAAACGGCGTAAAGGGGTTGGAGATTTTAGACGGGAACGAGGTGCGCAAACGTGAGCCGAATGTCTCGCTTGAAGTCGTTGCCGCTTTGTACGCCCCGAGCGCCGGCATCGTGTGTCCGTACGAGATGACGCTCGCACTGGCGGAAAACGCGGCGGAAAACGGGGCGGAGTTTTTCTTTTTACAGGAAGTATGTGAAGTTGTCAGTTATCAGTTTTCAGTTGTCAGTGATAAGGAGGGGTTAGGGGTCAGGGGTCAGGGATTAGGTGGAACGAAAAACGAAAAACAAAAAACGAAAAACGATGGTTTGGAGAGCGGGGAAAATCACAATCCACAATCCACAATTCACAACCCGCAATTTCTTGTCAAAACAACCTCTGATACCCTCTACCGCGCCCGCTCCGTCGTTAATGCGGCGGGGATTTACGCGGATAAAATCCACAACATGGCCTGCGCCGACAAAATCGAGATTATTCCGCGGCGCGGCGAATATTGCTTATTTGACCGGACAAGCGGTGATTTAACCTCAGCAACCTTGTTTCAACTTCCCGATAAAATGGGTAAGGGCATCATGGTGAGCCCCACCGTGGACGGCAACCTTTTAATCGGCCCCTCCGCCGACATTATCGACGATAAAGACGATGTTTCGACGACCCGCGCGTCTTTAGATTCCGTTTTAGCACGCGGCGCACGTAGCGTCCACAGCATAAACCGGCGCGAAATTATCGCCGAATACGCGGGATTAAGGGCGCATTTGTTGCAATCGGACGACTTTTTAGTCGGAGAGACAGAAGTCCCGGGCTTCTTTGATGCGGCGGGAATCGATTCCCCCGGCCTTACGGCTGCGCCCGCCATCGGGGAATTTTTGGCGGGGCTGATTGCGGAAAAGTTGGGGTTAAGGATAACGAAAAACGAAAAACGAAAAACGAAAAACGAAGGAGTGGATGTGGATTCGCAGACCGTAGGGCGGGGGCTTGCTCCCGCCGAAAACGATTTGGGAAAAGAATTTGGCGGGGGCAAGCCCCCGCCCTACAATCCCGAATCCCGAGCCCCGACCCCCGAACCCCGTCAGTTCATTGATACCCGCAAAAGGATGCCGCGATTTTCCGAACTGGATGATGTCGAGCGGCGAGATCTCGTCTCAAAAAACCCGCAATGGGGAAAAATTGTGTGCCGCTGCGAATCCGTCACAGAGGCCGAAATTGTCGCCGCCTTGCATAGCCACATTCCCGCCGTTGATTTAGACGGCATCAAACGCCGCGCGCGCGCCCAAATGGGGCGCTGTCAAGGCGGTTTCTGTGCGCCGGAAATCGTCGAAATTATTGCCCGCGAGAGGGGAATCGAGATATTGGAAGTGGAGAAAGCGGGCGGTGCGACGGTGCTGGAAGCGAGGAACAAGGAGTGATAATGCACAACGCACAATGATAGATTTTTAAGAATTGTGTCATCCGACATTGTACGTTGTGCATTGTGCGTTGTGCGTTAGGTAGCGAGTATTTTATGAAAAACAACATCACTTACGATACCGATATAATCGACGTTCTCGTCGTCGGAGGCGGTCCCGCCGGCATGGCGGCGGCTTGTGCCGCTAAAAAACGTGGGGCGGAGCGCGTTCTCATAATTGAGCGCGACAAGGTTTTGGGCGGCATTTTAAACCAGTGCATCCACAACGGCTTCGGGCTGCACCGATTCAAAGAGGAATTGACGGGACCTGAATACGCGTGGCGCTATATTGACGAAGTGGATGCGCTCGGGATTCCGTATTTGCTGAAAACCACGGTTTTAGGGGTCAGGGGTCAGGGGGCAGGGGTTAGGGATAATGTAGGGATGGATAGTAATTCGTTCGAGTCCGTAGGGGGCGACCCATCGGGCGCCCCGAAAGATAAGCCGAAAAATATGAATATGGATATTGGCGGGGCGCCCGATGGGTCGCCCCCTACGGAAAACGAATACTCAAATCCCTCCGTACTCCCTACTTCCTACTTCCTACTTCCTACTTCGTCCGACACTCCTCACTCCTCACTCCTACTTCCTAATTCACGAATCACGAATCCCGAATCCCGAACCCCGAATCCCGAACCCCGAATCGCCGTCTCCGCCGTAAACGCCCAATTAGGCCCGCTCACCCTTGCCGCCCGCGCCGTCGTGCTCTGTTGCGGCTGCCGCGAGAGGCCGCGCGGCGCGGTTTCCATTCCCGGCACGCGCCCCTCCGGCGTCTACACGGCGGGCGCGGCGCAAAAGTACGTCAATGAACTCGGCTACAAGGTTGGCGAAAGGGTGGTGATTTTGGGCTCTGGCGACATCGGTCTCATCATGGCGCGGCGTATGCGGTTCGAGGGCGCGCAAGTGTTGGCGGTGGTGGAAATCATGCAGCACTCCTCGGGCCTAAACCGCAACATCGTGCAGTGCTTAGACGACTTCGGCATCCCGCTTTTGCTTAGCCATACTGTAACGCAAATTCACGGCTACCCAAAGCTTACCGGCGTAACCGTTTCAAAGGTGGACGAAAAGTGGCAACCTGTCCCGGGGTTGGAACAGTTTTTTGAATGCGATACGTTGCTACTGAGCGTCGGGCTCATTCCTGAAAACGAATTATCTAAAATCGCCGGTGCTGTGCTGTCTCCTATCACCGGCGGCCCTGTTGTAAGCAGCCGCATGGAGACCTCCGTCCCCGGTATTTTTGCCTGCGGCAACATGTTGCACGTGCACGATTTGGTGGATTACGTCAGCGAAGAGGCCGAATTGGCCGGGCGTTGTGCCGCCGATTACGCGAAATATTGCCGGGGGGACGGTGGTATCGTATTCGAAGAGTCACGCAAGTACAATATGGTCGACACCACCGTCCCCCCGACAATATTTATAGAGTCCGGTGCCGGAATCCGCTATATCGTGCCGCAAAAGCTGGAGATAGACATAACGAAAAACGAAAAACGAGAAACGAAAAACGCCGGAGTTGTTTTTGAATATTCCCATACAGCCCCGGATCCCGAACCCCGGGCCCCGAACCCCGATTCCGTCACGTTGCGCTTTCGCGTGGACAAGATCTACCGCAACGCCTGTATAAAGGTGTCGGCGGGCGGGGAATTTTTGTCGCGCCGCAAAAAGACGGTTTTGTTGCCCGCGGAAATGGAAGCTTTCACCCTCTCTCCGGCGGACTTAGAGGCCGTACGGCAAAGCGGTGCGCTTAAGATAGAGGTAGAAGAATGAACCAAGAAAAACACCTAACCTGCATCTCTTGCCCCGTCGGATGCCGGTTGACGGTCACAATTGCCGGGGACGACGACGCGAAGCCCGATTATAGGGGTCAGTGGCCAGGGGTCAGCGTAGGGGCGGATGGTAATCCGCCCGCAAGTGAGGAATTAGGAGTGAGGAGTGAGAAATGTCAGAGTGGCTGTTTACAGGCGACTCCCACCGAAGCCCCGCTTCCAAATCCATCCGTCATTCCTCACTCCTTACTCCTCATTCCTCATGCACGAATCCCGAACCCCGAATCCCGAGCCCCGAATCCCGATGCCGTCACCGTCACCGGCAACCTCTGCCCGCGCGGTGTGGCGTATGCTAAAAGCGAAATCACCAACCCTGTGCGTATGGTAACCTCTACGGTGCAAAAAAAAGGGGACGGCACAGTTTCCGTCAAAACCTCCGCGCCCGTCAAAAAAGCCGAAATTTTTTTGGTTCTTTCCCGTCTCAGTGACATCGAAGTTGCCGCGCCCGTTGAAATCGGCGATATAATCGTCAAGGACGTTTTAGAGGGCATCCACATCGTCGCCACCCAAAGGGTTGTCACGGGGACGTAGTACTTGTCACGGGGACGTAGTACTTGACCACAAAGGGCTGTCACGGGGATGAAAGTTTGGCCACCTGTGGCTGGTCAAGTACTACGTCTCCGTGACATGCCAAGTACTACGTCCCCGTGACAACCTAAAATTTCTTTTAAAAAGGTTGTGCGATTTAATTGCGTTATATTTGCGGATTTGATATACTATATATGGCTTTGATTTATATGTCGAAATACCACATATAGTGTAAAAAAAGGAAAGGCAGACGTACCGTTGAAATTTAAGTGCTTAGAGGTGTCCGGGTTCAAGTCGTTCGCGGACAAATTAGAAATTAAATTCGGTTCCGGGATTACGGGAATCGTAGGCCCCAACGGCTGCGGTAAAAGCAACGTTGCCGACGCGGTGCGCTGGGTACTCGGGGAGCAGTCCGCCAAGCTGTTGCGCGGCTCCTCGATGCAGGACGTGATTTTTTCCGGCACGGAAAAACGAAAAAGCCTCTCGTTTTGCGAGGTGTCGCTTATTTTTAACAACGCCGAGGACGAGCTCGGCGTGCGGCTTTTTCCCGCGCTTGACTATAAGGAAGTCGTTATTTCCCGAAAGCTCTACCGTTCGGGCGAGTCCGAATACCTTTTAAACAAGCAAACCTGCCGCCTAAAAGACATCACCGAGCTACTTCGAGACGGGGGCATGGGGCGCGAGGGCTATTCGATTATCGGCCAGGGGCGCATCGACGAGCTGTTGTCGGCAAAGCCCGAGGATCGCCGCGCCATTTTTGAGGAGGCGGCCGGCATCTCCAAGTTTAAGGCAAAAAAAATCGAATCGGAACGGAAGCTTTTGCGCACCGACGACAACCTCTCGCGCATTAGCGATATCTTAGACGAAAAGGCAAAGCAATTAGAACCGCTCACGCGCCAATCCGAGGCCGCGCGCAAGTGGCTGTCCTACCGCGATCGGCTGCGCCATCACGAAATCAACCTCTACATTCATCAATACGACACCGCAACCGAGGCAAAAACTGTCATCAAAAACCGCCTGGACGGCGTTTTGGAGGAGCTTGACCTACGGAACCGGGAATCCGAGAAGGCGTCGGACGAATACAACGAGGCGATGCAAAGCCTGGCCAATACCGACCGCACCATCGAGTCCTTGCGCGAGGAACTGTTGGCCCTGACCGAATCCGCCGCTTTAGAGGCCGGCGAAATCAAGGTTTTAAACGAGCGGCTCGGGTGGTTTACGGCGGAGGGGCAAAGGCTTAGCGAGGATAACCGCAAGGCCGATTTAGAGCACGCCGCGACGGTCCGCTTGGTCGAAGAGGGCGAGGAGGCGCTGGCTTTGCGCCGCGCCGAGCTATCCGTGACGCGCGCTGAGGTGGACAAATTGACGGAGGAGTTCCGCGCCGTCGCCGAGCAGCTTTCCCGCGGGCAGGGCGACGCCGACAAGCGCCACGTCGAGGTGGTCGCGGCGATGGGCAAATTGGGCGAAATCAAGGCGAATATGGGCCGTTTACTGGCCGAAAAGGAAAGCCTGGTTTCCCTCGTCGCAGACCTTCAAAAGCGCGCCGCGTTCTTAGACGACCGTCTGAGCGCGGACGGCGTCCAAGCCGGGCACGTAAAAAAAGAAATCGACGCCATCGCCTCGGAAAAAGAATCGTTGCTTGCACATCGGGCGGCGGCGACGGGTAGCCACAACGAGGCGTTGGCGGTTGTAGGCGAGTGCGCCGGGAAATTAGACGGGTTAAGCGCCCAATTCCACGCAGTCAGCACGCGCCTCAAGATGTTTACCGAGATGCGCGACCTTAATGAGAGCTTCGGCTTTGCGCTTAAAAAGCTGGTCACGGACGCAAAGGCAAATAAGGAGCTTTCAAGCCGCATCGAAAGCATCGTCGCGCACCTTGTTAAGGTTAAGCCCGGCTTTGAGGCCGCCATCGAGACGGCACTCGGGGCGTCGGCGCAAAATATCGTCACAAAATCGGAGGAAGAGGCAAAATACTTAATCGCCTACCTTAAAGAAAAACGGTACGGCCAGATTACGTTTTTGCCGATGACGTCCGTAAAGCCGCGCAGGCTGGAGCCCGGGTTTTTGCCGTTGCTGTCGGGCGAGGGCTGCATGGGTACGGCGCTGGACTGCATCACCTTCGAGCCGCGCTATGAGGCGGTGATGCGCTCGCTCTTGGGCAGTACGGTCGTCGCGCGCGATATGGACGCCGCCGTAACACTAGCCAAAAAATCGGGCTACGGCTTTAAAATCGTCACGCTCGAGGGCGATGTGATTCAAACGTCGGGCTCGATTACGGGCGGCAGTAAAAAGAGCGAGCTCACCAACATTTTCGGCTACGACCGTGAAATCGACACTTTGACCCGCAAGCTTGCCGCAATCGACAAGGAGATGAAGGAGCAAAACGCCCTGCGCGACCAAAAAGCCGCCGAAAAGGACGCCGCCTCCGCTAAAATGTCCGAACTGGGTGAGCGCATCCATGCCATCGACATCGATGCCGCCTCCAAAAGGGAGGTCTACGCAAGCCTGGAGGCCATGTGCGAAAGCGGCTCTGCCGGCCTTGCCTCTTTGAACGCGGAGATTGAAAATGCCTCCGGGCGCATCCAAAGCATCGACGCCGACATCAATTCCGTTGCCGAGCTCGAAACCCTGATTGCAGGCGAGCGCGCGATGAGCGACGAGGCCGGCAAGGAGGAGCGTCAAAAGTACGAGCTGCTGCGCGCCGCGCGCGACGAGCTGAACGACAAGCTCGTGTCCGGCAAAACGACAATTGCGGTCTTAGAGGCCGACATCCGCAATTTCGAATCCGACATTCGCCGTTTTAAAGAAAGCGCCCTCGGCATTGCCGAACGCATCGAGAATAACCACCGGCAGTTGTCCGAAAATACTGCCGCCGCAGCCGGGATTGACCGTGAATTGTCCGCATTTTCGATTGAATCGCGCGAGGGCGACACGGAGCGCATTAAAGAGATTCGCGGCACGCTTTGCAGCATGGACGAGTTTAAGCAGGGGATTGCGTGCAAGCTTTCCGAAACCGAATCGCGGCGTAAAAGTCTGGTAGAAGAGATTCAGGCCGTGCACGAGAAAAAGTCTAAAGAGGAAATGCTGCTTTTAAAGGTCGACACGGACATCGAATACATGCAAGGCAGGGTATGGGAGGAATACGAGCTTACGTACGACGCATGCCTGCCGTTTAAGGAAGAGGCGTACGACATTACCGAGGGCAGCGCGGAGGCGGCAAAGCTAAAGCGGCAGATGAGCTCGCTCGGGCACGTCAATTTAGAGGCCATCGACATGGCAAAGCAGGTGTATGAGAGCTATCACGAGCTTAGCCTGCAACGGGACGATTTATTTAAGGCAAAAACCGACCTAGAGCGTATCATCGCCGACCTTGAAACTGAGATGCTGCAGCGTTTTACCGTGCACTTTGAGGCTATCCGCAGGAATTTTGCGCGGGTTTTTAGAGAGCTGTTCGACGGCGGCACGGCGGATTTATTGCTGGTGGACAGCGAAAACCCGCTCGAGGCCGGCGTTGAAATCGTCGCCCAGCCGCCGGAAAAAAAGCTGCAGTCCATCCTGCTGCTGTCGGGCGGCGAGCGCGCGCTGACCGCAATTGCGATATTGTTCTCCATTTTAAAACTAAAGCCCATGCCGTTTTGCGTTTTGGACGAAATCGAGGCGGCCTTAGACGACGCCAACGCGACGCGCTTTGCCAAGTACCTGCGCCGCTTTTCGGAAGAAACGCAGTTTATCGTCATCACGCACCGCAAGCCCACCATGGAGCTCGCCGACACGCTCTACGGCGTCACGATGGAAGAAAAAGGCGTGTCAAAAATCGTTTCGGTCAAACTTGCCGACGCGGTCGCGGCCGCCGAGCCCGCGTAGCGGGCTTCGCAGTTGACGGTTGGGGGTTTTAAGCCGATTCCGCAACGCTAAATTACAAATTACAATGTACAAATTACAAATTCGGATTTTGTGTGGGTAAAAACGCAAGGGAAGGTTTTATTAATCGTAGGGGACGATGCCCACATCGTCCCGCGCCGCATACAATTGTAACCGATTTCCGTAGGGGCGAGGCGTGCCTCGCCTAGGCGGTTTGTATTAGAACATGATGTGTTTTGCACAAAAAATCCATTTTGCACACTCATAATTCAGGGCGAGGCGCGCCTCGCCCCTACAAGAGCTATCGTATTATCAAATCAAATTCAAGCCAAAGAGGTTATAACCCCATGAGAAAGAAAGCCGTGATCGTATTTACTGTCAGCCTATCTGTCTGCGCCCTAATATCCTCCGCGCTCTTATTCTCCGCGTGCGGCGGCAACCATCCGGGCGGGGAATGTAATTGCGCTTGCAGCGGCGAGCCCCCGACTTTCACCGTGGAATGCCCCTGTTGCGACGATAAAACCCCGGGTATCACGATCGAAATACTGTCGCCCGAGGCCTTTATCGGCACGTATAATTCGACGTGGGTGGAGGGCGCCTATAGCGACGAATCCGTCAATTATAAAACGCCTTCTTTTTTGCTGAACATAAAGTCCGACAAGACGTATGTTTTGACAAGCCTGGGCGCGGATGAGGAACGGATCAGAAGCGGAACGTGGGTGGGGAACGGCTCAAACGGTAACTACGGCTTAATTTGCTTTGCTGCCGAAAGCACGTCGATAGAAGAATATGTGGACTCTCAACGCATTGAACGGCCGGCTACACGCAATACGCACTTTACGTTGTCGCTATTGGATGACGGGCGTATCCTCGCCTCTTCCGGCGCATTTTATGGCAGCCCGATCGGCGGCAGCGATAAGATTATCATTTTTGAGAAAGCGGGTTAGAATAACGATTGGAAAGGCACACGCCAAACTGTCAACTGTCAACTGAAAACTGTCAACTGTCAACGTAAACGCGGGGCGTTTACAAGGAGCGTTTTACCCATGGGTTTATTTGCAAAAATCAAGGCGGCGCTAAAAAAAACCAAGGACGCCATCGCATACAAAATCAATAAGCTCTTTACCGGCGGCGTTCTCACCGACGATTTTTTTAACGAGCTAGAGATGATTTTGCTCTCGTCCGACATCGGCGCCGAGACGACGGAGCGGCTTTTAGACGAACTGCGCAAAGCGGTCGATAAAAAGCACATCCGCACCACCGAACCGGTCAAAGAGGAGCTGCGGCGCATCATGGCGGAAATTTTGGAGGAAAACGAGATTCCGAAGTTTGAATTCCCGATGGTGATGATGATTGTCGGCGTAAACGGCGTGGGCAAAACGACCGCCATCGGAAAATTAGCGCACCGCTTTAAAAAAGAGGGCAAATCCGTCACCATCGCGGCCGCCGATACCTTTAGAGCCGCCGCGGCCGATCAGCTCACGGTATGGGCGGAGCGCGCGGACGTGCGCATAGTCAAGCACGCCGAGGGCGCCGACCCGGGCGCGGTGGTGTACGACGCCATCCAAAGCGCCAAAAGCCGCCGGAGCGACGTTTTGTTAATCGACACGGCGGGTCGGCTCCATAACAAGAAAAACCTGATGGAGGAGCTTAAAAAAATCACGCGCATCATCGAGCGCGAGGCAGCCTCGATGACGGCTTACAATTTTATCGTGCTCGACGCGACGACCGGGCAAAACGCCATCGCGCAGGTGGACGTGTTTAACGAGGCGGTAGACCTCGACGGCATTATTTTAACCAAGCTCGACGGTACGGCAAAGGGCGGCGTGGTGCTCGGGATCGCGGGCGAGCTGGCGGTTCCCGTCGTCTACATCGGCGTCGGCGAGGGCATCGACGACCTAGAAGACTTTTCGGCAGCCCAATTCGTCGACGCGATAATAGAGTAATGATCAGCGTAAAAAACCTATCCAAAACCTATTTTGTTACGCGCACGCAAACCCAAGAGGTGCTGCACGGGGTGGACGCTTCCTTTAGCGGGGGCGAATTTGTCGCGGTGCTGGGGGAGTCCGGCTGCGGCAAATCGACGTTTTTAAACATTTTGTCGGGTCTTGATTCCGATTATGACGGCGAGGTTATTGTTAACGGCGCGGATTTATCGCAGCTTTCGGAAAAAGAGATGGACGGTTACCGAAAATCCATAGGCATCGTTTTTCAAAGCTACCATTTACTGCCGCACATGACGGCACAGGAGAACGTGGAAATTGCGATGGCGATGAGCGGCGTCGGGGCGGGTGAGCGCAAAAGCCGTGCCGCACAGCTTTTAGAACGCGTCGGGCTAGCCGGGCACGCAGACCGCTACCCCAATCAATTGTCCGGCGGCCAGCGCCAACGGGCGGCGGTTGCACGCAGCCTTGCCAACCATCCGGACATCATTTTGGCCGACGAGCCGACCGGGAACTTGGATAAAGCCTCGGCAGAGGACATTTTAGCGCTCTTAAAAGAATTCGCCGATGAGGGTAAGCTCGTGATTTGCGTCACCCATTCCGAGCGCGTCGCCTCCGAGGCTACCCGCGTCATCCGGTTGGACGACGGCGTAATCGTCAGTGACGATAAATATTGTCAGCGGGTCGTCAGACTGGGGAAAAACTCTTACGTTTAAACGCTTGCAAAATCCGTCATATTTTGGTATAATGTTGTTATGTTGAGTGGGTGGTTTTAAGTAATGGAACATATAGTCGGCGAT
>WQYM01000046.1 GCA_009781235.1 Bacillota bacterium
CAAATCCATCCACGTTTCCCCCCTTTTCCTTTTTCCTTTTTCCTTCGCCTTCGTCCGCATTTTGAGACCCTTCGGCTTCGCTTAGGGCGACACAGGGGGTGTCGACTTGTAATTTGTAATTTGTAATTTGCTCTAAAACGGGCGCCAAGCTCTGATCCACCTCAAACGCCGTGACAAAGCCCGCCTTGTCAGCCAGTGCCCGCGTCAGCGTTCCCGCCCCCGCGCCGACCTCGATTACATGGTCGTCCGGGCCAACGCAAGCATCCGCCACGATTGCGTTCAGCAAATTCGTGTCGGTGATAAAGTTTTGCCCGAGGCTTTTTTTAAAGCGAAAGCCGGAGGAGGTAAGTTGTTTGATATCAGACATTGCTTTTAGTGCAGTAGTGCAGTAGTGCAGTAGTGCAGTAGTGCAATAGTGCAGTAGTGAAATAGTGCAGTAGTTATTGATAGTTTTCTATCGAGCACCGTAGCTTAATTGCCGATAGCCATTCGTCCTTCACTATTGCACTACTGCACTACTGCACTAAAAATCATCCACCACCACTGCACTACTGAACTATTGCACTACCACACTATATAAAAAACCGCCGGATAGTCCGAACGGTTTTTGTACAAATTTTGCACGGTTAGCGCTTAGAGAATTGCGACGCCTTTCTCGCTTTCTTTAAGCCGTACTTTTTGCGCTCCTTCATGCGCGGATCCCGTGAGAGGAAGCCCGCTTTTTTGAGTGCGGGACGGTACGCAGGATCCGCCTCGCACAATGCTCTTGCGATGCCGTGGCGGATTGCGCCGGCTTGGCCCGTGAATCCGCCGCCCTTGACGTTGACGTAAATATCAAACTTGGCGGTAGCTTCGATGAGCACGAGCGGCTGGTTGACGATGAGCTTCATCGTATCGAGCCCGAAGTATTCGTCGAGCGTGCGTTTGTTAACGGACACGAGCCCCGCGCCCGGCAGCAGCCTTACGCGTGCAATCGCCTTCTTGCGGCGGCCCGTTCCCCAAAATTGGAGCTTCTTTTTTGATGTGGTTTTTGTCGCCATAGGTTATCTCTTACCCTCCAACTCTAAGGTGATAGGCTGTTGCGCCTGATGGTTGTGACGTTCGTCCTTATAAACGCGCAGTTTTTTCAGCATCTTTCGGCCCAGCGAGTTTTTGGGCATCATGCCCTTTACCGCCTCGTACACCGCGTCGTCACTTTTTTCCGCCATATACTTTTTGTATTGGACTTCCTTCAGCCCGCCCATGTACAGCGAGTGGTGCCGCTTATATTTTTGCTCGAGCTTTTTGCCGGTAAGAACCACCTTGTCGGAATTTAAGACGATTACAAAGTCGCCGGTATCGACGTGCGGTGTGAACTGTGGCTTATTTTTGCCGCGCAGGATGGCGGCGACCTGGCTGGCTACGCGCCCGAGCGGCATCCCCGCCGCGTCGACGACGTGCCAAACCCGCTGCACCGTCTGCTCATTGGCCATATAGGTTTTTGTCATGGTTGTTTTCCTTAAAATAATTTTATCCTCTTGCAACTTCCGGTGTTCACGCAAGGGAAGCTTCGGGCGGGGTGGCCCGGCCGACCGGTTTTTGCGGGGAAGCTTTGCGGGGGCAATGCAAAAACTTGGCCACCCAAAAACGGCAACCCTGTAATTCTACAATAACGGCGCACGCTTGTCAAGCAATTTTTGGAGGCATTTTTAAGACAAGCGCGATAAAACGCATAAAAACGCTTGACAAGGCGCGGCAACCGTTGTACAATAGCGCTGTAAAGCAACTTAGCTTTACAGAGGTCGATTTGTGAAGGACTTAAAATTTTCGGCGCTTTTAGAGATATACGGCAAAGCCTTAACGGACAAGCAGGCGAAATTTATGGAGCAGTACCATCACCAAGACCTTTCGCTGTTTGAGATTGCCGAGAATGAATCCGTTTCGCGTCAGGCCGTCCATGCGTGCTTAAAAAAAGCGCAAAACGCGCTGCTTTGTCTAGAGGACAAACTTGGGTTTTATCAAAAGCAACGCGCTGTGCGCGCGATAATCGAATCGGCAAAAGCGGAAAGCGCCCCGGCGGCGATGCGGGACGCGCTGGCAAGGATTGAGGAACTAATATAGAATGCAGCAATGCAATAATGCAGTAATGCAGTAATGTCGGATGAGAAACGGCAATCTTTTCTTAGAAATTTCATTGACCACAAACTGATAAAAACACAATCATTACTGTATTATTGCATTACTGCATTATTGCATTGCGACAGTAGGAGTAACCATGGGCCTATTTAGCGGCTTATCCGAAAAGCTCGGGCACATCTTTAAAAAAATCACGTCGCGCGGAAAACTCACCGAGCTTGAAATCAAGCAAACGATGCGCGAAATCCGCGTCGCGCTTTTAGAGGCGGACGTCAATTTTACCGTGGTCAAGGATTTTATCGCCCGCGTGAGTGAAAAGGCGGTGGGCCAGGAAATTTTAGAGAGCCTTACCCCGGGCCAGCAGGTCATTAAAATCGTCAACGAGGAATTGACGGCGCTAATGGGCTCTACGGCCGTAAAGTTAGAGGTTTCGTCCAAATTGCCGACCGTATTCATGATGTGCGGTTTGCAAGGCGCCGGCAAAACGACGATGTGCGGCAAATTAGCGCGGATGCTTTTAAAGCAGGGCAAAAAGCCGATGCTGGCGGCGTGCGACATTTACCGCCCCGCCGCCATCAACCAGCTAAAGGTGGTAGGAAAGGCCGTCAATGCCGAGGTGTTCGAAAAAGGCACGCAAAATCCCGTAAAAACCGCCTCCGAGGCGGTTGAATACGCGCGCTCGCGCGGCTACGACACGGTGATTATCGACACGGCAGGACGGCTCCACATCAACGACGAGCTGATGAAAGAGCTAGAGAATGTGCGCGCCGCCGTTGCCCCCACAGAAATCCTTTTAACGGTAGACGCGATGACCGGCCAAGACGCGGTGACGGTTGCCGCCGAATTCGATAAGCGCCTTGCAATCACCGGCGTAATTCTCACAAAGCTCGACGGCGACACACGCGGCGGCGCGGCGCTGTCCATCCGCGCGGTCACAGGCAAGCCGATTAAGCTGTGCGGCACCGGCGAAAAGCCCGACGACCTTGAGCAATTCCACCCCGACCGCATGGCGTCGCGCATTTTGGGGATGGGCGACGTGCTCACCCTGATTGAGCGCGCCACCTCGGCCGTCTCCGAGGAACAGCTCGAGAAGATGGAAAAACGCCTCAGAGAGGCAAAATTCACCTTAGACGACTTTTTGGTGCAGTTTGAGTCCCTCGGCAAAATGGGCGATATCTCGGAAATCATGGCGATGATGCCGGGGATGCAGGGCAAGAACTTAGGCAACATGCAGGTCGACGAGCAAAAGATAGAGCGTTTTAAGGCGATTATCCGCTCGATGACAAAACAGGAGCGCGAGCATCCGGACATTATCAAGGCATCCCGCCGCAAGCGCATCGCCGCCGGCAGCGGCTCGACGATTCAAGAGGTCAACCAGCTTTTAAAGCAGTACGAGCAAACAAAAGACATGATGAAGTCGATGAAGGGCGGCAAAATGCCCAATTTCGGCGGCGGAAAGCAGCCGAAACCGAAATTCAGGTACAGATAATGATAAATGATAAATTATAAATGATAAATTATTGATTTTTTATTGAATGCGTAAACAAACTCCATCCGCAATTTATCATTTATCATTAGTTTCATATCAACAAAATTCAAAGCAAGCATCTAAAGGAGTGTATAAACACAAATGGTCAAAATCAGACTCACGCGGCTCGGGGATAAAAAGTCCCCGTTCTACCGCATCATCGTGGCGGATTCCCGTACGGCAAGAGACGGGAAAGCCATCGAATTCTTGGGCACCTACGACCCGCTCAAGGAGCCCGCAGTTATCGTGGTTGACGCCGAAAAAACGAAGCAATGGATTGCTTCCGGTGCGCAAGCAACGGACACCGCCAAGGCCGTTTTAATCAAGGCGGGCGTCATTCCCGAGGGCAAAAAACCCCCGGCAAAGACCAAGGCCGTTAAGAAGGGAAAGAAGGAGTAATGGACTTGCTTTGTGCTTAACGGCAGGTTTTGTTACAGATAAAAGATAACAGATAACAGATAAAAGAAATCGGATTTTTACTATTTGCGAATTATCTGTTGTTTAATACAAATGTTAAATTTCCATCCATTTTCTTTTATCTTTTATCTGTTATCTTTTATCTTTTTTACAAGCTCCGACATGGGGCAAAGGAAAAAGGTTTATCATGAAAGAACTCGTAAAGTACATCGTTGCCGAATTGGTCGACGATCAGGACGCCATCGTCATCACCGAGGAAGAGGGCGTTATCAAGATTTCGGTGGCCCAAAAGGACATGGGCAAAATCATCGGCAAGCAAGGCCGCATCGCCAAGGCCATCCGCACCGTCGTACGCGCCGCGGGGCTTAAAAACGGCGTCAAGGTGAACGTGGATATTTTAGAGGCCGACGGCGGCGTCGCCGCTGTGGCCGCGGACGGAGTTGCCGGGGCTGTTGAGGCGGAAACCAGGGACGACGGCGAATGAAATGATAAATGATAAATGATAAATTGCGGATGTATATGTTTTAGTCTCCAGACAATATCGGAATAGAAGAACTTTGCTATTGTACTCACATGCACTTATCCTTAATTTATCATTTATCATTTATCATTGCAAAAATGCTTACCATCGGCGAAATACTCAAGCCCCAAGGCATCAAGGGCGCCGTAAAGGTTCGGCCGTTGACAGACGACATACACAGGTTTGACGCGCTCAAATCCGTGCACATCGACGGCCGCAGTTTTTTGGTGCAATCCGTAAATTTTGGCGGCGGCTTTGTCGTGCTGAAGCTTTTAGGGGTAGACGACCGCAACGCGGCGGAGCTTTTGCGCGCCAAATTGCTGCAGGTGGAGCGTGCTGACGCCGCAGTTCCGCCGGAGGGTGCATACTTTATCGCGGACGTTGTCGGCTGCGTCCTGCTAGACGAAAAAGGTAAAAAACTCGGCGTCCTAACTGCGGTGGATTCCTACGGCGCGGCCGACGTGATTACGGCAAAAAAGGACGGCAAGGAGTTTCGCTTTCCGTTCTTACAGCGTATCGTGGAAAAAATCGACATTTCGGCAAAGGAATTCCGCGTGTTCCGAAATCTTTGGCAAGAGGTAACCGTTTTTGACGATTAGGGGCGCGCCCTCTGCAATTCGCTGCCACCAGCCCCCATCCACCATCCACAAAAACAATGACGATAAAAATTCTAACTCTATTTCCAAAGATGTTCGACGCTTTAAACGAGAGCATCACGGGGCGCGCGATTACAGGCGGCGTACTGAATATCGAGGTTGCCGATATCCGGCCGTTTTCCGCCGACAAAAAGCATTTTAAGTGCGACGACGCGCCGTTTGGCGGGGGAGCGGGCATGATTATGACGCCGCAGCCCATTTACGACGCTATCAACGCCGTTGACCCGCACCACACCTGCCGTAGGATTTTTCTTTCGCCGCGCGGCATGCCTTTTACGGCTAAGCGCGCCAAGGAATTGGCGGACGGTTACGCGGAGATTTTACTGCTGTGCGGCCGCTACGAGGGCGTCGACCAGCGCGTGATCGACCTTTGTATCGACGAGGAAATTTCCGTCGGAGATTATGTGCTCTCCGGCGGCGAACCGGCGGCGATAGTAGTGGCGGACGCGGTCGCTCGGTTTGTGCCGGGAGTGCTCGGCAATGCGGAATCTGCGGCGGACGAGAGCTTTCAAAGCGGTTTGCTTGAGTACCCCCAATACACGCGCCCGGCCGTTTTTATGGAGCTTCCCGTACCGGAAGTCTTAATATCCGGCCACCACGGCATGGTGGAAGAGTGGCGCCGCGGGCAGGCGGAAAAAATTACGCGCGAGCGCAGGCCGGACTTGTTAGGGGATAGGGATTAGGGGGTAGAGCGTAGGGGCTAGGAATCGTGAAGAGAGAATCAAAAAAAATACCTATCCAATACGCTTGACAGTTAGTCGTGATAACGTCTATAATAATAAAGAACATTAATTGCTGTGCGCTGCGCGCCGGCGTGGTGCATTGATTAAAGGAGGTGCCAATATTATGCCGGTACCCAAAAGAAAGACATCGAAACAAAGAACGAACACAAGGTTCGCAAATTGGAAGGCGACGCCCCCGCAGGTCGGCGAGTGCCCCCAGTGTCACGAGCCGAAAAGCAGTCACAGAATATGCTCCCATTGCGGCTATTACGACGGCGTTCAAAAAATCGAAGTCGGCAAAAAAGAAAAGTCGTAAACGAAAGAACGGCTCCGCATTTGCGCGGGGCTGTTTTTCTAGTCGGAGGATTTATCATGAAAAAGCTTTATAAACTTCCGGTGATTGCGTTTATCGCGCTTGTGTGCGCTTTGGCCGCCTCCTTGGTCGCCTGCGGACGGGGAGGGTCGGGCGAGGCAAAAAAATTGGCGGCGCCGGGCTCTCTGCAAATTCACGGCCAAACGCTTATTTGGAGCGCGGTCAGAAACGCAAGCGGCTACGCGGTGGATATCGACGGGGCGGTTTTTTCGGCTGCTTCCAACAGCTTTTCGCTCGCGTTTTTAACCGATGCTAAGGCCTACGCGGTTAAAGTGAAGGCCGTCGGCAGCGGAACCTCATATTTAGATTCCGAATGGTCGGCCGCCATCGGCTACACCCCCGAGGGATTCTCCGATGAACCGCCCGCGACGGACAAATTTGAGGTTACATTTAACTCAAACGGCGGAACGGCGGTTGCAAAGGTATCCGGCGTCGAAAACGGCACCTCTATTGCAAAGCCCGGCGACCCTGCGCGCGACGGTTACCTTTTTGTCGGCTGGTATAAGGAAAACAGCTTTACCACCGCTTGGGTGTTCGCCTCCGATACGGTTACGGGCAACCTCACTTTGTACGCCAAATGGACGCCCGCGTCGGCGGGCTTACTCTTTACGCAGGTCGGCGGCACGTATTCGGTGGCCATCGGCGCGGCGACCGACCCGGACATCGTCATCCCGTCCTCGCACCAAGGCCTACCTGTCACTACCATCGTAAAAGACGGCTTTAAAAACGCAACGGCGCTAACAAGCGTCGTCATCCCGCAAAGCGTCGCATTAATCGGCGAGGAAGCTTTTAAAAACTGCATCTCCCTAGAGCGCATCACCATACCGTTTGTGGGCGAAACGATGGACAGCACGACGAACAGTGCATCGGGCATTACCTTAAGCGCGGGCGTCAAAAATTTGTTCGGTTACCTTTTCGGCGTGGTTGATTACGTTACACAACACGACGCAATCCCGTCTTCGCTCAAGGAAGTAACGGTTACGGGAGGCGTTATCCCGCAAAACGCGTTCTTTTATTGCTACAATATCGAAAAAATGACGATCGGAAATAACGTGGTCGGCGTTATCGGCCACAGCGCGTTTAAAGATTCCGGCTTAAAAGAGGTTTCCATTGGCAACGGCGTGACGGGCATCGGTACCCGCGCGTTTTCCGGCTGCGGCAATCTGCAAAAGGTTGAATTTATTGCGGGCAGCAAGTTGACTTCTATCGGCGACCAAGCCTTTGAGAAAACCTCGATAACGGATATCACGATTCCGGCGGGTGTGACGGAAATCGGCTATTCTGCGTTTTATAGGGGCTACGGTGGCGCGCTTGGAAGTGTCATCTTTGAAGAGGGAAGCCTCTTAAAGTCCATCGGTAACAACGCCTTCGCCGGAAGTATTAAGCTTACAAGCATCACCCTCCCGTCCGGGCTTATCAGTATCGGCTGGGATGCGTTCATGGACACCGGGATTTGGGAAAACGCGCCCGCAAACGGTGTTGTGTACGCGGACAAATGGGCGATAGGATGGAAAGGTTCTTTTAGTGCCGTCACATTGAGAGAAGATACGGCGGGCATCGGCGAAAGGGCATTTCATAGTTGTTTAAGCTTCACCCAAATATCCATCCCGGCAAGCGTAATAACGATCGGCAATTCCGCGTTTTACACCTGCGCAAGTTTACGAAGCTTAACCTTTGAGCCGGACGGCAGGCTAAAATATATCGGCGAATATGCCTTTGGCGGCTGCGCCATTGCAACCATCACCATTCCGGTCACGGTGACGGACGTAGGCTACCGCGCTTTTTACGCTTGGTCTAATACTCAAATCATCCGCATCCCGGGCCGTGTCGGCAGGCCGGAGGGTTGGGACGGGAGCTGGGACGCAAATTGCGCCGCCGCCATCATATGGAACGCCTCGGAAAAAGCCAAGGAATTCGTTGACGCCGTCGCCGTGCTGCCGAATGCAGCCGCCGTGGTTACGCTAGCAGACGCGTTGGCTGCGGAAGCACTTTTGCCGGACGTTGACGCAAAATATGCGGTGCTTTCCGCCTCGGAGGCAAATCAGTACGACGTCGTGAACGCAAAATCGGCGTTGGAAGCCTTAAAAACCAAGATAGCGCTAATAAAGACCGCTGCGGAGGCGGACGCGGCCGCTACGCAGGCGGCCAACCATTTTATCGCGCTGGTGAACGCGCTGCCGGCAGCCTCCGCAATAACGGCGGATAACGCGGATACCGTCAGGCCGTCGGTTGCGGCGGCAAGAGCCGCCTTTGACGGGCTGAATCCGGCCGCCGCAGCAAAACCGGGCGTAACAAATGCGTTTAATACCTTATTCGGCTTAGAGGCAAAACTCAGGTCCTTTGACCCGCGCCCCATGATACCGGATATTGGTACGGCGACGAATGTTTCGGCGCTAACCTTTGCTTCCACCGTCAACGGCGCAACGATCGGGACGTTTGTCTTAACCGAATCCGTGACACTGGCCTCGGCGATTACGGTCGGCAACGGCAAAAATATCATGATTCGCGGCGCGGCGGCCGACGTTACGATTACGCTTTCCGGCGGGGGGCGTCTGCTGGTCACCGGAACCGGCAAGCTGACGATGGTCGGGCTGAATGTTGTCGTATCGTCCGTTAGCAGCTATATCGGCGGCAGCGACGCGTTTTCCAACATGGGCATCGGCATCTTAGACGGCGCGGCGGGGCATGCGGCGGAATTCAATATCTACTATTGTAATTTCACGGGCAGAGATTATTCCGGTTCAAACGGGCTGCTGCGCATCGGCGGCAGCACGGAGCTGATCGAGCCCAGGGGCACCTTCACGATTGTCGGTTCCGTCATAACCTCAAACCAGCGGGCGCTGTACGGCAGAACCGCGCAGCGGCTTGGCGGCGTGTATAGAATCCACGACAGCGTGATTTCGGCCGACAATGACGCGTTGTACAGCGGCTATTATATCCTGACGGGTGCCACCCAAATCAGCGGGGATACCTGGGGCGGCGGGAACGCCGGCTGGAATGAAATGTTGGACGCAAGGGGTTTCGTCGTCACCGGTACGCAAACGGGGAGCACGGTCACGTTGAATACAAACACCTCCACGTCGCTCCGCTACACGACCAACGGCACCAATCCCACAACAAGCTCTTCGACGTATTCCGCCCCCTTTGCGGGCACGCTTTCTTCTGTGCGCGCCGCGTTTGTAGTGTACGGAAACGGCCAAACCTTTACCACCGCCCCGTTTATGTTTTTTTAGGAGAAGAGAAATGAAAATCGTATTAGACTGCTACGGCGGGGATAATTCTCCGCTTGCCATGATTCAAGGCGCGGCGGACGCTTTAGCCGAGTGCCCGGATTTAGAGTTAATTTTGACCGGAAACGAGGCAGAAATTAAAGCCGAGCTTGCGAAACTGCAATTTTCCGATGAAAAACGGCTCGAGATTGTGCACGCGCCCGAGGTTATCACCAACGACGACGTCCCCACCGACGCCATCCGGCAAAAGAGAGAATCGTCGATGGTTAAGGCGTTCGAAATCGCCAAAGAGCGCCAAGACGTGGTGGGCATGGTCACGGTGGGCAGCACCGGCGCGGCGCTGACGGGCGGAACCTTAAAGCTCGGCCGCATCCGCGGGATTCGGCGGCCCGCCTTAGCCCCGGTACTTCCGACCGTAAAGGGCGGCTGGGTATGCTTGATTGACTGCGGCGCCAACGTCGATTGCAAGCCGGAGTTTTTAGAGCAGTTCGCGCTTATGGGCTCGTCTTACATGCGCGCGATTTACGGGATGGAAAACCCCCGCGTCGCGCTCGTTTCCAACGGCGTCGAGGACAAAAAGGGCAACGAACTGGTGCACGCGGCGTTCCCGCTTTTAGCCGCGCTGCCGATTAACTTTGTCGGCAATATGGAGGCGCGCGAGGCGCTTTCGGGCGAGTACGACGTGCTGGTGTGCGACGGCTTTGTCGGCAACGTGCTGCTAAAATCGGTCGAGGGCTCCATTGGCGCGCTCATGAAGCTCTTAAAGGGCGCGCTGAAATCGAATTTCCGCTCCAAAATGGGAGGCCTCTTGATAAAACCCGCGCTGAAGAAGATGATGAAATCTTTGGGGTACGGCGAGTGGGCGGCCGCCGCGTTTTTGGGCTGTAACAAGCTTTTGGCAAAAGCCCACGGCAATGCGGACGCAAAGCAAATCAAAATCGGCCTCATGCAGGTCAAGGCGATGGCGGAGGGCCAATTAACCGAGCGCATCACGGCAGAAATGGAAAAACTATGAACGATACCCTAAAAACAATTCAAAATCGTTACTCCTGCCGCAGCTTTTCCGACCGGATGCCGCCCGAGGCGGATTTGGCGGCCATCGCGAACGCGGGGCTTGCGGCGCCGTCCGGCATGAATAAGCAGCCGTGGTTTTTGAGCGTCGTTAAAAACAGGGCGCTTATTTCCGAGATGGAGCAAGAGGGCTTGGCCGTCATTGCCGCCGGCGAGGAACGCTCCGTCTACAAAAGGCTGACGGCACGCTGGGGAAAGCTGTTTTTTGACGCCCCGTGCATGATTATGATTGCCATCAAAGAATCGGAGTTCCCACAAGGGGCGCACCTCATCGATTTAGGCATCGTCGCCCAAAATATCGTGTTGGCGGCGGCTTCTTTGGGAATCGACTCTTTGCACTGCGGCCTTACCGCGTTTTGTTTTGCGGGCGATAGAGCCGCGGAATTCAAAGCGCGCTTACAGTTCCCCGAAGGTTTCGAGCCGGGCTATGCGGTGCTTGCGGGCTATGCGAACGAGCGCCGCGCTCCCCACGCGATAAACCCGCAAAAAGTAGCGGTAATAGAGTGACGAAAAACGAAAAACGAATAAGGATTACATAGTATGAAAAAATTCTCTCTTCCGTTCGGCCTGCAGGATTGGCAGGTGCCGGAATGCTATCAAAAAAACGCATTAGAGCTTTCGCTTTCGGGTGTTTTTGAGGGCGCGGGCTTTAGCCGTGTGGAAACCGCCGCGCTGGATTATTACGATTCCTACGCCCGTGTCGTTGCGCCGGAGCGCCAAAAGGGCATGTTTAAGCTCACGGACTCGGACGGGAGCCTTTTGGTTTTGCGCCCGGACGTCACGCTCCAAATCGCCCGCATGACGGCGTCAAAGCCCGCCTCCGACCTCTCTAAGCTGTATTATATCGAAAACAGCTACGAATTTTTGCAGGACATGCAGGATCCCGCCGCGCGCACCCGCGAATTCGCGCAGGTCGGCATCGAAATTTTGGGCAAATCCGGCAGCAGCGGCGACGTCGAGGCGGTGCTGATGGCGGCAAAAGCGCTAAAAGAAAGCGGCCTTGAGGACTTTTTAATCGACATCGGCCACATCGGCTTTTATTTGGGCGCCTTAGGGGATTGCAGCCTGGCCGAACCGGAAATTTCCGAGCTGAAACGCTGTATCAACCGCAAAGACGCGGCCGCGGCCGAGCTGCTGCTGACCGGCAAAGGGCTTGCCCCAAAAATTCTCAAGGCATTAACGGCGTTAAATTCGTTATACGGCGGCACGGAGGTGTTAGACAGGGCGGAAGCGCTTGCCTTTAACCCGACGATGCGCGGCGCGGTCAGCCGACTGCGCGAGGTTGTGTCCGCGCTCAAAATGTCCGGCTACGAGCAGTATATTTCCGTGGACCTCGGCCTTTTAAAGGACGGTTATTATTCCGGGCTGGTGATGCGCGGGCTTGCCAAAGGCGTTGGCGCCCCGGTCTTGGACGGGGGACGGTACGACGGCTTGTGCGAAGCGTTCGGCGCAAAGCGGGAGGCGGTCGGGTTTGCGATTGGCATCAAACGCTTGCTTAGCGCGCTTCCGATTCAAAAAATGCCGCCCTGCGATTATGCGTTCATCAACACCGAAGGATTTTCAAGGGCGGAATTTGACCGCGTCGCGGAGCTGCGCGGCCGGGGCTTGCGCGTAATTAAGCTGTTTGGCCTCGATAAAGCCGCGCTCGTCGCGTATTGCAAAAAGCACGGCATCAAATCCGCGCTGGTGTTTGGTACGGGTGCGGAGGTAGAAGAAATTACAGTTAAAAGCGAATAGCGAAAAATGAAGAGTGTCGGATGAGTTTGGGGAGTGCGAAGGCAATGGCTACGGCGGGAGCAAGCCCCCGCCCTACGGTTAGCTAGGACTTAACCTGACAACATTGCGTGCGACCCCTACGGGTAATCGGTATACCTCGGTTACGGCTCTGCCGGGGACGGAGGGTCGCCGAACGGCGACCCGAGGCGTGGTGACACCGGTAGGCGAAGTTTTTTCAATGCTGTTCGCCTCGTCGAATTGTAGTTTCGGGCGCGACCCGCCCGGGCGGCAGGGGACGGAGGGTCGCCGAACGGCGACCCGAGGCGTGGTGACACGGAGCGCAGCGAAGTGCCCCGCAGGGGTTCCAAAAACTTGCTTTTTGGAATCTCCACCCCCGTCCCCCCGACACCTCCCCCCGGCACAGCAGAGAAGTTGTCAAATACCACCGTCCCCGTGACAACCCCAGTCCCTACGGGAAACAGCATACCCAATCCATCCGTCATTCCTCACTCCTAATTCCTAATTCCTTTAATCCCGAATCCCGTCCCCCGAATCCCGTCCCCCGAATCCCGAATCCGGGAAAAATAGAGGAAACACTATGATTCAATCAACCCCCATCACCTTCGCGCTTCCCAAAGGCCGCCTTGCCGAGCAGGCAATCGAAATTTTGGAGCAATGTGGAATCGACTGCGCGCCCTTAAAGCTGGAGACGCGCAAGCTGGTATTATCCGACGGCGTCGGAAAATTCCGGTTCATTTTTGTCAAGCCCGCCGATGTTCCGACGTATGTCGAGCGCGGCGCGGCGGATTTGGGCGTTGTCGGCAAGGACACCCTTTTAGAGGAAAATAAAGACGTCTACGAGCCGCTTGACCTAAAATTCGGCGCGTGTCGCATGTGCGTCGCAGGCTTCCCGGGCTTTTCGACGGCCGAACTGTCCCGCAACCTGCGTGTTGCCACCAAGTATGCGGCATTTGCCAGGGCGTATTATCAGCGCAAGGGCATCGGCGTCGACATTATAAAGCTGAACGGCTCGGTAGAACTCGGCCCCGTCATCGGCCTATCCGACGTGATTGTCGACATCGTCGAGAGCGGCAAAACGCTGGAGGCGAACGGGCTTTGCGTCTTAGAGGAAATCTGTCCGATCTCCGCTAGATTGGTCGTCAACAAGGTGAGCCTAAAAACCAAAAGCGCGGACATTTTGCCGCTGATCGAGAAAATCAAGGGTATTGTTTAAGGTTGATACGATATAGTCGCATTGCAATCGATGCGCCATGCATCCCCCCACGCCGCATCCGCCGCCGCTTGGTCGGCTTTACCCTGTATCGTGACGTATATCAATCTTTCGCAACCGGCGAACACGGCATTCCCGATACTCGATACAGAGTCGGGGATTGTGAGGAACATCAATCTTTCGCAGCCGGCGAAGGCATAGTTTCCGATTTCCGTCACAGAGCCAGGGATTGTGAGGGACGACAAACTTGAGCAACCGGCGAACGCAGAATCACCGATGCTTGTAAGAGAGTCGGGAATTGTGATGTACTCAAGCCCTCCGCAACCGTAGAACGCGGAATCACCGATGGCCGAAATCGAATCCGGAAAAATGACGCTTTTTAAATATTCGCCGATTTTGGTTCCCGTTAAGGCCGGATTATAGTGCCACGTTATCGATAGGTTTTCGCAGCCCTCGAACGCGTATTCACCGATGCTTGTCACAGAGTCGGGTATCGTGATGCTGAAGCTGCTGTAATTGCGGAACGCATAATCGTCGATACCCGTTACGCTTGAAGGGATTACGCTGTTTTTACAACCTAATATCAGTGCATTGTCGGCAATGCGAATGAGACAATTCCCCTCGCTTTTGTACACTGTATTGCCGTCTGCAACCGTGATACTCGAAAGCCCGTTGCAGCCGGAGAACGCATTATTGCCGATACTTGTTACACTGTCCGGTATCGTGATGCCCCAAAGCGCGGAATAATTGTAGAACGCATAGTCGCCGATGCTCGTCACTCCGTCCGGTATCGCGCCGTTTTTACAGCCCAATATCAGCGCGTTGTCCTCAAGGCGTATCAAACTATTCTCCTCGCTTTTGTATACCGTATTGCCGTCTGCCACCGTGATACTCGTAAGTCCGGTGCAATTGTAAAACGCGTTAGCAACGATACTTGTTACACCGCTCCCTATCGAAATGCTCGTAAGTCCGGTGCATCCGTAGAACGCATTACTGCCGATACTCTTAACCGAGTCAGGTATCGTAATACTCGTAAGTCCGGTGCAACCGCTGAACGCATTACCGCCGATACTTGCTGCGTCCATGGGAATTATGCTGTTTTTACAGCCTAAGATCAGTTCATTTACGCCAAGTCTTATGAGGCAGTCCCCCTCGCTTTTATATACCGTATTGCCGTCCGCCACTGTGATGCTCGTAAGCCCTGAGCAATTGTAGAACGCGCGAGTCGCGATACTCGTTATGCCGCTCCCTATCGAAATATTCGCAAGCCCGGTGCAGCCTTCAAACGCGGAACTGCCGATACTTTTAACCGAGTCAGGTATTGTAATACTCGTAAGTCCGGTACATCCGTAGAACATACTACTTGAGATATTCATTACGCCGTCAGGTATTGTGATACTCTTTAAGCCGGTACAGCCGGAGAACGCCTCGGCGGCGATGCTCCTTATGTCGGAGGGGATTACGCTGTTTTTACAACCCGATATCAACTCATTGGCGCTAAACCGTATGAGGCAATTTCCCTCGCTTTTGTATACCGTATTGCCGCTTGCTACCGTAATACTTGCAAGAGAGCTGCAATCCACGAACGCGGGAGTTCCGATATTCGTCACATTGGCGGGAATTGTGATGCCCGTAAGAGCACTGCAACCGGCAAACGCGGCTGTGTCGATTTTGGTTACGTTGTCGGGTATGATGAAGCCGGTTAAGCCGCTGCAGCCGGCAAACGCAGTCATGCCAATAGTTGTTACGCTGTCCGGCAGTGTGATACTCGTTAACCCGGTGCAAAAGAAGAACGCGTCATTGGCGATACTGCTGCCGCCCGTGATGATAACCGTTCTGAGTGACGACGGAATCGAAGGATTATTTTCTCTGCGGGGCGACGCCCCGAATAAGTAACCGAAATGGGTGTTGGAAGTACCGCCCAAAGCTCTACCTACAAACGGGATTGTGATGCTTGTCAATCCGCTGCAGCCGGTAAACGCGTTCATACCGATGGCCGTTACGCTGTCGGGGACAATGATGGTTTTGATAAACTGTTTAAAGCCCAAGCCGCTTGCCGACA
>WQYM01000047.1 GCA_009781235.1 Bacillota bacterium
AAATTACGTGAGAAACCAAGGAAGAAAGTACACAAAATTGCACCAAGGTCAACTATCTATGTTTGACTAGGGGCAAACCGATACCCCGACGTCTTGCGTCGGGGAGGTTCATTTTTCACGATACACCATATAAAATTCGGGGCTGTCTCACGAGATTTTGGCGGGGGACAGCCCTTTTTGTTTTTTGCGTTGCTCTTGGTATAAGGCGTGTTCGAACCGTAGGGGCGAGGCACGCCTCGCCCCTACGGAAATTCAGATAAAAAAACAATGTCTTATTGCAAGAGACAGCTTGTTTTTTACTCTGTGAGACAGCCCCGTTGTTTGCGCTATTACGTCTTTGCGGGAGGGAAATAGAGGCATATCGTGACAGACGTAAGTCTTCATAGTGAAATATCCTTCAAGGATTGGTATGGTCAGAAATCCTTAAGAATCCGCAGAAGGCAATAAATACATACGCAACTTTTCTGACAAAGCGTTTATGTCGATAGGCTTTCCGATATGGCCGTTCATGCCCGATCTGATACATTTTTCAACGTCCTCTTTAAACACGTTCGCAGTCATTGCTACAATAGGGATGGTTTTAGCGTTTGAAGCGTCAGACGCTCTAAT
Organism: Bacillota bacterium; assembly: GCA_009781235.1. Classification (GTDB taxonomy): domain Bacteria; phylum Bacillota; class Clostridia; order Christensenellales; family Pumilibacteraceae; genus WRAP01. The sequence goes on from WQYM01000047.1 coordinate 610, forward strand.
AAGGCGCGTAGCCTCGTACCCGTCCATTTCCGGCATCTGAACATCCATGAGTATCATCTCATATTTTTCCGGCGCCTCATTAAACATGCGCACCGCCTCTGCGCCGTTTACCGCACAGTCTATCCTTAAACGGGTCGGCTCAAGCAATGTCAAAACTATTTCGCGGTTAATCTCAATATCTTCTACCAGCAGAACTCCGCGTCCGGCGAACATGCCGATATCATTAGGCACATCCTCGTTTTTTATATTGATATTGGAAACGGACACCCCATGATTTTTACCCTCGCCTTGTTTCACCTTAACCGTGAAACTAAACGTAGATCCTTTTCCAAGTTCGGATTCCACCCATATTTGGCCGCCCATTAAGTCTATAATGCTTTTTGAAATAGACAGTCCGAGTCCTGTACCGCCGAACTTACGCGTAGTATTGCTTTCGGCCTGCTGGAACGCTTGGAACAAACGGGCCTGTTGTTCGGAGTTGATACCTATGCCGGTGTCGGCTACGGAAATTTGTATTACGCAAAATTCGTTTTCTTTTTCTATTAATCGCGTAATAAGGCCGATTGAACCGTGTTCGGACGTAAATTTTACGGCGTTGGACAGCAGGTTTGTAATGACCTGCGCAAGCCTTTGGTCGTCGCCGATTAGATTTTTAGGAATATCTTGGTCTATTTGCATGTCAAATTTTTGTTTTTTCTCATCTATGCGGAAGTTGATCACGCCTACGGCCTGCCGCAGCATACTCTCGAAATTAAATTCTGCCGCTGAAAGCTCGAACTTACCCGATTCAATTTTGGACATATCTAATATATCGCTGATTACGCCAAGCAAGTGCTTTGACGCGTCCGCCGTCTTTGTAAAACAATACTTGATTTGCTCGGGGTCGGCCGCGGATGCGCCGATCGAGGTCATCCCTATAATCGCATTGAGCGGCGTTCGGATTTCGTGGCTCATACTGGCGAGAAAATCGCTTTTGGCCTTGGACGCGTTTTCCGCAAAATTTTTCATTTCCTGAAGCCGACTGTTGTTTTGCTTGATTTCCTCTATCATCTGCCGCGTTCTTTGGTTGTTACTGACGTCAATTAAGGTTATGATAAAGCCGACGTGTTGCGTTTTCTGATAAATGCCGGTCTTCGACAGAACATAATAACAGGGCTTCCCGTCTAAAAGCAGGGTGATTTCCGCATTGCTTATTTCCTCTGCGGAAGCATCGAGCCTTTTGATTATATCCTTAGGATTTTGTTCGACGGCGACGGCCTCAAAATAACTTTCGATGTCTTTCACCGTAGTTTTATCGAATGCCAGCGTAAAATCCGGAAAGGCTTTATAAAAAGAAGGGTTGGCGTCCGCTATGCTGCCCGACACGTCCGCAATTAAAAGGGCTTCGGAAAACGTATTAAATAAATTCGTAAAAGCGGCGTTTCTGTTGTCAAAAAGCCTAAATCTTGCGGAATACACGGAAAAGGTAATAAACATAACCAAAAAAAGAAACGGCGTCAAATCAAAGCCGGGACTTAATATTTTAAAGGTGTAAAGAATATTGGAAATAATGGGCAATAATACCGAAAACCCGACAACAAGCAGTAGCGGAGTGGTTTTGGCATTCTTGAAAATATAGTGGAAAAGAAGTATCAGCGATAAAAACAACGGAACGTACGAAATAGCAAAATGAACCGGCGCCCAAACACCCCCGATCGGTAGCAACCCCTCAAACCCTGCGATAAATCCTTTATGCCACGGATTTGTAATCAGCGCCAAAATGTCAACCGCCACCAAAACGCCTAAAACTATAGCGACTGCGCGCGAGCGCGCGAACTTGGATTGAGTAAAATGTAAAACATAGAACGAAAACAACGGCCCCATAACACATCCGAGTATAAAATAATACGGATATATTTGCTGATAGATTTCTTCGCTTAATAAAACGCCGAGTCCGTTAAAAAGCGCCCAGGTCGAAATAATCAACCCCAATGCGAAAAATGTTTTTAAATAAGTATTGCGCTTTCCGCGAAACCATATGCCGAAAACCAAAAATATGTCGATATAGAAAAGTGCAACGGACAGGAACAAAAAAAGTATTTTAACCGCCATATTAGTTTATCCTTTGATTTACTCAATTTTTTACAATAAGCCATTATAAATTATATCAGAGATATTTAAAAAAATCAATTGAAAAAAGGGCATTTTCAAAAATCATGCAAATTTTTTATTCATTGAAGCAGCCTCCTTTTTTGTCCGTCAAACCGTTTGCAATTTTTTGCCGCATCGGTTATACTGCCCTTAATGTTCGTAAAATCGCTCGAAATCGTCAATTTCCGCAATTACCGACGACAGCACTTAACGCTGTCGCCGGGCGTTAACGTGTTTTCCGGCGACAACGGCCAGGGTAAAACCAACCTTTTAGAGGCGGTTTATTTTGCAAGCATCGGCAAATCTACCCGGACGTCGCGCGACAAGGAGCTCATTTTGTGGGACGAAGAGCGCGCCAAGGTGACGGTTACGGTGGAAAAGTCGTTCGGGGACGAGACGGCGGAGCTGATCATCTCGCGCGGCGAGAACAAACGCGTCGCGGTCAACGGGATGCCCGTCACGCGGCTCGGCGAGCTGATGGGCGTCGTCGGCACGGTGTTTTTTTCACCGAGCGAGCTTAAAATCGTGCAGGCGGGGCCGGGCGAGCGGCGCAGCTTTATCGACATCGCGGTGTGCCAGCTCTCCAAAGCCTATTTTTACCTGCTGCTGAGATATAACAAGATTTTGGCGCAACGCAACCGCCTGTTAAAAAGCGGCCACGCCACGTCCGATGCCCTCGATATTTGGGACGCCCAATTGGCGGCCGTCGGGGCAAAGGTAGTCAAAACGCGGCGCGGGTTTGTCCGAAACCTTGCGCCCTACGCTTGCGAGAATCACCTGTTTTTGAGCGGCGGCGCCGAAGATTTGGCGCTTTTTTACGAGGGAATCGGCGGGGAAACGGCGGAGGAAACCGAAAGGGCGATGCTTTGCGAGCTAAAAAAGGAGCGCGAACGCGATCTTAAACTCGGGTTTACGCACTCGGGGCCGCATAAGGACGACCTTATCTTAAAAATCGGCGCGGCGGACATCCGTAGCTACGGCTCGCAGGGCCAGCAGCGCACCGCCGCGTTAAGCTTAAAGCTGTCCGAATTGCAGCTTGCCACCGCGACGCGCGGGGAGTGCCCGGTGCTTTTGCTGGACGACGTGCTGAGCGAGCTCGACGTCGGCCGCCAGCAAAAACTGCTAGAGCGCATTCAAGGCTTTCAAACTCTGCTTACCTGCACGCACTTAGAGCCTGGCGTCCGCGCCCGTCTCGGCGGCGGGCTCACCGAATTCCGGGTGGAACGGGGAGCGGCGGAACGGGCAAAAATTTCCGCAACCTGAAAAAACCCCGTTTATTTGGTTGCTTTTTTGGGAGCAAACGTGTATAATACATTCTGCCGATGTCTGTAAACCAATTTTTGCGTAATCTCTGCGCGTATAGGGTTTATAAAACCGGCTATAATACAAATAATGTAAAGGCGTACTTTCGAGGATTATCAAAAAAACCATGCGTAAAAGAATGAAAATTATATCCGTAATTGTTTGCATGCTGTTCGTGTGCGGAGCCGCTCTTTCGGGCTGCCAATTTATAGAGCGCGACGACAAAAAAGACTACCGTCAGATTGTGGCGACGATTCATTCGGTCGACGATAAAAAAGAGGCCGGCTTTTCCTCCGGGGAGCGCCACATCTACAAGTTTGACTTGCTGAACCAGTTAAGCCAGCAGCTTCAAGGCCGCGCGCCTACGGAGGACGCGACGAATGCGGTGCTGCAAAGCTTGATTGACCGCGAACTTTTGTACATCGAAATCGAGCGGATGCTGCATGAGGGCACGCTGGTTTGGCGGGACGGCAAGGAAGATTCTTTCATCGACGGCGAACCCGATTTTACCGATATCAATAAGCTCAAAAAGATGCGCTACGATTCTATCGACCAGGAATTAAAAAACCTGCAGCGCTCGATTTTGTTCGATTACGACAAAGCGGCGTCCGACGGAGAGGGCCAGGAGTCGAATCCCGCGCCGTCGTTTCCCGTGCGCGACCCGGAGGTGAACGAGGAGGACATTCCGGAAGAGGAGTGGGCGCCCGAGCTTGCCCGGATTCCCGGGGCGGTCGGCGGCTTTGACAAAATCTCGCTTGAGACCGAGGCGCTCAGCCGTTTTGCCGACAACGTGATTCGCATTGTCGAGGACGGCGTAAAGCCTTACGACAAGGCGGAGTTGGAAGCGGCGCGAAAGGATTTCAACGAAAAAATTCTGAATAAGCAGTTTACTGAGTTGTACAAGGGGTTGTGGGACGCCTACCCGATTACGTTTTTAATAGGCGACGGCACGCTGCGGCAGGTTCAAATGGAGCTGTTGCAAAGCTATCTCGTCAAAAAAGAGAATATCACGGTAAGCGACGCCGAGGTCGAAAAAATGTATAAGTCCGAGCTCGAAACGCAAATGCTGAATTTTTCCGACGCGTCTGCCTATGCAAGCTCCGTCAGCGGCAGCGATTTGGTTCTATACCGTCCGAATGCCGACTATTTTTATGTAAAGCATATCCTGATACCTTTTAATGACGCCCAAACCGCGAAGCTGAACGCTTATAAGGCGCGTCAGCCCGCTCCCACGCAGGCACAGACGATTGAATACCGCGATCGGTTGGTGAAAGAGATTGTCGCCTATCCGCATCCGGTCGGCTTTGAGGATTATTCAAGCCCCACGTCTGCCGACGCGATTTTTAACGAGGTAAAGGCGGCAGTTTCAAAGGCGTCCGCCGTGATTAAGGACGCGGAGCGTCGGTTCGACGACTTTATTTACCTGTACAACACCGACCCGGGTATATTCAATTATCCGTCCGGATATGCGGTAAAAAAGGTGCTCGGCCAGTTTGAGCAAGCGACCTACATGAAGGAGTTTGAGGACGGCGCGCGCGATTTGTGGAAGAATTACCGGCCCGGCCAGATGCTTGACTATTATGTGGTTACAGACTACGGCGTGCACATCATGTACTATGCGTCCGATACCGAAAAGAATTCGGTCAAGCAGGTCGGCGACTATGAAACGCCGGGCGAGTACACCAAGATATTCGATGTGTACGAAAAGCGCATCCGCTCGACGAAAGAGGGCGCGGCATACGGCAAGTGGGAACAACGTACGTTGAACGAATACACGCAGAAAGACAACTACGTCAAAAAATATGACAACCGCATCAAAAGCATTTGGAAGTAAAAGAAGTAAAAGAAGGGCGAAAGCCCTTTTTTACTAAAACTACTTTTTACTTTATAACGGAGTTGTACCCTATGATTTCTAAAATTGCCCGATCCCTCACCCCCTATACCGCGGGGGAGCAGCCGCAAGGCGGGTTTGTAAAACTGAATACCAACGAGAACCCGTACCCGCCCGCGCCCTGCGTTCGGGAGGTTTTACATAGCTTTGACGCCAAAAAGCTTAGATTATATCCCGACCCCGATTCCAAGGCGCTCACAAGAGCGATTGCCGAATTTGAGGGCGTAGCCCCCGAAAACGTTTTTTTAGGGAACGGCTCGGACGAGGTTTTGGCGTTCGCCTTTAGGGCGCTGTTCGAGGATTCGGTCGCGTATCCGGACGTCACCTACAGTTTTTATCCCGTGTATTGCGATTTGTTCGGGCTGACAAAAAAGATTATCCCGCTAAAGGACGATTTTTCGATTGATTTTGCGCCGTATAAAACTACGGCGGCCGGGGGAATCGTAATCGCCAACCCCAATGCGCCGACTTCGGTTGCGGCGGGGAACGACGCGATTTTGGATTTGGTTGGTTCCGTATCCTGTAATGTTTTAGTGGACGAGGCGTATATTGATTTTTCGGGGCAGGGGAGTTTGGCAAGGCGGGCGTTGTCCTATAAAAACCTGCTGGTTGTAAAAACGTTCTCAAAGAGCCGCTCGCTGGCGGGTCTAAGGTGCGGCTACGCTGTCGGTTCAAAAGAATTAATCGACGGTCTTAACCGCGTCAAGAACTGCTTTAACAGCTATACGCTCTCCCGTTTGACTCAAGAAGCGGCGCTCGCCTCCATTTCCGATTCCACGTACTTTGACGAAAAAATTAAGGCAATTGTCGCCACGCGTGAGCGCACGGCGGCCGCATTAAAAAAAGCCGGCCACACGGTATTGCCCTCCGGCGCCAACTTTTTATTCGTCCGCCACAAGTCCCTCGGGGGAGAAGCGGTTTATAAGTACCTTAAAGAAAACGGCGTGTTGGTGCGTTATTTTGCATCGGCGCGCACCGCGCCCTTTGTGCGTGTTACCGTCGGTACGGACGCGGATATGGAGACATTCTTAAAATTAATGAGATAAGCTAAACCATCTCCTAAGATAAGCTAAACTATCTCCGAATACTTTTTAATCTCGCCGCGCGCGAGTGCGTCGCAGCGGTTGTTGTAGGCGTTGTCGGAGTGCCCCTTCACCTTTACAAACATTACCTCGTGCCCCTCGAGCCGAATCAATAAATCATTCCATAAATCGCGGTTCTTCACTTCGTCGTTTGCGGCGGTTTTCCAGCCGTTTTTTTTCCATACGTCCAGCCAGCCGTTATTGAACGCGTTTACGGCATACGCGGAATCGCTGTAAAGGGTGACGCGGCAGGGTCGTTTTAGCTGTGCGATGCCTTGAATAATCGCGAACAGCTCCATGCGGTTGTTGGTCGTGTTTTTATTGTATCCGAAAACCTCTTTTTCGACGCCGTTATAAACCAGTACCGCCGCCCAGCCGCCCACGCCCGGGTTGCCGCTGCACGCCCCGTCGGTGTAGATGTGTACTTCTTTCAAATTCGTTATCTCCATTCTTTTGTCTGTTATCTGTTATCTGTTATCTGTTATCTGTTATCTTTTATCTTCGCTAAGCTCTTCGGCCCGCTTTATTGCCCTGCCGGCGGCCTCACAAACCGTTCCCGCAAAGTTGTTCCTGTCCAAATGCTCGATGCCCTTTATGGTTGTTCCGCCCTTAGAGCAAACCGGCTTCACTTTTTCGTCCAGCCGACTGTATGCGCCTTGATAGCTTGCAATCGGGGTTTCGCCCAATAAATCGCCCAGCGCCGTTAAAACGCTGCCCCTCACCATATTGCAGCACATTGCCGCCGCATCCGCAGCGGGAATGCCGGATTTTTCCGCCGCCATCATCAGCCCTTGAATAAAGCGGAACACGTACGCCGGCCCGCTGCCGGAAATGCCCGTCACCGCGTTCATAAAGCCCTCGTCCGTCTCAAACGGCATCCCGAACGCATTCAGCAGGCTGAAAACCCTTTGTTGCTCTCTCTGGGTCAAATTCTCAAAGCAATACGCGTTGTGCGACAGCTTTACGGCCGCGTTTAAATTCGGCATCACGCGCACAACTTTTTTTGCTTTGGTCAGCGCGCGGAATTTAGCCAGCGGAATCCCCGCCATAATCGAAATCGGAACCTTATCGGGTGAAAAGTCAAGCGCGGACAAAACCTGCTCGGCGGCTTGCGGTTTGACGCAAATAAATAGGTATTTGCACGCCGAAACAACAGATTGATTGTCGCCGGCAAACGTTTTCGCGATGCCCCAAACGCGCTCTAGTTGGGCGGGGGAGGGGTCGCTTGCCCAAATTTCTCCGTAGCCCTTAGTATGCAGCGCCTCGATAATTGCACGCGCCATGTTGCCGCAGCCGATAAAGCCTATGGGGGTGACAAGTTTTTTCATGATTTTTACCATTCCCGGAATCTTTTAGGTATTATAACGCCGAGCTATGCCCTTGTCAACGGAATTGCCGGTATTGCGGCGAAAAGATTTGACGAAAGGATTAAAGGCAGATTGAAAACAGTCTGAAAACAGTCTGAAAACAGTCTGAAAACAGTTTGAAATCTAAGATTTAAATAAGCGTTTTTTTATTGACAGGCGAAATGATTTGGTGTATACTGTACAAACATCGTAGTTTATAGTTAATCCGGCAGCACCCCGGTGCAAAAAAAGGAGGATGTTAATCACATGAAAAAAGGCAGTATCGTAAAAACCCTTACCGTTCTTTTTGTGTTCGCTTTTGTCATTTCGGCGGGCTCGTGGATGGCGGGTTTGGGGATTTCGCAAAACAAGGTTTTTGCGGCGCAAACCGGAAACCCTACCATAACGGGGGTAAAGGACTTTACCATAGGGCAGGGTGAGTACATCAACCTGTACGACGGAATCACCGCCAAAGACTCCTTAGGCACCGACATCACGCAGAGCTTGTTGGTTGCCGGCAATTTTGATTTTTCAAAAGCCGGGACGTATGACCTTACATATTCCGTAATTGACAACGAGGGCAACAAGGCAACTGCGCCGCGCAAAATTACGGTCATAGCCGGAGCGTCCGGTAACACCGCTCCCCCGGCCGTCGACCGTAATCTGAAAGAGGGAGTTAACCCTTTGGGCAAAAGCGGGAGCTTTGCCGCCGGCAACATGTCAATCACAAGGCCTCGTGGCATTGTCAACCTCGCGACAAACCTAAAAAACAAGCCGGTTCCGTCCACCGATTGGTGGACCAGCCTGATTATCAAGGACTTCGGCGACCAGCTTGTTTGCAACCCTTTGCTTGTCCGGTATTCGGCCAACGGGCTTGCCATCGGCAACCCGGGCGGAACCAACAACCCCGGCAACAGGGTAGACATGAATCTTGGCTTTAAGGGATTTTCCGGCGCCAAGCTGACGGTGGTGGATCATTCGGATTTCGGCATCGCGGTAAATTTGTCTAATGATGCGACATGCAAGGTGCTGACCTACTTAAACCAAGGCAGCCCGTACGTCTTTGCCAAATACGCCGGCGGCGCAACACCGGTGGTCAGCCCCGGCAACAACAATTTAGTCGGATATTTTGACGGCGAATTCAAAGCAATCCTCGCGTCCAGCGGCGTCAAATACACGGGCGACCATATTATTATGGAGACGAGGAACCCCACCAACTACTACGTGGTCAATGCCCCGCAGGGCACCGAGTTTACCCGCGGCTCCAACAACGCGGTGGATTTGGCTTTGCCGGCAGGCTCCGACTATGTGTCGATAGGCTCCGCGCTGTCTAAAGAAATGGCTACGGTAATGCACGAGCACGGCTATGCGTTTGTGGTTTCCACGCACTGCAGCTACGACGTTATGGACGACACCAACGAGGTGATCACCGATTATTACCACAGGATTTGGCAGGCGGACGCGACGCATTCTCCCAACACGGTGATGATGCTGCGTCCGCACCAGCACATGCGCTCCTACAATGAATTTTTGCCGGAAGGGATGCGGACCGTGCGCGGCCCTGCCAAGCTTATGGTAGGCAATTCTTTTAGGACGATAGACCAATTTAACGGCATACTCCCCAGCTTTGCGGAGCCTACAAATCCCGAGTATTCAAAAGATCAGCTAAAAAAATACGTGGCGGAAATTGACAGCATCGGCGGGAGCGCGGGTGCCGACGCTTATTGGGACGGCAAAACGTCGCAAATCCTCGCCCAAGGCGCTATGATGGCGGATCAAGTCGGAGACACCGCGCTCCGGGATAAATTGGTGGGCAAACTTAAATCCCGTTTGCCCAACTGGCTTACCGCCGACCCCGACGAAATAAGCAGCAGCAGCAATCGGCCGTTTTTCTACTACGATGCGTCGTGGGGCGTCCTGCTCCAAAAAAGTAACGCGTACGGCTTTAACAACAACCTCGCCGACCACCACTTCCATTTGGGGTATTTGGTGTATGCCTGCGCGGTTTTGGCGTACTTCGACCAAGAGTTTTTGAACGACTACCGTGAGATGGTCGAATTAATGATACGCGATTACGCCAGCCCCTACCGCGACGACCCGCTGTTTTGCTACATGCGCTCCTTTGATATTTTTGCCGGCCACTCGTGGGCGAGCGGTTATAACGACAACGTCAGCGGCGGCAACCAGGAATCGTCATCGGAATCTCTTAACGCTTACGCCGGCATGTACCTTTGGGGACAGGTGAGCGGTAACGAGGTGATTAAAAAGGCGGGCGCGTACATCTTTACCACGGAGCTTTCGGCGATTAAGGAATATTGGTTCAACTACAGCGGTACCTCCTTCCCGGAAAGCTATAACCACGGCAGCGCCGGTATGATTTGGGGAACGAGTATCGCGTACGGAACCTGGTTTTCCGGCGCCGCACACTGTATTTACGGCATTCAATGGATTCCGTCCGGCGAATACCTGACTTCTCACGTGCTGAGTGCGCAGGAGCAACAATGCTTTAAGGTCGTGTACGATTACTTTTTAAAGGATTCCAACAATCGATACGACTGGAAGGATTGCGCGTACCCCATGCATTCGCTGGTCGACCCCGACGAGGTAATGAAATTGTGGGGGAACGGCTCGACGTTAAACAGCATGGGCGGCAAATGCGACGGCAACACCGGCGCCCGGGTGTACATGTTTGTCAACACCATGAAGGACCTCAACCGTCGAACGTCGCTTATATGGGCTAAGAATGCAAACTCGGTCTCTTTTTATGAGAAAAAGGACGGCAAGGTGGTGGCGCAGGTGTGGAATCCGTCCGCTCAGTCCGTAGAGATTACCTTTGCCAATTACGCCGGCGCCACGCAAAAGTACACGGCGGCGCCCAAAAGCCTGACGCGTGTCGACGTAACGATTGCCTCGGTAGATCCGCCTGCAAGGCCGCCGGGCTGGTCGAGCTCGATTGGCGGTGGCGTGGGCGGCAATAATCCCGGCACCCCGAGCACCCCCGGCACCCCCGGCAACCCCGGCAACCCGAGTAATCCCGATAACCCCGGTAACCCCGGCAACCCCGGCAATCCCGATAACCCCGGCACCGGCGAAGAGGATCCGCCTGCGGTTCCCGGCGCGCCTTCCGCCCCTCTAAGGTTTGTTGCGACGCCGTCCGGCGGTCAGGTCGTTCTTACTTGGAGAACCCCCGCCAACAGCGGCGACTTTGATATTACGGGCTATAAGGTAGCAATCGAGGGAGGCAATTGGGTCGATGTGCCGGTAGGAGAGCAAACCTTTACCTACACGGGGCTTACCAACGGCACCAAGTACAACTTTAAGGTGAGGGCCGTAAACGCGAGAGGCTTAGGCGAGATTGCAACCGTTTCGGCAAAACCTTCCGATAGGAAGGGCTGCGGTTGCGGAACGATAGGGTTTAACGATATCATGGGCGGCATCACTTTAACGCTCGGCGTGCTTTTGGCAGCGTCCTTGCCCCGCAGCCTCAGACAAAAAAGGAGATTGACGGCCGGCCAATAGCGGCGAGGCGAGAGTCGGAGCCTCCCGGGGTTTAATCTCTTGTGGTTAATTCCCCGACGCTCGCGTCGTTAACCGCATCGCCGTAGGGGCCGCCGCGATGTGCTAGGGCGGCGGGTCGCACACCGTGCGACCCCTACGATACCCCGACGCTTGCGTCGGGGAGGTTTATTACCCTTGATATCGCGCGCTTCGTCGGCGGGCTAAATTTTATTCGGCGCATCGGAAACGGTGCGCCGTTTTTTTGCGCGCGGCACAAATTGTCTTGACAAACCGGCATAGATTCATTATAATATTTAAACGCACATGATACAGGTGTTTGATTTACATAATGATTTGCCGACCTTGCCGTTGACCCGCGGCATTAGCGGGGAAGAATGCGAGGCAATATTCCGCTCGTACGTCCCGCACCGCGTCGTGCGTGTTTTTTGGACGACGGAAATGCCCGACCCGGCGGAGTTTATTGAATTAGGAATTAGGAAGGAGGAATTAGGAATTGTGGATGGGGATAAAAACTGTGATTTAAAACATGTTTTCTCCTCCGCAATTCCTCCTTCCTCCTTCCTCCTTCCTAATTCGTCTTGTTACGCCGTTGAGGATTTGTGGTTCGCGTCGGACGAAAAAGCGCTATGTCGGATTTTAAACTTGCCGCTCTTGTATGCGGGGTTGACGTGGAATCGGGAAAACGCGTTGGCGGGCGGCGCGGATTCCGACGGAGGGCTGACCGAGATCGGAAAAACCGTAGTCAAAAAGCTGATAGCCCATTCAATCGTAATCGACACCGCGCATTTAAACGAGCGAAGCTTTTACGACGTGCTGGAGGTGTTCGGTTCAGGGGTCAGGGATCAGGGGTCAGGGGAGAGTTGTCAGTTGTCAGTTGTCAGTTGTCAGTTGAAAGAAGATGGATTTATGTCCAGAATCCCGAATCCCGAATCCCGAACCCCGAACCCAGACACTCCTCACTCCTCACTCCTCACTCCTCACTTCCTCAACAGCCACACTTGCCTAAAAAGCATCCACAGCCACCCGCGCAACCTCACCGACGCTCAAATAAAGCTGTTGCTGTCGTGCGGCGGGGTTGTCGGCATCACGGCCGTGGCGCAGTTTATGGGCAAGCCCGAAAAGCAGGGTGCGCGCGCCGATTATTTGCGACAAATTGATAGTTTTGCGCAAAAATTCGGCATAAGCGGGCTTTGCATCGGTTCCGATTTTAACGGAACCGATCCCGTTGAAGGCCTTAGCTCCTACGCCGATTTTGAGTTTTTGGCGCAGGATTTGTTTAAGCTCGGCTATTCCGCGAACGATGTGGAGCGCATTTTTCACGGAAACGCGGAACGCTTTTTTAAAGCATGAATTATGGATTGATCAAGTAGCATTTGCGGCAAACGAAAGTTTACTTTCAGTTTGCGCAAATGCGCCCGCAGCATATGGTATCAAACCCCGCGCGGACAAAGCGGAAGCCGCCGCAAGGCGGCGGGTACAGGGTTTACCCTGCGGTTTAATACCTTTTATTGCGTGACGCAAAAAATCGTAGGAGCCGATGCCCTCATCGGCCCGCACTGCTAAAAGCCATGTCGGTATCGGCGGGCCGATGAGGGCTTCGGCCCCTACGGTCAACTCTCACTCTTCACGTTACACTGTCGGCGCAGCCGACCCCGGAGGTTTTTATGAACAACTTTAAACGCACCCTCTCCCGCACCCTTATCACCCTTTTTCTCGCGTTATCCCTCGTATTCCCGCTTGCCGCATGCAACGGGGCTTGGGATTCCGGCGGCGCCGGCCCGAAAGGCGAGGCCGGTAAAAGCGCGTACGAATTGGCCGTTGAGAACGGTTTTCCCGGCACGCTATCCGAGTGGCTTGACTCGCTAAAATCCCCGGATGCGCAAGGGATTTCCGGCAAAAGTGCGTATGATTTGGCGGTAGAAAACGGTTTTACCGGCACATTAATCGAATGGCTGGACTCCTTACAACCCGGAGAGCCCGGCAAAAACGCGTACGAACTGGCCGTTGATAACGGCTTTGCCGGCACGCTTTCCGAGTGGTTGGACTCTCTCAAAGCCCCGGAAGCGCAAGTGCTTTCCGGGTTGAGCGCGTACGAATTGGCGGTCGAAAACGGCTTTACCGGCACGATGGCCGAATGGATTGCCTCCCTGCAGGCGACCGGAACCCCCGGTTCGAACGGGTTGAATGCGTACGAATTGGCCGTCGTGGACGGCTACGAGGGGACTTTGACCGAATGGCTAGCCTCGCTCAAAGCGTCCGACATCGACCCCGAAACCCTTTATGCTTGGTACATAACCGAAAATCCCGGCGCGAGTTTCGCGGAATTCGTATCCGTATTCGCACTCGATCCTGCCCCCGCCTTTGCCGTCGCCCAAAAAATCCTGCGCTCCGCCGTCAGCATCCGCGCGGGCTACACCGACCCGACCACCAAAGCCGCCATGTTCAGCGCGGGCGCGGGCGTCATCTTAGACATCGACCGGGCCACCGGCGTCGCGCACATCCTCACCAATTATCACGTCATCTACGAGCGCACGCACACGCCCGCCATCAGCCAAGACATCCGTTTGGCTCCGTACGGGCGCGAATGGTTCGGCACCGGCGCCCAAGACCTTGCCGTGGCCGCCGAATTCGTGGGCGGCTCCGTTTCTAAAGACATTGCCGTATTAAGAACTGCGGTGAACAACGCATTTAAAGACCCGGTGTACCGTCCCGCAGACCTCGGCGACTCCGATACCGTAGCGGTGGGCGAGACGGCGCTTGCGGTGGGCAACCCCGAAGCGGACGGGCTGTCGGTCACCCGCGGCATCGTCAACGTTGATTCCGAAACCATCGAAATGCGCGCGTTGGACGCCGCGACCGGAACGGTGCTGCAGCGCGTCATCCGCGTCGACACGGCAATCAACGGCGGCAACTCGGGCGGCGGATTGTTTAACGGCGCGGGGCAGCTTATCGGCATCGTCAACGCAAAAACCGTCTCCGAAAAAATCGACAACATCGGCTACGCCATTCCCGCGGCCATCGCGCTCGGCGTCGTGGATTCCGTGCTGCGGGAAGAAAAGCAGGACGGGATATTCGTCAAATACCTCGTGGGCATCACCACCCAGCCCAACAATTCCGCCGCGATTTTGGACGAGCAAGGGATTTTACGCATCAAAGAGTCAGTCGCCGTCATCGAACTGACCGCCGGCCGCCCCGCGGCAACCGCCGGAAGCACAATGGCGGGCACGCGGATCCGGGTGGGCGACGTGCTGGTTTCGGCAAAATTGACCGATCGTCCCCAAATCCAAATTACGCGCCACTTTCAGCTTTCGGACTACATGTACGGCGCAAAAGTAGGCGACAAGCTCACCCTAACCGTTTTGCGGGGCGGGTTCTTGCGCACGCTGGCCGACATCACCATATCAAAGGATCACTACGCGGAGCTCTAAAAATGTAATCTAAAAAAAAGCGAAGGGATGACTTTTTTTGTGGGCAAAAACAAAGCGCCCATGTCATAATTTCGGGCGGATTACCATCCACCCCTACGGGGAATCGGTTCCCCCCGGACACCTCCCCCGGCACGAGCCTCTCCCTACCCCCCCCCCCCCCCCCCCACCCCCCCCCCCCCCCCCCCCACCCCCC
>WQYM01000048.1 GCA_009781235.1 Bacillota bacterium
AATGTCGGATGAGCTGCCACCTGTTTTCCGTGCGCTATTCGTTGATATGCGGGGCGGCACGATGTGGGCATCGTGCCCTACGGACTGCTCCGGCTTTAAACATTCAGAATCCATCCGCAATTCCTCACTCCTAATTCCTAATTCCTCATTCGGCACGGCATGAGTTTGATTGCGCCCTACTTTCAATGACACCATCCCCATCCCGTCGTCGCCTTTCATCTCTTTGGTAAACCGGCACGAGGGAAAATTAGGGCACGCCAAAAAGTTGCCGAATCTGCCGGCTTTAATCACCATCTTTGTGCCGCACTTTTCACACGGGATGTCCGTGGGAACGTCGGGCGACTTTAGGGTAAACTTGTCACCCGTCGCCACCGCAATTTTTTCCTCTAAGCCCTCATAAAAGCCGCCGACGACGTTTTGCCAAACCTTTCCGCCGTCCTCAATTTCATCAAGCCTTTCTTCCATGTGCGCGGTAAAGGCGACGTCCATAATTTCGGGAAAATACTTTACCAATAAATCCGTCACCTTTTCGCCCAGCTCCGTGGGAATCAAATACTTGCCGTCCTTGCCCGTGTATTCGCGCGCCGCCAAAATCGTGACGGTGGGCGTGTACGTAGCCGGGCGCCCGATCCCCTTTTCTTCCATCGCCTTAACCAGTGACGCCTCGGTGTAGCGCTGCGGGGGCTTGGTGAACTTTTGCTCGAATTTGTATTCTTTAAGGGCCAGCATTTCGCCTTCGGCCAAGTCCGGCAGCTTGCCGCCCGTTTCGTCGTCTTCCTTTTCGTCCTCATGCATACTGTACACGGCGGTGTAGCCGGCAAACAGCGGCGTTTTGCCGCTCACCTTAAAGCCGAACTTCCCCGCCTCAATTTCCACATTCAGCGCGTTGTATTGCGCCTCGGACATCTGACTTGCCAAAAACCGCTCGTAAATTAATTTATACAACCGGTAATGCTGGCTTTGCAACGCATTTTTTAAGCTTTCCGGCGTACGCTCTAAGGAAATCGGGCGGATTGCCTCGTGCGCGTCCTGCGCCCCCTTTTTAGACGCGTAATAGTTCGGTTTTTCCGGGATGAACTCCGGGCCGAACTTAGCCGCCACGTACTCCCGCGCCTCGCGGATGGCGTCCGGTGAGACGCGGGTAGAGTCGGTACGGATGTAGGTGACCAGCGCGGTTTTACCTTCCGCTCCGATGTCCACGCCCTCGTAAAGGGCTTGGGCGGCGTGCGTCGTTTGATTGAGTGAAAACCCTAGTTTATTCATCGCGTCTTGCTGGAGCGTGGAGGTAATAAACGGCGCGGGCGGACGGGATTTGGTGATGGATCGCTTAACGCTCGTAACAAGGTAGGGCTTGCCCTCGAGCGCGGCGAGCGCGGCATCCACCTCTTCGCGCGAGGTGAGCTTTACTTTTTTGCCGTCTTTTTTTTCGAGTGCGGCTTTAATCGACGACGCATCGCCGCCCTTTTGCAGCATCGCAAAAAACGGCCAGTATTCTTCCGGCTTAAAACTGCGGATTTCCCGCTCTTTTTCAACCACAAGCCGCAAGGTTACCGACTGGACGCGCCCCGCCGAGAGCTTGCTTTGGATTTTTTTGCACAAAACGGGCGAAAGCTTGTACCCGACCAGCCGGTCTAACACCCGGCGCGCCTGCTGGGCGTCCACCAGACTTTGGTCTACGGGGCGCGGAGACTCCAGCGCGGCGGACACCGCTTTTTTGGAAATCTCGTTAAACACGATGCGCACGGGCTCCGCAGGGTCAATGCCCAAAAGATGGGCGACGTGCCATGAAATCGCCTCGCCCTCGCGATCTGGGTCGGTCGCCAAAAACACGCCGTCCGAGGCTTTATTCGCCGCTTCTTTCAGCCGTTCGACCACTTCTTTTTTGTCGTCCATGACGGCGTACGTCGGTTCAAAATTGTTTGAGACGTTTACCGCGAGCGAGCGTAACGGCAAATCGCGCACGTGCCCCTTGGTTGCAAAAACCTTATATCCCTTGCCGAGATATTTTTCGATGGTTTCTTTCTTGCCGGCGCCTTCGATGATGACTAGTTTCAATGTGGTTACCTCTTTTAAAATGATAAATGATAAATGATAAGTGATAAATTGCGGTTGGATTGCAAATTTTGAAACCGACAAAATTCTATCCGCAATTTATCACTTATCATTTATCATTTATCATTAAGTTATTTTATACCGGTTCCCCGCCGCCCTTACCACCGCGCCCTTCATCTCCATGGATAAAAGCGTCGAGAGCAGCTCGTGGACAGAGAATTCGCAAGAGGATGCCAAATCGTCAAAGTTCGTCTCTCCGAATTCCATTAAGTGATTATATATCTTTTGCTCGAATATGTCTAGCTGAATTGCGGGCTTATCCAAATGAATTTTCTCGTTTTTTACGGAAAAGTAATTTAATATGTCCTGCGTCCCCGCCAGTAGCGCCGCGCCCTTTTGAATGAGGGCGTTGGTGCCGGCGGATTTTGGGCTGGTGATATTGCCGGGAACCGCAAAAACCTCGCGGCCTTGCTCGAGCGCACGCTCGGCGGTAATCAGTGCGCCGCTGCTTCCGGCTGCCTCGACAATGATGACGGCCTCGCAAAAACCCGAGATTAAGCGGTTCCTTTCCGGGAAAGTGTATTTAGCGCCTTCCTGCTCCGGCGGGTACTCGCTGACGACAAGCCCGGATTTACACACCGATTGATAGAGCGCTACATTGTCCAATGGGCCGAATTTGGCGTGCCCCATCCCTAAGACCGCAATCGCCTTGCCGCTCGCCTTTACCACGGCCTCGTGCGCGTACGCGTCGATTCCGGTTGCCAAGCCGCTGACGATACAAAATCCGTAATCGGCCAATTCGGAGCCGAATTTATACGCGGCTTCTCTGCCGTAGTTAGAGCAACGGCGCGTGCCGACGATGGCGATACAGGTGGAATCTAAAAGCGCTAAATTTCCCTTATAGTAAAGCCCCGGCGGCGGACAAACTTCAGGCTGCTTTAAACGCTCCGGAAACTCCTTATCACAGTATGCTAAAAACTTAACGCCATAACGCGACAGCTCATCATAGTTTTTAAGTAAAATTTCTTCGTTTGCTTTCTCACAAAGCAAAGCGTATTTTTCCTCTCCGATAAGCTCCCCAATCTTTTTATCCCTTTTGACGCGGTCAAATAACTCGAAAGGTGCATAGATTTCGAGCAATTTCAGCATCCTGAGCGGCGTAATACGGCATAGGGAGAGCCAGTAGTAGAGGAGATGTTCGGTTGGGATGGATATTGACATTGTTACTCCTTAGTAATATAATCCTTTTCAGTGCAGTAGTGCAATAGTGCAATAATGCAGTAGTGCGGTAGTTATTGTTTTTTTGTGAGTTGAATACGTTCTTAGAAGTAATTTCTGCTCATCCTTCACTACTGCACTACTGCACTATTGCACTTACTTTCGGTCCATGCATCTATACGACAGCGCTTCCGACACGTGGGAAAATTGAATTTTTTCTTCGCCCGAAAGATCCGCTATCGTGCGGGCGACTTTTAGGACGCGGGTGTAGGCGCGCACCGAAAGCCCTAGCCGGTCAAAGGCTTTTTTTAAGAGAAGCTCGCTCTTTTCGTCAAGAGCGCAGTAGATTGCCATAAGCTCCGAGTCAAGCCCCGCATTGTTGGTGATTCCCTTGCCCTCATAGCGTTCGCTTTGCAAGGAGCGGGCGCGGTTGACACGGGCGCGGATAGATTCGGAATCCTCGCTCTCCTCTCCCTTAATGTCGTCATAGGTGACGTTGTCGACCTCGATGTGCATGTCGATGCGGTCTAAGAGCGGACCGGAAAGCTTTGAGAGGTACTTAGAAACTTGCATCGGCGAACAGGTGCACTCTTTTGCCGACGACCCCGCGTTGCCGCAGGGGCAGGGGTTCATGCCGGAAACCAGCATAAAGTCGGCGGGGTACGTGACGGTGCGCGCGGCGCGGGAAACGAGAATCGATTTGTTCTCGAGCGGCTGGCGCAGCACCTCGAGTACCGAGCGCGGGTATTCGGGCAATTCGTCCAAAAATAGCACGCCGTTGTGCGCCAATGAAATCTCGCCGGGCATCGCTTTGCTGCCGCCGCCCGTCACCGCCACTTGCGACGCCGTATGGTGCGGGGCGCGCAAGGGGCGCGTGGTTACCATGCCGACGCCCGGCGGCAAAAGACCCGCTACGGAATGGATTTTGGTAGTCTCTCTCGCTTCTTCCGCCGATAAATCCGGCAAAATCGACGGGAGGCATTTGGCAAGCATCGTCTTACCCGACCCCGGCGGGCCGATTAACAGGATGTTGTGATTGCCTGCCGCCGCGACTTCCATGGCACGGCGCGCAAAGGCTTGTCCGCGTATGTATTTAAAATCGTCCTTGTATTGATATTGGACTTCGCTTGAAAAATCGCGCGGCCGGACGCGGGTAAAGTAATGCGGCGTGTGCAGGAATTGAACGGCCTCGCGCAAATTTTTCAGCGCGTACACCTCGGCTTCTTTGATAAAGGACGCTTCGGCGGCGTTTTCTTCGGGCACGAC
The DNA here is from genome assembly GCA_009781235.1 of Bacillota bacterium. Taxonomy (GTDB): domain Bacteria; phylum Bacillota; class Clostridia; order Christensenellales; family Pumilibacteraceae; genus WRAP01. The sequence goes on from WQYM01000048.1 coordinate 4,537, forward strand.
AAATGTTTTAAAGCCTTTTTTTACGGCGGAAATTAATATCGGCAGCATCCCGCGCACTGGGCGCAAAACGCCGTCCAGCGACAATTCGCCGATGAACACCGCGCCCGAATTGATGACGGACGCCGGTGCGTGCTCGAACGCGCCCAAGACCGCCAACGCCATCCCTAAATCAAACAGCGGGCCTTCCTTTTTGGTGTCGGCGGGAGCCAAATTGATGGTGATGCGTCGTGGCGGACAATAAAACCCGCTGTTTTTGATGGCGCTGCGGACACGCTCTTTAGCTTCTTTTATCGCCGTGTCGGCCAGCCCGACCACATCGGTACCCGGTAACGCATTGTGGATATCGGCCTCGACTATGACCTCAAACCCCTCGATTCCGGATAGGCCGAAGCATTTTACTTTTGCAAACATAACACCTCAAAAACGGTGCGGTTAAAACTTTTTTAACCGCACCGTTTTTTTAATCCTTTAGAAATTTTAATAGGCTCTTGCCGAAGGTGGATTTGGGCAAATCCGCAAACAGCTTCCGCTTATTGCTCATCGCGATGTCTAATATGATGATCGTCGCGTAAATTTCGGCTAAGATGACGATGATCGACATGACGTAATTGGCGGCCAGCCAGCCCGTTTCTTTAAAGAGCCGTACCGACTCTAACGTATAGCCCGCAATAAAATCCGCCTCCGGCGCCGAGCTAATGTACCCCGCGTGCATCATGACAAACGACCCGTTTAAAACGACGGCCAATCCAAGCACCACGGTAAGCGTCAAAATTCTTCGGTCGCGGATAAAAACCAGCGCTATAAGCAGCAACGGAAGAACGGCAATTAAATTCATCGCGCCGAAGTCGACGTAGAATATCGAAAGCGTCAAGAGGATATACGCCGCCAAATATACGAGGTTCGCGCGGTTTTTACGGCTTAAATAAACCACCCCGACCAGCAGCGAAATCAATACGGCAAACGCGATGGCAAAAAATACGCCGGGAAAGCCGGAGCCCAGGGCCACGCCGTTATTAAAAAACAGGTTGTAGACGTTGAGCGCGTTAAAGCCGTAATATTGCGTTACCGTAGACAAATCCGGCGCCAACGGGTAAAAATACAGCATGTAGGTAAAGCGGAAAGGGCTGGCGGAATAATTGTACACCAGCGGCAGGCTCAATAGCCACATTCCGAGCCATGCGGCCAACACGTATGTCGGCAGCAAAACCGCAGAACGGGCATTTTTGTCCGCCATAACGGCTTTAAAACCTTTAATGTTGTTTGTGGAGATGTAGCGGAGCGTCTTAATAAATTGATAGATGACGAAAATCGCGACGACAGGAAACAAATACAGCGCGTCCTTGGCAGTCAAGAGCGCAAAGGCGTAGGCGACGAACATACCTGCGTAATTCTTGCTAACCATAAAATAAAACGTGAGCGCCAAAAACACGGCTAGAATCGAATAAACGCTTCCCCATACGCTGGACGCAAAAACAAGCGGGGGGAATACGGCGACAAACCCGGCCAAAACCAGCGCGGTATATTCGTTGATATACTTTTTTGCCGCGTGGTAGCATAGGTAAATCAGCCCCATGTCCGCAAGTATCATCGGCAGCTTAACCAGTACCGGCGCGGCAAACGCGTCTGCGCCTATGCCGAAGCCCTGCGCAAACAGCCCGAAAAACGAAAACAGGTATATTATCAAGGGGTAGTGGATAATAGCGTCGGAGCTCTTGGTAAAATATGATGTAGGGTCGGATCCGAAAATCCCGAAAAGCCCGCTAAATTCCACGCGGTAGCCCGTGATAAAGAACGAGAAAAGCAGGCGCACGATAAGCCCTACGCCGATGATTGCTGCCAAAATCCCGCCAAAAGAGAACTTTACGGGCGCTACCTTTTGTTCCCCGGCCGCAAAAGCAGCCGACTGCTCGGCATAGGTGACGGCATACTTCGGTTTTTTAATGAACTTTGTCAACAGCCATATGGCCGGTAACATAACAAGCGCCGTGATTAGGGCAAACAGTACGGTAAACGTGACGTCCGCGCTCATGCCGGTAATGCCGTTGTAAGCTAGAAAATTTGTCATGGGGTAATTCTCTCCGTGTGTCGTGTTTCTTATTCTTGGATAATATGATTGAGTTAACCACTGAACACTATACCACAACCCGCAAAATATGGCAAATGATTTTAATTATTATTTTTTATCAAGAGCGGGAAAATACAATACAATTTTCTTCATTCCCTAATATCCCCATCATGTCATACATAAACTAATGACGTATGGGCCGCTCATCAAAAAATACGGGCAAATCGGGAAAGCGCGCGCAAATTTTAAAACTGATTTGCGTCGGGATTAGCCTTGCGATGGTTGTGGCGGCCTGCATTTTTTTGGCGGACGCGCCCAAATGGGTCACACTTGCGGTTTTTATGGTGTACGCCGCGTTCGGGGTATGGATTCCGTGGATTGACGCGCAAAAGCACGAAGCGCTGTTTAAGTCCGTCGTCGTCGCGCTGTTTACTTTAAGCATATTGCTTATCGGCTATATGGCGCTTGAGGCATCCGGGGTGTTGGAGCGCGTGAAAAATGTCGAGGGGATGATTGCGCTCATCCGCTCCTTTGGATTTTGGGGCGTTTTTGTATACGTGCTGTTTATTGTGCTTAACGTTGTATTTTTGCCTGTTCCCGCCGCCGTCCCCGCCGTGATCGGAACCGCCGTTTTCGGGCCGCTATGGTCGTTTGTTTGCATGTCGGCGGGCACCGTGGCGGGGTCGCTGATTATCTTTATCCTGGGGAGAAATTTCGGCAAGAAGCTTGTCGTATGGATGATAGGCAAAGAAAAAACCGAAAAATACGCGGAATTCGTGGGCAAAAAAGGGCGCGCCGCGTTTATCTTTATGATTGTACTCCCCTTTTTCCCCGACGACATCCTATGCCTGATGGCGGGCCTGTCGCATATGAGTTATCGGTATTTTATTTTCGTGATTTGCCCGGTGCGCGTGGCGACGCTCGCGTTTATGTGCTTTTTTGCGGACGGAAAACTCATCCCATTCCATGGCTGGGGGCTGGCGGTTTGGATTGCGATCGGCACCGGGCTAATCGGGGCGTTTGTCGCGGCGACGGTGATAAAAAGGAAGATTCTAAAGGCGAAAAAAGTCTAGCCGTCGCCCCCTTTATTTGCAGGGGATTTTTTGAACCTTTTAACGAGAACAATCGTCATCACCGCAACGTAAAACACTAAAAATGCAAAAAAGATGATTGCCATTATTGCTAAGAAGGGTTCCGGATAATAGCCGGAACTCATCTGTAAGTTAGACATAAAAAGATAAAGAAAATATATGGTTATTATATAACCGATAACAACCGCTGTTATGATTACCGCCACAAGTGCCTTACTTTTCTTTTTTTGAATTAGTTGAATGAAAAATAATACCGTTTTATAGCCTGCATATATGATAAGGCCGGTGCAAAACGCCCAAGCAAACCATGGAAAGAATAAAAATGGAAACGGAAGAACTACCCCTTCTCCCCACAAAATCGACCGTTCATTAAGCAAACACAGCGGCAAAAAAACAATGGCGGACACAGCCAAAATTACACTTAAAAAAACCGCGTCCGCTTTTTCAAAGGTTTTCTTATCCGTGTTAATCTTCTTTGGCATCGGTTTGGCCCTCCTCCAGCTCCTCCGTCCCCGATTCCTTTAATTTTGCGAACCTCCGGTAAAAAAGTTGGTACAAAAAAGACATGCCGATTAAAACGGCGCCGAACACAAAGCAGTTAATCACGAACAGGATGCGGTTGTATTCCCACGCGCCGATAAAGTCGATGACGAATATCTTAAAAATCGACGCGGCCGTCAGCCCCAATGCGAACCGCCGGGTAACGACGTCGTGCTTAAAGATTCCTATTGCCAAGCATCCGAGCGCCGTTAAAATATACACGATGCTGACGGCGACGTTATTGTACGCAATGCGGTATTGCCACAGCATGAGCAGGGTAAAGGTGAACAAAAAATACAGCGCGCAAGGCATCGGCCAACTCAGCGAGCCCGTTCGCGATACCTTCGCTTTGGAAATTTTATCGCAAAAGTCATAGAAAACGTAGAGCGACGCGAGCGCCACGGTTGCGGTTAAAAACACCGCCGCAACTTTTTCGCCGATAGGGCCGTCCGGGAACGCGGGCAGCCTTTGGCAGTTGACGACAAGCAAAAAGATTAGCGAGAATATCCCTAGTACAAGGGAGGCGTTGTACACGGATTTTTCCTTAAATAATTTGGGCGCTGCGGCCGCAAAGCCGAACATGATAATTGCCATAATCCCGTACATCAGGTACTGGATGCTTCCGGTGTCGCGGATGAGATTCGGCGTCGAAACGGTGGCGTACTCGAACATTTTGTAGGTAAAGTAGACCAAAAATCCCGCCGCATTTAAATACGCCGCCACGCAATAATATTGGGCGGGGCGCAGGCTCCCCGTGCGGAAAATCCGCGCGTCACTGTCTAAATATCCGAGTATGAGTCGGCGTTTATAGACAAGCATTGCGAGCACGGCAAGGCTTGCCAGCGTCAACAGCGCGTACTTATAAATAAAAATATTGACAAAGCCCGTGGCAATCCCCGTAGAGGCGTCCGTGACGTAGATGACGTTGTTCCCGTTGCCAAACCTCCAATCAAAAAATATAAAGAACACAAGGCTAAGCAGGGACGAGGCGACCCCCACCGAAAGGCTGACTTTTTTTTCTTTTAAGATACCGTATATCACTAAAACCGCGCTTTGTAAAATCCAGCCGAAAATAATCCACTCGAGTTTAAAGTGCATCGGCATAAACAGCGTTAAAAATACAACGCTGGTCATCCAGAACAAGGTTTTAATCGATTTATCCGAAGAAAAGAAGAACCTGACCAGAAAATACAGCCCGAAGTAAAACGCCGCAAAAAACAGGCTGAGGTATCCGGAGTAATCGCCCAGGCGGTATAATTCGAACATGACGTAAAACAAAATAAGGTTAACGGCGGTTGTCAGCGTCATCAACACAAAGTCTGGACGTGCAAAACGCAGCTTAGTGCGGATGCCGGTTAAGACGGGCAATAGCGTGTGCAAACCAAACGAGACGAACATAAACACCAGCGTCAAGACCGTCTCAAGCCTTGCGATACGCAGCGTAATATACAGCGCCGCGACGCTTGCCGACACAAATATGACGGCAAAAATATTGAGCCCGAACGCGATGTAATTGAGTATCTGCCACTTGTATTTTGAGCTTAATAAAAATCCGGACACGTTTAGAATAATAAAATAAACCATCGCGCCGTACAGCATCCCCATTTCGGTGAACTCGCCCGCCAGTGCCACCTCTAAAATGAACGCCAGCACCGGCAAATACCCGCCGATTTGCGCGAATATCGCCACGACCTCGCTTTTAAGCTTATAGGAAATAAAATACGAGCCGACGGTAATTACCGCGCAAATCGCCAGCGCAATCCATACGTTTAAGCTGCTGTCGGAGGCAAAATACGTGATAGAAAGCGCGGCGTACTCCAGCGCAATGCCGAGTGACAATATGGTAATCGAAAAAATGGTGCGTTTTTGGGATTTGCGGTTTAAAAACAGGCCGATGCCCAATACCGCCGTCGCGCCGGTAAACATGAAAATACAAATAAGAAGCTTGCCCAAATCGTTATGCCCGTACTCGGAATAAAGCCATTGCGACAAAACAATCATGCCGACAACGATGATCACCGCCCCGATTTTCCCCAATAGATTGAGCCCGAACATGCGCTCTACTTTATGATTCGATTGCGTGATGATTTCCTTCTCCGCGCGCTCGTCGATATCTTTTTTCCCCAGCGGCCTTGTGTCGGCGGAGTATTCGGAAAACGCGGCCTGCTCTGCGTCGCCATACGACCGCTTTGAGCGTTGAACGGCCTCTAACAGCTCCCGCTCCAATGCGTCCAGCTTTTGCGTGTACCGTAAGCGCGTCTCGAAGGAGGCGTCGTCCAATGCCCGGCGAAGCCGCAAAAACCGCTCCTTGGCGTTTTTCTCAAATTGCGTCAGCCCGTCAACCCCGTCTTGCGTGCCTCCCGAGAAGTATGCCGCCATTTTCTCCCGGGAGCGGCCTAAGATGTGCGACCGCTCGGCGTACATTTGATTTTTAAGCGCTTCTTTGAGGCTTTGGTTTTCTTTATAGAGGGCTTTGCGCGCGTCGGAAATCTCCTTAAACTCTTCGGCCAATTTTTCGTTTTCGGCTTGCAAACGCGCGTTTTCACTCAGCAAATCGTCCCCGGAAAAGCCCGAAGTCTCGGCCGCAATTTTTTCGGAAAGCTCGTTTTGCGCCTCGATGAGTTGCTTTAGCTTAAAAATATCCGGCATATTGGCACCTCACTATTTTGTTAGGGACTGCTTTTTTGTCATTCGTTGTTTTTTCGCCATTCCAGCGCTTCCCCGCCCAAAATATGGATGTGCAAATGGAATACCGTTTGGCCCGCGTCGGCGCCTTGGTTTACAATCAGCCGGTAGCCGTTTTGTAGCCCGAGGTTTTCCGACTCCCGCGCAATAGCGGCAAAAATATGCCCGAGCTCTTGAGTATCGGACGCGTCCATATTTGAGAGATAGGCGTAATGTTTTTTAGGTATCGCCAAATAATGGAGCCGGGCTTTTGGGTCGATGTCGCGAACAATGATAAAACGCCCGTCTTCATAAAGGCGTTCGGACGGGATGAAATTGTCAATGATTTTACAGAAAATACAGTTGTCCATAGTTATTGTCCTTCCCCGGCCTTAGCGCTACGCTTACCCCGGGTTACCCACGTTTAGCACCTTCGGCGCATTTAGCGGACTTATTTTGAGCGATTGATTAGTTATTCGTGATACGTCCGCACACCGCTTCCGCCTCGTCAAAATCGCTGTGCAGTAAAGCCTGGGACAATTGCTCTATGGCATCCTTAATATCCTCGGGCCAGAGCGCTTGTTTCAACTCGCCTAATGCTTCCTTGGCGGTTTTCCGGTCAAAATTCAGGCAAGCGGCCTTAATCACTTCTATCCTCTCACACAGGTTTTGTTTTTCTTCTTCCGACAAAACCTTAGGCCCGCCCGCTTCCTTTTTGGGCGTAATTTTTTTAATGATTTCTTTGAGCGCGTCGATAAAGATGTGCGTGCTGGCCGTCATCATGGGCATGTCGTTATCCCGGCCCGCTTTCTCTAACTTTGCCGCTGCCGTCGAAAGCTCTTTTTCGCCGATGTTGGCCAGCGCGCTTTTCATGGCGTGCACGCTGATAACGTAGAGCTTGATGTCCTCTTCTCCGCACGAGAATCCTATTTGATATATCTTCTCTAAAACCGCAATCGCCTTGTGCGCGTCTCGGATAAATATTTGAGCCAGCTGCGGGTTAAGAGAAACACCCGGATCGTCTTTTTCTACGCGCGCTTTTTGGGCGCTTCGAGCCGCCTCGACCACCTCCGGGGCGTAGCGGTCGCGGACATACTTATTTAAGAGGGAGTTCAATCTTCGGATATCGATGGGCTTAGAGATATAATCGTCAAAACCGTTGCTTAAAAACACTTCGGCCTGGCCCACCACCGCGTTTGCGGTAAGCGCGACAATCGGCTTATGATACCCCGTTTGGCGAATGATTCCAACCGCTTCGATTCCGTCCATCCCCGGCATCATATGGTCCATAAAAATAAGGTCGTAAGATTTGCCGGACTTAATTTTTTCAATCGCTTCAATGCCGCTTTCACAGGAATCAATTGACAACCCGTACGGAATCAAAAAACCTTTGGCTACATAAATATTGGTTTCCACGTCGTCCACTACCAAAACGCTGCCGTACGGCATCGGGTCTCTGACAATCTGCACGGCTTTGGTTTGCGAGGTGGAAAAACGGAACTTACTTAAATTTTCTGCCAGTTCCTTCCCGATGATTTCAGTTCCGGGCGCAATGTTTTGCGGCAGCCTCACCGTAAAAATGGAGCCGTTGTCCACTTCGCTTTCGACATTCAATGTGCCGCGCATCAAGGCGGTCAGGCTTTGCGCGATGTTCATCCCAAGCCCCGTGCCCTCGGTCATGCGGTTGGCCTCCGGGTTAAAACGCGTATACTGCTCAAAAATGCGCCCGAGCTGCTCCTGTGTCATGCCCTGCCCCGTGTCGCTTACGCGGAATACGACGGTAATCTCGCCTTTTTTTGTGCTTGGCTCGCTTTCAACCGACAAGCAAACCGACCCTGCCGCGGTGTATTTGAAGGCATTAGACAGGATGTTATTTAAAATTTGTTTGATATGCAGTACGTCGCCGATAAGATTTGCGGGAAGCCGCTCGTCCACCGACAGTTTAAATTCAATCGGCTTGGAACCGATACGCGAAATGTTTAGCTGCACGGTATCGCTGATGAGGCTGGACACGCTGTATTCGGCGCATAAAGTTTCCATTTTGCCCGCCTCGATTTTGGACATGTCCAACAGGTTATTGATAATCCCCAACAAAAGATAACCGGAATTGAGAATCTTAGTAAAGGCATCTTTGGCGTAATTAGAAAGCGTCCCGTCCTGCAACTGGATTTCGGTAATTCCTAAAATAGCGTTCATCGGCGTGCGGATTTCGTGGCTTATGCCTGCCAAAAACGAGGACTTAGATTTGTTTGCCTGCTCGACAACCTCTAAAAGCCGCTGCTTCTCCTCCATCTTCCTAAAATGCGATATATCCGAAAAGCTTTCGAGCAACGCTTCGCGCCCTTTATAATGTATTTTTGATACGGATTTTATGATGGGAACGCTTGATTTGTCTTTTTTTATCAATCTCCGTTCGCTGCGGTCTACTACCTGATTCAACTCTAATATCGGGCATCGCTGCGCGGGGCAAAGCACCTTTTGGCACGGCTTTCCGATTAAATCTTCTTTAGACGCTTCAAACATCCGGGCGGCAGCGGGGTTGACGTTCAAAATGACTCTGGTTTCGGCATCAATAATCGCAATGCCGTTTTCAACACTTTCCCATACAGTTTCAAATTGCTCAAGCATATCGAGGTTCTCCTCATGCTCTTTTTTGGCGATTCCCATCGTCCGAAATATGCAATTAGACGGTATGTTGACCTTCTGCGCGACCTGCTTTGCCATCTCGGCACAATGCTCGTTGCCGCAAGCGCCGCAATCTATGTTTTGCTGCTCTTTTGTGACTTTACCCAATTCCAAAAATGCGGCTTTAATGTCGGCGTCGGTAACCTCGCCCGCAGACGAATACAAGGGGCTGTAGCGGCGCAAAAAGCGGCTCCGATCCAACCGCGCGTCGAAGGCTCGGTATGCCGCCTCAAGGTTTTCTTTACCGAAGCTTTTGGCCGCGAGCTGCCGTTGGGATCGCATGACGGCGTCCGCCTCGAAAATATTGCTCTCGTGGGAGCACGCGGTGCCCATATTGCAGCCCTCCGCGCAGTTAAGGACGTCAAAAATTTCCGGGCGCAGCTCTTTTGGAAGCTGCACGTACCGTTCCAGGTTTTCGTATGCAAATTCGCCCTCGGATGCCAAGATGCTCTTAGCTTTTCCGAAATAATGCTCCATATTTTCTTTCAGCCCGCCGGGCATCGGGAACAGCGTCCCGAGCCCTGCCGCCGGATGGTCGAAACCCGTTTCCTTGTCCGGAAGCGCGATCGCATGCTTATCGAGATATGCGCGTAATTGAGCGAACGTAACGTTATAATGCGGGAATCCAACCGCTTCAAATTCATGGGATTTGGCGATGCAGGGAGACAGCGCGGCAATTTTGTCGGAAATCCCCTCGTATTCCCGCATATAGACGGCGGCACAACCCATCGGGCTGTGCACAGGCGAGAGGCACGTCAATAATTCGTGCTTGAAAAGCTGGCAATAGGAAACAATCGCGGGGCACGGCTGGGTAATGATGTGCGCCGAAGGGTTGGCCTGCATATGGCGGACGTGCGCCCAAATGCAAATATCGACGCCCAAGGATACGTCGTAAATCTTTTTTACGCCCCGTTCCTTTAAGTAAGTAAACAACCTTTTCCAATCCGGGATATTTGTGCGTACGGCAGGAGCGGAAATCAAGCTGATGGCAACGCCCCGGTCTAAATCCTCAAAAAAACGTTCGGTATCGTCCGTATACACACGCGCGTTGTGCTTACACACGGAAACACACCGCCCGCAGGCAATGCATTGGCCTGCGTCGACCCTTACCTTGATGGCGCCTGCCTTATCCTCGTAGATAATATTGGCGGTTCCGATCGGGCACTCCCGCACGCACCGGTTGCAACCCGTACATCGGGCGCTCTTGGTTTTTATGATTTCCTTCAAAGCGTACTTTCCTCCGGAGATTCATAAGTATTTTAAGTGTCAGACGCAATTCATCTTTTTTTGCTATATAGTGTGCTACCGATGCCGACTGCCCTTTTGGCCTGTCCTATACCGGTAAAATTCGTCCTTGACCGATAAAAATGCCTCCGTAATCGCCGGGTCGAATTGGCCGCCGGCGCCGCGGGCGATTGCGCGCGCCGCCTCGTCTTCCGAGAACGCTTTTTTGTAGGGTCGCGTCGACACCAAAGCGTCGTAAACGTCGGCAATCGCCATGATGCGCCCCTCCAGCGGGATTTTTTCTCCCCTAAGGCCGTTCGGGTAGCCGGAGCCGTCAAAGCGTTCGTGGTGC
>WQYM01000049.1 GCA_009781235.1 Bacillota bacterium
AATATCCAACCTACGCGCCACAATCGCAAACCTACTTCCCGAAACCATTCAATCAATTACTCAACGAGATTGGTTTATGGAAAAAATCAAATCAGACACGAAATAGTATAATAATATATTATCATCATCCGGAGGGCATCTGCCATGAAGATTAAAAGAATCGCATTCGCCGCAATCGGGCTTTTGTGTGCCGCATGTATCGCGGCGGGCTGCAATATCCGGCAAGCGCCGCGCGGGGACGATCAACCTTCCGCCGACGTGCCCGCATTCATCGGTATAACGGTGTCGAATGCGGACGGCGCGGCGGCTTTCGATGCTTCGGGAGCGTTCGAGGTCACGCTCGGCAAGGACATGTTATTTACGGTTTTGCTCGACAATCCCGAGAATTTTGAAATCGCGTTGGTTACGCTGAGCGGCGAAAGATTTTTCGTGCTTGAAAGCGATTCCACGCGGCAAAGCCCCGTCGTAAAGATGCCAAGCGAGACGGCTGCCGGATCCTATACTTATACCGTCGATGCGATAAAGTATATCGACAAGTCGGCGGCTGTAAAGGACGTTAAATTGATTGCGGCGCAAACCGTAACGGTAATTGTTAAGGAGCCGACGGATTCCGGCGACAACCCGAGTGACAACCCCGGCGACAACCCGGGCGACAACCCCGGTGACAATCCCGGCGACAATCCGGGTGGCAACCCCGGTGACAACCCCGGCGCCGTCAATGACGACGGCACGGTTGACGTGACCGACGGCTTGACGTTCCGGCTTATTAATTCCGACGCGGAATACGAGGTTACGGGTTATACCGGCACGCGGAACGGCGCGCCCACCAGGCTTGTTTTCCCCGATACTTATGAGGGCAAGCCCGTTACGCGCATCGCGGCGTCCGCCTTTGCCAGCTATCCGACCCTTAAAAGCGTTAAGTTCCCCCAAAGCCTTAAGGAAATCGGGGCAAGCGCGTTCCAGTATTGCTACAACATGATGCGCGTCGATATCCCCGCCGGCGTCACCAGCATCGGCGCGAGCGCGTTCGGCATCAGCCAATCGGAATATACGTACATGTCGTTGAAGGTAAATGCCGCCGCGCCGCCTGCACAAAGCGTATTTCGAACCGCCGGCTATGTTAGGGCGATCGTTGTCCCGGCCGCGTCGGTGGCGGCGTACAGAACCGCGTGGCCAACGTATTCCGCAAAGATTTATCCCGATACTTCCGTAGTGGACGATTGCTTAATTATTGAAAACAACATTGTGGTTGCGTACGTCGGCGACGTCAAAGAGGTGAATATCCCGTCCGGCGTGACAAGCATCGCCGCCAACGCTTTCTTATTTAGCCCGCACATCACGCGCGTCACGATTCCCGCCTCCGTCACCGCGGTCGGCAGCGAGGCGCTGCGGGGCTGCAACGCGGCCACCGTGTTTATGGCGGGCACGCAGCCGCCCACGCAAAGCACCAGCTTTGGCAGTGCGGTCGGCGTCAAGGCGATAGTCGTCCCCGACGGTACCGAGGCGGCGTACAAAGCCGCGTGGAGCACGTACGCAGCAAAGGTGCAGCCCGCATCGAACATAGTCGGCGGCAAATTTCTGATTGCAAGCGGCGTAATTGTTGCTTATTTCGGCTCCGACAGGGAAGTCGCGATTCCGGCCGGCGTTACGGGGATCGGCAGCAGGGCGTTCCACGGCGCGGATTTACTCGGCATCACCGTTCCCGCCGACACCGCGATGGGTACTTTCGCGTTTGGCTATACCGGCTCAAATTATGTATCTAGCGTCAATACGCTGTCTAACCTGTCGATGACGGTCTACACGGACGGCACGGGATGGACGGCAAGCTACTGGAACCACCCGGGACGCCCGGTGGTTACGGGCTGTACGCTTTCGGCGGATAAATCCTACGTGGTTTCCTTTACCAAAACCGCGGCCGCTATCACCAATCCCGCCACCGTCGGCGGCACGTATGCGCCGTGCGGCACTTGCGCCCCGTGCCGCGCCGGCTTTACTTTTGGCGGTTGGGCAACCGAGTCGGGCGGAGTAGCGGCGTATACGGCGGAAGATGTGAGCACCGCGCCGAACGGGACCGTTTTGTACGCGCTTTGGCTTTCCAATCAAATTTAATGCTTTCTATTGGGCCTTGACGAATGAAAAACTTCCTAAAAAAAGCATTGCCGACGTTTATATACGTTGCGGCGGTCACCGGGATCGTATCACTATTGATTTGGTACGGTTCGGCCTACAACTATGCTTACGAGGCGGACTTGGGCGGGGGTTCTTCGTTGGATGCGCTGTTCCCACAGCCCGCCCTGTCCGAGCCCGATAGGCCGCAAATTGTATTCCGTGACCCGTCCGAAGCCCCAAACAGCGGCGGCGGCTCCGATTCTAAACAACCCGGCACGTCAAATCCCGGCGATAGCGGTTCAACCGAAAATCCGGGTAGCGGCGAAGGTTCGGCCGAAAATCCGGGTAAGGCCGACCCGCCCGACGATTCCGGTGATACCGACCCGCCGGAAAACCCCGGTGATACCGATTCGGGAAATACCGACCCGCCCGAAGCCCCCGATATTCCGTTTCCGGCGGATTTAAAGCATTTGGCCGTTTACAGCAGAATCGAAGGGGGCGGGGAGGTTATTTTTGCGGCCGTGTTTGATTTGGAAGCGAAGACGGCGTGCTTCTTTTCAACAGATTTAGCGGGCGTCCAGCTTGTCCCCCCGATTTTTTGTACGATATCGGCCGGATACGGCAACGAATTTTCGGCTCGGGGGGAGGGGATGGATGACGTGCGTTTTACGTTGTGGGAGGACGGGCTTACGCTCGACGTCCAATCCAAGGCCCTGTGCGCACATTTAGGGTACGAAAACCTGCTTTACGACGGCCTGCTCACCTTGTATGCTCCACCTGCGGAATAACGGAAAGCACCTTTTTTCACCCGGCGGCGGTTGCGGAGTGCATCCCCTAATCCGCTTTCCGGACGCGGGCAATGAACCGTGACTACGGGCATGTGTCAAAAATAATCAAAAAAGTTTGTCATTTCGTACAAAGTAGGCCAAAAAATGCTTGTCTTTTCGCATAAAACGTGCTACACTTATTCTTAAAAAATTCGCGCTCATTTTAGTATCCAAAGAGGAGATCTTGTGATTAAAGAAATGAAATGCCCCGGCTGCGGGCAGCCGCAACCGCCGGACAGCACGAAATGCATCTATTGCAAGCAGCCGATTATCATATCGAATTTTACAAGCGTCGCGGACATGCCGATGCCGATGCTCAATAAGTACGTAAGAAGCTACACGGAAACGTTATCCGAGGATCCCCAACAAGACGCGGTGCAATTCTCCGTCGGGATGTGTTACTTAAAATTAAAACTCTACGACAAGGCGCTCGCGGCATTTGAGCGCGCATTTGAGGAGAATTTTGATAACTCCGAGGCGTATTTTTACGCGGCAATCTGCGTGCTGGGCGGCAAAAAGGCGTTTTTGAATATGCGGGCCGAGATTGATAAGGCAGAGGAATACATAAACGCCGCGCTCTCCATCGAGCCCAAGGCGATTTACCACTACTTTTTAGCGTACATACGGTACGACTATCATTCCCGCAAGTTTTTAAGGATGTCGCCGGATTATGCCGCTCTGCTGATTACGTCAAAAAGAGCCGGGCTGTCCCCTTACGACGTCGACCAACTGTTTAAGGTGCTGGGCGTAGAAAGGCCCACGGCATTATTGTAATCTATGTAACCACGGTAATTGTTGCCACGGCAATTGCAAATAAATTAAAAAAATAAAAAATTTTTGGAGGACTTAAAAATGGCACCTGCACTATCCCCGGAACAAATCATACGGAATCAGCATCTCGCTCTGCTCAAAAAGGCGGCAAACGCGGAGCAGAAAAAAGTAATCAAGTATTTTACCGGTTGCTTTCTTACCGCACCGAAGGATGCGGTATACGATCAGATGGTCAGCGACAAGCTTTCTAAGCTGAATACCCGTCAGTTGGCTCTCAACAAAATCGGGCTCGACGAGGATCAGCTCAAAGAAATCCCCGACGTTTGCCTACAGGGCTTTCAGATTGACTGGTGGAAAAAAGAGGTCACCGGATTCAGCAAGGTCGGTAAGGACAGACGTTGGCGCAGCGGCAAATATGCCATCGTGCACCTGTTCTTTTCCGCTACGCAGGTCTATTTGTACCGGTATTCTTTCTGCATGTACAGCGACGAAAAAAAGGAGAGTACCGAGGAGTATTTTTACAGGGACATCACCAATTTCTCCACGTCCTCCGAAACAGTTCAGGCATATGCGCCTACCTGCACGGGCGGCGTAAAGGTCGTTTCTTCCACCACGAATCAGTTTGCTTTGATTGTCCCGGGTGACAAGTACTATTGCGAAACCCAGCAGGACATCGAGCAGAGCGTGCAGGCGATGAAGGCCAAGCTGCGCGAAAAGAAGAATGAGCGGTAAAAAACAGGATAAGGCTTCGCTTTGGGATATCCTGGACAAGCCGACTGTTTTTCCCGGAGAGAATAGAGAAATTTGCAGGCCCGTAATACGCGTAAGAACGGTGCTTTTCTCCGTGTTTATCCGTTTGCTGATTACGGGTTTGGTTTCGTTTGTGGTTTCGTACGTCACCTGTTTTTTGTTGCGTGCGTACTATGAGCATCCCGTAAGCGAGCCGGCGGTGTACTTGGTGTGCGCGGCGGTTTGTCTGTTTCTTTTGCTTATTATCAGCCTAAAGCGGATACTTATTTTTATGGTCTTGGTCTACCAAGCCAAGGCGAGCGACGAAACACGGTTGCGGTGCTTTTATGTTCCGACCTGTTCGGAGTATATGATCCTCAGCCTAAAAAAGTACGGGGTCGTCCGGGGGCTCATCAAGGGCCTTAAAAGACTAAAGCGCTGCCGTGACTTCGGGAACGGCGGCGAGGACTACCCGTAAAGAGGTTTGGCCGTATGGAGTATATCGAACTTGGCAGCGGTGAATATTGCACTATGTCGGGGATAGAAATTACCTCTATCCCTGACTTTAGTATTTTGCTGGAAGAAGGAAAAAGAGACCGTCCGGAAGACCTTATACGGTATTTAGCCAAACACAAAAAAGAATACTCGACCCTGCTTGCCGAGATTTATCAGGTTTCTAAGCGGCATTTTCATACCTTAGACTATAAGCAAGACGCGAGTATTGAATTTTTGTGGTGCGCGACTCCTGCCGAAAACCAAATTTTTAAGGCAAAAATCAAGCTTTGCATCATTGTGCGCGCCATCGGCAGAACCAAAGCGGATGCCGAAGAACGGGTTGCCGCCATACGGGACATTTGCGCCGACACCCTTAGAAAGCAGCGCTACGGGTATCGGCCATTAGACGGCGAAGTCGCCGCCCAATACCAGGCCCTTAAGGACAGGCAGCTTCGGGCAATCGTAAAAGAGGATCGCCAAGAGAACATCCAAAGCCAATATATCAACCAATGCTATTCGTTCGGCAAGTTCCCAGAAACGGAGAGCGATTTATCAAGCTTAGTGTCGGAGCTTTCCGACTCTCCGGGGTCGGCGGTATCGTTTCAGCTCATACCCACCTATTACGGCGACGAGGAGCTCGGATTTTTAGGCCGGTACGCGACCGTGCTTGACACCTTGTTCAAAGGCACGCAGGATCAAGCCGTCGGCAATGTCACCAACCCTTTGGCGCAAAAGCATTCCGAGCTGTATTCATACTACATAAACAACCATTCCGTGCTGTACCACTTTAACCTGCTCTTGTACGCGCCGCCCGCCGAGATGCCGAGGCTCGCCGCCAAGGTGTTCGGCCAAATCAACGGCAACACGCGGGAGCGCATGGTGAATTTGCGCGAGGTTCCCTTAGACGGCCGCGACATCGACCTTATGGGCAACCTTTGCATCCTTCCGTGGGCGCTCAACGAGGTCGTTAGCGAAAAACACCTCTACAGCCACCCCGTAAATTTAAGCGGTTCCGAGGCGGTGCGCCGGATTTCCAACGTGATTACGTGCTTCGAGGCGTCGGAGCTTGCCCGGCTGCCGATCGGCAGCAAGGATTTAAGCGCCGGGTTTACCGTTAATTTTGCCAAGCAGGACATTTCTGCGTACCGCAAAAACGTGGTCAACACGGGCGATATCGTCGTCGGCTCGATCAAAAAATCGAACGGCCGGGATAAAATCGGCTTCTCGTTGACGGACTTAACCAAGCACATGCTGGTGGTCGGGACGCCCGGCAGCGGCAAAACCACCTTTTCGGTCAGTTTGTTAGACCGGCTGTGGAAAGAGCGCGGTATCCCGTTTTTGGTCATCGAGCCCGCAAAAAACGAGTATCGGGCGTTAATCGATTCCATCCCCGACATTCAAATCTTTACGCCCGGCAAGGACGAGGTTTCCCCTTATGTCGTCAACCCCTTTGTGCCGCCCAAAAAGGTCAGGCTCAAAAGCTATAAATCGGTGTTAAAGACGGCGTTCGCGGCCGGCGTAACGATGACCAGCCCGCTCGATAAGATTTTTGAGGAAACGGTCAACAACACCTATTCGGATTTCGGGTGGCTGGACAGCTTTACCACGGACTCGGGAGCGGATATTTTTAATATCTCGGACTTTATTAAGAATTTTACAGAAACCTTCGAGGCGCTCGGGTACGTCGGCGAGGCGCAAAACATCGGACGCGCCGGGCTGGTGCGCCTAGGGTCGCTCGTCAATTTGTTTGACAATTATCATTCGGTGCCGATGGAGGATCTTTTAAGCCGCCCGACCATCATCGAACTTGCCGCAATTGAAAACTCCGACCAAAAGGCGCTGATGATTGCGCTTTTGCTGCTCAACATTTTGTCCTACGTCAACGCAAATTTTTTGGGCGAGGGCAAATTGCGCAACGTCGTGCTCTTAGAGGAAGCGCACGTGCTGCTCGACTCTAACGACTCAAAAGGCGAGGGCGAGGCAAACCCCGCCGCGATTGCGAAAGTGCTTTTAAAGCGGATGCTTGCGGAAATCCGCTCGTACGGCGTGGGCATCGTCATCGCCGACCAATCGCCCGAAAAAGTAACCTCCGACATCATTAAGCTCACCAACATTAAGCTCGGGTTTAATTTGGTGGAAAAAACGGATAAGGAGATTTTGGCCAATTCGACCAACATGCCGCAGGTTCAGCAAGACCGCTTGACTAAGCTGGGGCCCGGCGAGGCGTTCCTGTTTATGAACGGCCTTGACGAGCCGGAGGAGGTCGTTACCGAGGATTACCGCGCGCAGAACGCCATCCGCATTACGATAAGCGACGACGAGGTAGCCGAAAAATCGACGTATTGGCGCGACAAGCAAGAAAAACTGCGCCCGTACCCCGTGTGCGCGTATTGCAAGAGCTGCCGCGGCGGCTGCGACAACGACACGCGCAATTTGGGGCGTGAGGCGGCGCGGCGGATTTTTTCTAAAAACCTTGGGCCGGATGCCAAAGATTCGAGGCCGGTCAAGGCCTTGTTCCGGCAAATGCGCGAGTTGATAGCGCAGGCTTTAAAGGGGAAGGTGCCGGACGAGAGGTTGTTCGGGTGCACGGAGCTCCACTTGATGCGCCGCATCAAGTACGATACCAAGATAAAAATTTCTGACGCGACCTTTTTGGCCACGTTATCAAACATAGGAGGCAGGCAAAATGGGCGGCTATGAAACGGGCGGCTATGAAACCCGGGATGCGCGGGATTTAAGATCCGATGCCGCCGGCGGCGACGGGCGGGCTCCGGATTACGGCGGAGAGCTTGCGAGCGAGCAAGGGTACGATTTAAACGGCGGCGCCGTTGAGACGGGCCGGGATGCCCGGGACGCCGGGGACGCGGGCAAAACAGACGCCGTGCTCGATAATTTTAGGGCGGAGAATTGGAGCGAACTGTCGCTTGAGGAGCAAAAACAATCCATGCTGGATTTGGCCGATTGCGTGGCGGCGGACACCGGGAACGCCAACCCGCCCGAGGTTGTCTTTAGAGACGACATGGGCGAGGGCGAATACGGCGGTTACAACCCCGAAACCAACACGCTGGAGATCAATCAAAACATGCTGGACGATTCCGCCGAGGCGGCCGATACCGTCGCCCACGAGATGTGGCACGCGTATCAGCAGCAGTGCGCCCTCGATCCTTCCAGCGAAAAAGGCCAAGCGTACCAAGAGGGCTTTGACAACTACATTAGCCCCGAATACGATTTTGAGGGGTATCAAAACCAGATGGTGGAGGCCGAGGCGCGGGATTATGCCCAAGGCTTTAAGGATCGGATTAACTCAGGAGGCTCACAATGACGGAAAAAATTGTGGCATATTTGGTAGGCGAACGAAAGCAAAAGCCGGAAGCGGCGGAAAAAATAGCGTTGCCGGTTTCAAGGCACGACGATATCCGCCGTGAGCTCGAGGCTTGGATAGACACGCGCGCGTTCCCCAAAGCGGGCGCGCTGACGATAGAGGGCTATACGGCGGAGGCAATCTTTAAGCTCGCGCCGTTTATGGACGGGGTAGGCGTGTACAACTTTTTGGTCACGCTGCGTGAGCGCCCCGACAATGCCAAAGCCATCATAGCTTCCGGCTTTGCGCGTAAGTAGTGCAGGGGCAGACGGCAATTCGGAAAGCGTAGGCCGTGCAGGCCGTAGGGGCGGCCTCGCAATCCGCCCGAAGGCTCAAAAAGAATATTACTAAGGAGGTAACAAAATATGTGCGATGATTGCGGCGGAGACTTCGGCGGCGACAGCGGCGGAGATTTGGGCGGCGACAGCGGCGGTGACACCGGCGATTTCGGCGGAGACATGGGTTGCGATGACGGCGGCGGAGTCGATTTAAACGGCGACGACGGCGGCGGTATGGACGACGGCGATTGCGGTGATATGGGTGGAGGCGATTGCGGTGATATGGACGATGGAGAAGATCTTAGCGGCGATGTCGGCGGTGATATAGATGATGACGGGGAAAATCTCGACGGCGATATGGACGAAGGAGAGGACTTGGGTGACGACGACGCGGGTGTCAATCTGAACGGCGATGCCGGAGATGATATGAGTAGCGGAGAGGGCAATGCGGAGATAAACGATCCATCATCGGAACCCGACGCAGAAGTCGAGGAACAAGAACAAGAAGCGGAGCAAGAGGAACAGCAGGAGCAAGAGGAACAGCAGGAGCAAGAGGAACAGCAGGAGCAAGAGGAACAGCAGGAGCAAGAGGAACAGCAGGAGCAAGAGGAACAGCAGGAGCAAGAGGAAGGGCAGGAGCAAGAGGAAGGGCAGGAAGAACCGGGACAAGAAGAGGGACAAGAAAAGCCGGAGGAAGAACCGGAGGAAGAAGAAGAGTCGGAGGAAGAGGAACCGGACGAATATGGTAGTTGTTTAAGCGATAGAATTAAAATTACTCCGGTTAACAATGGCGAATGGGGCGGTGAACGAGGAAATTCTACATGGAAACCTGAGACAGAGGATGTTGCTGAGCAATTGGGAGAGTACGGCGTTGACGGTATTGAGTATCGTGACGGTTTCCCGGATTTTTCGCCCGTATCTGAGTATGAGCATCAGTTGCCGGAAGATTTATATGGAAGCAGCGACCCGAAACAATTTAGAGAATGCAACAGCGGATTGAATAATTATATTGAAAGCAATCCACAAGCTGCCGAGCGCTTTGATGAGGATCAGCTTGAAGCAATTAGAGCTGGTAAAACGCCAAGCGACTATACGTGGCATCACGATACAAAGGCAGGGCATATGCAGCTTGTTCCAAGTGGAATACATGAAAACTGCCGACACTACGGTGGTAGAAATGTTTGGGGTGGCGGTACTACAAATCGTAAATATATGGAGAAATAAATATGAACGAATTAGAATGGAAGGTCGCACGGCCTTTGGTTGACAAGACACCGATAGAAAAATTCGAAAAAATGATAGGTGCAATTATGCCGAATGACTATGTCGAATGTGCTGTGAAAAATAACGCTGGCTACCCTGTGCAGGAAGTCTTTTTGACCGAGTCTGGCGTAGAGCATGTTTTCAACAATCTTTTATCGTTTGATGAAAGCAAGCGCATGAACATATTCAAAACCTACGAAAGCGCGCGGACAGTTACCGGAAACAAGGGGTTAGTGCCATTTGCTTCAGATTCATTCGGTAATTATATCTGTTTTGACTTTGCTTCCGGCGCTAAAGTCGTATTTTGGGATCATGAAACCAACAAAATCGATCCTGTTTGTTCCACATTTACCGAGTTGTTAGCAAAACTGAAATAGAATAAAAGGAGTTATACGCCCATGTCATTTTTTAAGAAGAATGCAAACGAGTCCGCCTATGTCGGCGGCAAAAAGCACTGGACCGACGTTATTAAAAACACGGGCCAGGCCAGCGCGTTGATTTGGCGCCAGCCGGAGGAGGATTTTAACACCAACTCTACGCTGATCGTCATGCCCGGCGAGGAAGCGATTTTCATCAAGGGCGGGTTGGTCGAGCAGGTGTTTGAAAACGGCACCTACAAATTAAACACGCAGAACTACCCGTTTATATCGCGCTTGCGAAACGCGTTTTCCGGCGGGGTCAGCACGTTTAACTGCGTCGTTTACTTTGTCAAAACGTCGCACAGCATGGAGATTCTGTGGGGCACAGCCTCGCCGATTCAGGTGCGCGATAAAACGCTCGGCATCGCTACCAAGCTGCGTGCCAGGGGCGCGTACAAGATTCAGGTTTCTAACCCCCAAATATTCCTCACAAAACTGGTCGGCAGCAACAATAATTTTATGGGCCAGCAGGAGATGATTGACGATTATTTTGCCAACGAGTTCCAAAGCAAAATTAAATCCAGTATTACGCGCGCGCTCAATGAAACCCAAACGGAGCTGCTCGGGATTGAGGCGAGATTGGACGAGTTTGCCGAAGCCGTCGCGCCGTATATCGGCGAGGCACTGGGCGAGTACGGCTTAAAAATCATCAAGTTTTCTATTGCCGCGCTCGACCTTGACGACGATGAGCTGCGTCGCCGCTACGACGAAATCGGCATGGACGCTATCGCAAAGCTTCGCAACGCACAAGCCGACAAGGCCGTGTTCGGCACGCTGGGCGAGGATTGGGGCCGTCAGCAGTCCGCCAATATTTTAGGGACGCTGGCCGCAAATCCCGGCTCCGGCGGCATGGCCTCTACGGGCGCGGGGCTTGGTATGGGCATGGCGGCGGGCGGCGTGTTCGCCGGCATGGCGCAGCAAATGTTTGCGCCGGTCAACCCGGTTGCGTCCGCTCAGGCGCCCGCAGCGCCGCCGCCCAGCCGTTACGCGCAAAAAGCGCCGGAGGAACCGGCAAAAAGCGCCGAGGATCCCATCGCAACGCTCAAAAAATTAAAGGAGCTGCTGGATCTCGGTTTAATTGAGCAGTCGGAGTTCGACGCGAAGAAAGCCGAAATCATGAAGCGCATGTAGGAGGCCGATTATGAAAAAAACAACGATACTGCACATTATCATGTGCCTTGTTTTCCCCGCGATATTTAACGTGTGTTTTTTCCTGATTAGTAAGGCGGAAAACCGCACGGCGACGGTGTGGATTTCATACGGCTTTATACACTTTGCTTATTTGATGTTTGTATGCTCGCCGTTTTTTACCCGTAAAGGGAAAAGCTCCTCAATTTTCGGACGCTCGGTGTATGCCATTTCTACAGTGTATTTTATAGTGGTGCTTACTGCCGGTATTATCATGATGAGTATTCCGGCCAAAAATGACGTCGTAACTTGGGTTTCGCAGTTAGTCGCATTGGGCATTTATCTTGTGGTGCTGATACTGCACCTGATAGCCAACGAGCATACCGCGGACGCGGAGGAGGCACGGCAGCCGCAAATCGACTTTATTAAATCGGCGTCCTCCAAGGTTAAATTGATGGTAGACTCCGCTTCCGATAAGCAAACCAACCGGAAAATCGGCCAGGTATACGATTTAATCAGCACGAGCCCCATAAAAACGGATTCGTCCGCCGCGCAAATCGAATCGTCCGTTTTGTCCGAAATAGACCTTATGCGCGGCCATTTGGACGCTAGCGAGAATGCGGCCGTCGTTTCCTGCGCGCAGCGGATTATTTCGCAGCTCAACGAGCGCAACCAACTGCTGAAATCCAGCCACTAAACCGCGGGGATTCCCGCATTTTGCATTTTACATTCCGCATTTTACATTTAATAAGGAGTTCCTTACATGAAACACATCAAAATAATCGCGTTAAACACGATTAAAAAAGGCCCTCAATCCGGTTGCGGCGAATGCGCTTCGTCGTGCCAATCCGCCTGCAAAACCAGCTGCACGGTCGGCAACCAGTCCTGCGAGCGTATTTCGCGTGCGAGATACGCTCGCAATGAAAAGTGAAAAGTGAAAAACGAAAAGTTTCGGATGATGCTGTAGCGGTAACCCGAATAGTTCGCATCGGAACAAAAGGGAATTGCGTTTAAACGACGGCCACATATTCACAACTTTTCACTTTTCACTTGCAATCATGGTACATACTTTTCAATGCCTAAACCGCTATTTTACGGTTGATACGGAAAGCGGTTCGTTTTTCGAAACGGACGAATTGACCCGGATTTTAATCGAATCGCGACAGTTCCCCGCCAAAACCCGGGCGGGGGATTTTTTGCGTTTTTCAGCGCAAGAAATCCGGGACGCAAACCGGGAGATAGATGTCTTGACGCGTGAGGGCGTGTTGTTTTCCGCCCCGGCCGCCTCTGAACCGTCCGAGTTTAACGGGGTTGTCAAATCGCTATGCTTAAATGTGACGCATCTATGTAACCTGAGATGCGCGTATTGTTTCGCGGACGAAACGAAAAACGAAAAACAAAAAACGAAAAACGACGGATGGGAAGCGGAGCGGTCATTCACGAATCTCTACGGCACCGCCTCCGGCCACATGCCGCTTGCAACCGCCAAAGCCGCCGTTGACTTTCTCATCGCGCACTTGGGCAAAACGCGCAATTTGGAGGTTGATTTTTTCGGCGGAGAGCCGCTGTTAAACCTTTCCGTGGTAAAGGAAACGGTGGCGTACGCGCGGGTCTTAGAGAAAAAACACAACAAGAATTTCCGCTTTACGATTACGACCAACGCGCTGCTGTTAGGCGACGACGCGACGGATTTTTTTAATGCGGAGATGGATAACGTCGTACTAAGTATAGACGGGCGCGAAAACGTTCATAATTCCGTGCGTAAGACCCCCGGAGGCGCAGACTCGTTCGCGCTCTCGCTTAAAAACGCCTTAAGCTTTGTCAAAAGGCGCGGCGACAAAAAATACTATGTGCGCGGGACGTTTACCGCCAAAAACTTAGATTTTTGCGGCGACGCGCTCGCGCTTGCCGATTACGGCTTTACGAATGTCTCTATCGAGCCGGTCGTTTTGCCCGAAACTCATCCGCTGGCAATCCGCCAAAGCCATCTGCCGGCCATCTTAGCCGAGTACGAAAAGCTGGCGGGCGAGTATTTGGCGCGGCGGGCAGCGGGCGAGTGGTTTACGTTTTTCCATTTCAATATGGATGTTTACAATGGCCCGTGCGCCGCCAAAAGGCTAAAAAGCTGCGGCGCGGGCTGCGAATATTTGGCGGTTGCGCCGGACGGGAGCCTATACCCGTGCCACCAGTTCGTAGGAAGTCCCCCGCACCTCGTCGGCAACGTTTTAACGGGACGCTACGAAAAAGAGCTCCCGCTCAGGTTTTGGGCCCGGAACCACGTAAACTCTAAGCCCGCCTGCCAAGCCTGCTGGGCCAAATACTACTGCAGCGGAGGCTGCGCGGCGTCGGCGGTTAAATTTGGCGGAGCACTTTCACAGCCGCACGGGTTATCCTGCGCAATGATGCAAAAACGGATCGAGTGCGCATTGGCGGTGTACGCGGTAGAGAACGGGTAGTTCGGGGTTCGGGGGTCGTTTGAATTAGGAATTAGGAATTAGGAATTAGGAATGGCGGATGGATTGGTTACATTCTTTCCCGTAGGGGTCGCCGTCCCCGGCGACCCGCCGGAACCTGTTCTCTCGGGATTCGGGATACAAAACCATCTTCTTTTAACTGACCACTGATCACTGACCACTGACTACTGACCCCCGGCAACTGACAACTGACTCCCGTATTTGTTAGTAGACGAGATGCCGGCGTCAAATAATCGTCGAATTATATCCAAGTTTCTTACTTTTCGTTGGATTCATTACGTAAATCGGTTGACTTGTCCACCCGTTTTATTGTATACTGTCGTGTAGGTTCGTAAAAAGGCTCGGAATCACGAACCCTAAAATCCCCGAACCCCGAGCACCGAATCACGAACCACTACCAAAGGAGAACCGTTGCTTAAATAATGAGAAAGAAATCGTCGATTATAAAATTTTCCGTTGTTGGCTTTTTTATCATAGTCGGCTTGGTCATGTGTTTCACTACCTTTACGTTTGGAATCACCAGCTTAAAATCGTTCGCAACAACCATCAAACTCGGCCTTGACGTAAAAGGCGGGGTGTACGCGGTATACGAATCGGAATCTACGAGTGTCAATGCGTCCGGCATGGAGGGCACGCGCGCCCGATTGCAAACCATGCTGGTTTCTAAGGGGTATTCGGAGGCTACCGTAGTAAAAGAAGGCTCGAACCGCTTACGCGTCGAGGTTCCGGACGTGGACGAGCCCGGCAAGATTTTTACGTTAATCGGAAAGCCTGCCGAGCTGATTTTTAGGGACGAGGCCGGCAATACCGTTTTAACGGGCCGGAACGTCACCTCCTCGCGTGCGGTTTGGGATCGGGACAGCCAAGGGTACGCCGTATCGCTGAACCTCGATTCCGAGGGGACGCGCAGGTTTGCCGAGGCGACCGGGCCCGAAAACATCAACAAACGCATTTCGATTATTACCGTCGTCGGCGGGGAGGAACAAACCATCTCCGCGCCGACCATCAACTCGACCATCGCCAACGGCCGCGCCATTATTACCGGAATGGGCACGCAGGAAAACGCCCAAGCTTTAGCCGA
>WQYM01000050.1 GCA_009781235.1 Bacillota bacterium
AACATCTCCACGTTCTCGCGCTCAGTCGCCAATGCAACACTTACTTCTTCAATTTGTTCAACCGTATATCTTAACATAACTCAAGTATAACACAAAATTTTTAAATTAGCAACGGAATAGTATCATATCATTTTTCGCACAAAGGGTAGCGAAAAAACAATTCCTTCGGAACATCGGGAAGACTTATTTCGATATATTTGGGGCATTGTTAAAAACAAAGAAGGCGTTTTATTTCGTATTAACGGCATGGAAGAGCACATCCATATTTTATCAGATTTGCATCCTTCCGTTGCGTTAGCGGATTATGTGCGGGAAATAAAAGTATCGTCCTCAAAATGGATGAAAGAGAGCGGCCACTTTCCCGAGTTTAGAGGCTGGGGCATAAAGTATTGCGCTTTGACCTATTCGTACGATGAAAGGGAGACAATTATCAATTATATAAAAAATCAGCAGGAACATCATAAGAAAGAAAGCTTTCAAGAAGAGATTGCTAGATTGATCCGGGAGCAGGGCATCGAATTAGACGAAAAGTGGTTTTGGGTAGATAGTTGAACTCCTACGGAGTTCGGTGTGGTGTGCGGCTTAACCCCGAGCTGCGCTTCACTTGCAAGGGGTTATCCACGTTTTAAGTCTTGCGGACTTGTATGGGTTGTATGCTTACGACGGGAAGGTAGCTATTTCTCCATCATAAGCGTAGCGCCATCATATCAAAAAGTGCCATCATATCAAAAAGCGCCATCATATCATCATACCATCATATCAAAAGAACTGTGCACAGATAAAAGGAGTTACATTGCAATGAACATATCCGTCCTAGGGTGCGGGCGTTGGGGCTCGTTCCTTGCGTGGTACGCGCATAAACTTGGCAATAACGTCGTAAGCTACGGGCCGGACGACGAGATTTTTCGCGCACTGAAGGCTACAAGGGTGAACGAGTATGTAACGTATCCCGACGGGATTACACTCTCGTCCGATTTGGGATTCGCCGTAAGGCACGCCGAAATCATCATCATCTCGATTAGCTCGCAAGCCTTGCGCGGCTTTTTGCAGCGGGTGACGGCGTTCGATTTAGCCGGCAAGAAAATCGTGCTGTGCATGAAGGGCATCGAGGAAGGCATGGGCAAAAGGCTTAGCGAGGTGTGCTTAGAATCCGACATCGCCAAAGAAAGTATCGCGGTGTGGGTGGGTCCCGGCCACATTCAGGACTTTGTTAAGGGTATCCCCAACTGCATGGTGATAGACTCCTACGATCCCGCATTAAAAGTGTTCTTGGCGGACAATTTTAAATCCGACATCATCCGTTTTTACTACGGCGGCGACATCATCGGCACGGAATTCGGCGCGGCGGCCAAAAATATCATGGGTATCGTGGCGGGCATATTAGACGGGCTCGGCTACACCTCGCTCAAAGGCCCGCTTATGGCGCGCGGCGCAAGGGAAGTAGCGCGGCTGATTGCGGCGATGGGCGGCAACGAGCTCTCCGCCTACGGGCTGTGCCACTTAGGCGATTACGAGGCGACGCTGTTTTCTCCTCACAGCCACAACCGCCGCTGGGGCGAGGCGTTTGCTAGGGGCGAGACTTTTACAAAGCTTGCCGAGGGCGTCGCCACGGCGCGCGCGGTAGGCGGGCTTGCGGAACAGCTCGGGATTGAAATGCCCATCACTTCCGCGCTCAACTTGGCCATCCGCGAAAACCTGCCCCCCGTCGAGATGATTAAAATTTTGTTCGAACGGGACATCAAAGTGGAGTTTGGGTTTTAACGAAAAACGAAAAACGAAAAACGGAGGGCATACCGCTATGTACTCTTTTTCGCGCCGGGTCACGGTTTCGGACTGCGGCCCAAATCAAAAAATGTCGGTGCACGGGATATGCACCGCGCTGTCCGACTGCGAGCAATTCCAAAACGACAACATGCCCCTTATCACCGATTACTGCTCCGCGCGCGGCATCGGCGGCTTTATCGCGTACCGCCAGGCCGAAATTCACCGGCTACCCGTTTACGGAGAAGAAATCGTGATATCCGCCCACCTTTTTGATCTTGGCCCCGTTATGGGCCACCGCAACGCGGTGATAGAGTCTGCGGGCGGAGAGCGGCTGGTCACAAGCTATTCGCTCGGCATATTCGTTTTTGTAGACACGGGCAAGCCCGCGCGTATGCCGGACGAGCTGATAAAATCGTTCGCTCCCGACACGCGCTATCCGATCGAACTATTGCCGCGCAAAATCGCCGTGCCGGACGCGCCTTTTCTTGCGGCTGCGCCGGTTTCCGTGCCCCCGCGCTATATCGACCTCAATATGCACATGAACAACGTGCATTATGCCACTCTCGCCTTTGACGCGATAGGGGAGCCGATGAATTTACAGCGCATACGCATCGAGTACAAAACTGCGGCAAAGCAAGGCGACATCATCCGTCCGCAGGTTTTTGCGCCGGAGCCCTCCCGCCGCGTGGTGGTATTGGCGGGAGAGGGCGGCACGGTGCACGCGAACGCGGAGTTTTACACAAGGGGGCGGGGAACTTTGTGTAAATTTATGCAAGTGGTGGTATTGGCGGGAGAGGGCGGCACGGTATACGCGAATGCGGAGTTTACGGGCGTGTGAGGGCTAAAAACCCGTCCAAGCCGTTTTTTTAGCGCGGTTGTTTTTAAACAGTGTCAGTGGTAAGGCGGGTCTTGCATAAAAATAGTGCGAATGCACAGTTTTTTTGAAAAAGAAGTACCGGATGGGAATAATACATGTAATAAATTCGTTTTTTACATAGATTTTTGTCGAAAAGTGTTGACAATCGGGAATATATGAATATATGTGATATGATGCCATCATCTCGCGGGGTATCCTCACCACGCTGTTTTTGCTTTGCCGTCGAGAAAATTCCGTACGGGGAATCGGCAACCGCGGGTCGCCGGGGACGGCGACCCCTACGGGATCGTGTGTGTCCATCCCGAATCCCGAACCCCGAACCCCGAATCCCGGATAATCGGCGTCCCTTGTTTACGGCTCTGCCGGGGACGGGTTTACGGCGACACGAGCGCGTAGCGCGACGTGCCCGGAGGGTTGCCCCCACAGGGCAATCGACGTCCCCGTCCCCCCGACACCTCCCCCCGGCATGGCCTTTTCGTCCGCACAACGGCGGCGGGTCGCCGGGGACGGCGACCCCTACGGGATCGTGTGTGTCCATCCCGAATCCCGAACCCCGAACCCCGAATCCCGGGTAATCAACGGCGGCGGGTCGCCGGGGACGGCGACCCCTACGGGTAATCGGTAACCCCGTCCCCGACACATAAATTGCGGTTTATATTTCCATACTACTACAAAGGCTTTGGCGTTTTTAGGGCGCGGGCGGATTACGAGTCCGCCCCTGCGATAAAACAAAAAAGCGCTTGTAGGTTTGTATGGGGTGTAAATAAATACAAAATTTTTTCCAAGAGGAGAAAAAAATGAAAAAGCAAGAAAGAAAGAAAAGAAAACTGATGTTCGTACTCATTGCCGTCGTGGCGGCGATGTTTGTCGGCATCTCCTGGGCGTTGGCCAACGGAAGCCTTACCATGACAGGTACGGTAAACTTAGCGGATGAGAAAGTAGTATTCAAGACTTCTGCGGTTTCGGATTCGCATACCGATGCGGCTAACTCAGTCTCGCATACCGACGATACTCTAACATTCAGCGTAAATTTTGCCAACGTTGGAGAATCTTCGACTATTACGTTCACGCTCCACAACACCAGCTCGAAGAACAACGGAATTGTAACCGGCTTCAACATTACAGGGACTAACACTTCCAGCCTGACCGGGACTTATGTCACCGACGACGTTCTTTTAGCGTTTTCCTTTGACGACGCCGGCGGCGACCTTTCTTACAGGGAGCCGATTCTTCCCAGAGGCACTACCGATCCCCAAATTCTTA
Organism: Bacillota bacterium; assembly: GCA_009781235.1. Taxonomy (GTDB): domain Bacteria; phylum Bacillota; class Clostridia; order Christensenellales; family Pumilibacteraceae; genus WRAP01. The sequence continues at coordinate 3,905 of WQYM01000050.1, forward strand.
CGGTAACTTGGGCGGGTAATGCCGCATTGTCGGGTTCGGTAGTTTTTACCATTACCGCCAATTGGTCGTGGGCGCCTTAATCAGAAACTAAAAGTATTTCTTAGCTTTTACGATTATTCTCCTAACGGAAACGCGGCGCTTTAAATGTGCCTGCGTTTCTGTTGGGTTTTCGTGTAAGCCGAGAAAGCTGCCAGTCAGACGTTTTAGCTTACCCTTTCCACCCCGTCGTTACCGTGCCACCTCGCTCAATGCGGGGAATTATTTGAGGTAAAACGAATCATTCGATGAAATCCGGCGAGAGAAAACTAAAAGGAATTTTAGCCGTGGTGCTAAGCTTGGTCGCCGCCGTTACGGTGGGCGTCGTTTGGGCGGCCGGCTCCGGTACGTTGACTTTTGACGGCCGCGCGAACCTGCTCGGCGCGGATGTGATTTTCATCGACGCGGGCGCGGCAATCCGGTATGGGGACGGCTCGGCGGAGGGCTCCAATAAAGACCTTGCCGGCTGTATCACCAACGGCGGCAAAACGCTCTCGTATGTCACGTCGTCCGAGGCTGTCGAGTTTGGAATTTTAACTGCGGGCGACGCGATGGTGATTTACTACTGGCTTGAAAATCTCGGCGTGTCCGACGCACTGTTTAACGGCCTGAACCTTAAGCTCACCGACCCTAACGGCTATTCCGTTAGCAGCACTGTGGGCGGCCACGTCGAAAATTCGGTGATGAGGGTAAGTTCTCACCATGCGCCGGGGGCTCCGCTGTTAATAGCGGGAAGCACGGCGGACCCGTTGAACGTTTATGTAAGGTGGATTCTCATCGAATGGAAGGCCGGTACCGATTACACCACCGAATCCGACGATACCGATGTCGCGTACGGGCCGGCAAAATTTTACGCGCCAGACGCTTGGAAAATCGAGATGACCATCGACTGGACGGTAATGCTATGATAAGAGTCGGCAAGGGAGTGAAGGAATAAAATGGCAAAAAACTTTTCAAAATACAAGAAAAGTTATTTGGGCATTACGGCCTTTCTTTTGAGCGCCATTTTTATCGGCATCGTCTACGCCGCCTCGGCCGGCCAATTAAACGCCGATTTCGGCGTGTCGCTATTGCCCCCCAAAGAGACGTTTTATATCTCTGAGCCCGCTGTAGTAAACGGGATAAGGTTCCCCCGATATAAAAAGAACCCGGACGGTAGCCCGGTTATGGAGAACGGCAGCTTTGTACTAGACGATAAGGGCGACGGCAAGGGTGGCTGGGACGACGAAAAAGCGTACCGGGTCAACGACACCACGCTGGCGTTCGAGGTAATGCTGTTCGGGCCGGGGCATACACGGAAGATAGAGTTTTTCTTGCAAAACAACACGATGTACCCGGTAGAGCTTACCACCTGGGATTTTACGCCCGACTCCGGCGTTTGGCCGGGCGGCGGCACCCTTGATTCCGGGCTAGCTTACTACCCGGACCGTTCCTACCCTACGCCAAACCCTGCAAGCCCCAAAATCAAGGTTACGTGGCCCGATTTTTCAGGTGTGGGGCAGATACCGCCCGCCACTAGTGCCGACCATGTTTCAGGCCGGGTTGGGCCGTTTTATATCACGGTGACGTGGGTTGGCAGTCCTACCGTATGGTCTTTGACCGACAAAGACTACAACGGCGTATATGCGACCGCCGGCGCCATCGGATACAACAGGATAGGGACGCCAACGGAGGAGCCGTAGCGAATTTTCGAGATGAAAAAGGTTATTAAAAACATTGCAATCGTTTTGGTGGTAGCCTTTACGCTGTGTATAGGCGTGGTTTACGCCGCCCCGCCGTCCGGCGCCGAAGGTGACCTAGAGTTCCACGGAGAAATTTTTGTCAATTACCCAAGGACCTGGTGGATTACTCCCGTGCAGAGTACCACAACGCCTGCAACAACCAACGGTACGGGTCCCGGAGAAAGCGGCAACCCTCAATATTTCGGCCTAACGGCCGGAGCGCAGCAAGTTTTGGCACCGCCTACCAACATTTCCAAATGGGACGACAATCATTTTTACGCCATATTTTCCGGTTACAGCGGCGGCGGTGTTTGGAGCGGTCAACAAGTACTCAATTTTAGTATGTCGTTTAAAAACACCAGCGGGATTACGTGGCACGCCGGCACGGCGGCATGGATAAATTACAATTACGAGGCGTTGCCAGCTATATCGGTGGCTCCGGCTCTCTTGCCGGACGACGGGACCAGCGCAACCGTTTCGATAGCTTGCGCCGGCGCTAAATTTGGCGGCAACACATTATACTACAATTTCTCCGTGACATATCACTTAAACACGGACGCTCCCAATCCGGGTACCCACGACGAGTGCCTCTGGGTTACCCTCTATTTCCACGTAGCGTTTGTCTATGGTTCAACCTATAACACGTTCCCGACGCCGTTCCCCGGAATGTAAAAATGAAAAAGAACCTAACCGTATCCTTAATCATCATAGCGGTTTTGGCCTTATTCCACTGCCTGCTGTTCGTATGGCCGTCAGAGCTTATGGCGGTCTATATCAACATCCTGCGGCCGCTCTTCTTCCTTTTAGCCGCCGTCGTTTCGTTTTTTGCCTTAGGCGGCATCAAAGTGTTCGATAAAACCAAAAATAACACCTTTTTAATCTGTTGCATCGCCTCTGCGCTTTACGTTTTTTTGATGCTCTTTACCGGAATCCTAGGCAAGTTTGGCCAAAACATTATGGTGCCGGATTTCCTGGCGCTGGTAAAAAACCTTTGGATTTACGGAATCGTATTTGCCTCCATCGAATTCATCCGCTTGAACATCATCAGACGCGTGCCGGCAAAATATTCGTCGTGGTTCGACCTTATTTTGGCTTCCGTGCTCGCGTTTGTTTCGATAGATAACATCCGCACCATGTTCACCTATTCCAACGTCGCCGAGCAAATCGCCCTTGTCATCGTGCCCGCCTTGCTTATCAGCTTCTTCCTAACGTACGCCGCGGGCGGCGGGACGTTTGGGGGTTTACTCATATTCCGCTTCTCCCTTACCATGATCCCCTACGTTATGCCTATTGTCCCGGACGTCAACCGATTCTTGATGGTCATCTTTGTATGCGTCGTCGTGTTTGCATCGTATTTGATTTTAGGCAAATACCGCTATGAAGAGCGGCAGCGCACCATTCAAAAGAAAGAAAAATTCCGATGGCGTGGCTATTTGGTGCCCTTAGTATTGCTGTGCGTGCTGGTGGCGTTCGGGGCGGGGCTGTTCCCGGTTAAGCCCGTCGCTGTGGCGTCCGACAGCATGAGCGCCACGTTCGAAAAAGGTTCGGTCGTCATGATCGAAAAGCTTAAGCCCCAAAAGGCCGCCGAGGTGTTAAAGGTAGGCGACGTCATCGAGTTTGTTTCCGGGAGCCGCTCCTTGGTGCACCGCATCCACGAGGTAAAAGCGGACGGGGTCGGCAACGTTTACTACGTCACCAAAGGCGACTCCAACAACGCCCCCGACACCCGTCCGGTATACCCCGAGGACATAAGGGGCGTAGGGCACTTTTATATCCCGTTTATTGGCTACCCGGCGGTTTGGCTGTCCGGCGCTGGGTAGGGGATAACGGATTGTTTAGATAAGAACATCTCATTCCCTCCATAATTTTTCACTATTCACTATTCACTATTCACTATTCACTCATTCATCCCTCACAGGAGGACCCGACATGGGAAACATCACCAAAAAACCTAACGGCATATTTGCAAGGATTAGTAAGCCGGTCTGGCTAATCATTGCGGGCATGTGCGCCGTGGCGCTCGTGCTGATTACCGTATTTTCGGCGCGGTACATTATGGATTGCGTGACGGCGGAAAAAACGATTACGTTTACAGAGCGTAACGGTATCAGCCACGTGCTACACACGACCGAGGGCAACGGCTTTTATCCGGACGAGCTTAAAAACCACTACTCGCATTACCGGCGCTATTACACCGAGGATATTGACGCGGTGTCAACGTATTCGGTGGAGACGAGCAAGCCTATCGCCCTTACCTACAAGGCCGTATACTCGGCGGAATTAAAGGTGCGTATGTCGGGCAACGGAAGTAACGGCGTGTTTTGGGATTGGAAGGACTCCGCATTGCCGACCAAAACCGGCGATTGCGTTTTTGTAGGCGGCAAGGCCGTAATCAACGAAACATTCCCTTTAGATATCGAGAAATTCGAAGCAAAATTAACCGAATATATTAACGATTCCAACCCACGCGTTACCAATTATATTGCCGAAATCGTCTTTACCGCCGAATATCAACTGACGGCAAAAGACAACTCCCTTAAGACCGCGCCTTACGCGCGCAGCATGGCGATTCAGCTAGAGAAAGAATTGTTCCAGATAACTTACAACGGGGGCAAGGATACCGTGCAGGCCGATATCCCCGAGCGCAACATACGCCTTCCCGATTTTTGGGTTTCCGTCGTGATCGTTGTCGGCATAGCGGCTGCGCTGGTGCTGCTGGTGGGCTCGCTCAAGGGTGCGTTTAAAGACAAAGACGAATTCCGCGGCATATTTAATAAAATCATGCGCAAGTATTATAACGAGGTCGCCCTCGCCGCCGCCTCCGAAAAGCCCGCGTTTTGCGGGAAGGTCGTGTCGGTAGAGTCGTTTGAGGAGCTATTAAAATTCTCGTTTAGCCTATACAAGCCCGTCACCTGTTACAAGACCGACAACAGTGCGCTGTTTTCCATCGTGTGCGACGACGTGCATTACCAGTACGTGATAAAGCGTTAAACTCCCATCTTTTGACACCCCAAATTGCTTGACAATTTACTCCCGCTTCGCATATACTGCTAAAGCGTCATGACTTTGTGAATTGTGGATTGTGAATTGTGGATTGTGAAGCAGATGAGGATTGGGGTAAAGAACAACAAAATCCACCCCACACTATCAATTCACAATCCACAATCCACACCGCACTTCCCCATGGGGGTGTACAGGTTTCGACGGCGCGGCAATTTAAAGAGGGTGTATGCGGTAGTGCCTGCTACCTAAAAAAGGCAACAAAAACAAACGACAGCAATGTCAAAACGGTGAGCGCTCCGGCGCTTGCTTTTGCGGCTTAATCTAAAGCCGTCGGCGGTCTCTCCGTCCCGCTTGGAGAATGCCCGTTGTCAAAAAAGGCAGGGTACATTGTGTCGGCATTACGCGCTTATCGCCGCACAAGGACTTAAAAGCGCTCGCGGACCGAATTTGTTTCTTCTCGTTGGCCCGTTAAATAATAAAAGAAACTAAGCATTATAGAGCCTTTTTAAAAAGACGCGTCGGAAGCGGGTTCAATTCCGGCCACCTCCACCAAACCAGGCAAAGTTCGAACCCTAGCAAAGATATGTATTACGTCTTTGTAAACGGGGTTGCGGGCTTTGTCGCAATCAGGTAGCGCGAAAGCGGTTATAGGCTGTAAAAGGCTTATAACCGCTTTTGTGTTGGGGTTTTCCCACCCACCCAAGCCGTGAACGTTGCTCAAAACGCAAACAGCGTGAGTTATCTTGTCAGCGATTGGACAGGCGATGATGCTTTAATAGTTGGTTCGACATTCCAAGGTGACGAAGAAGGCGATGGCATCGCAAAAGAAAGAAAAAACATATGAATGCCTTTCTAATGAGATGGTGCTAGACGGAAAGTTTAGAGCAAAAACTAAGGGATTGGAGTTTCTAAACTTCAAAGATAGCATAAGTTAAATGAGTGGTATCGGATTTAAAAAAGACGTATTTAAAACTGCTATGAACTAATGCGTCAAATTGAACCTGCTCATTAATGTGAGTATTGCTTGGAAGAGAGGACGAAACACTGGCACCTCCACGGAAATCAGCATTTACTCCGCGTGCGGTGATTGCTCCATTTGGAAAGTTTCCGCCTTGAATTCCATAATTTTTAAGCGTAAATCGCACTTGTAAGAGTTCACTGTCTTCCGCATAGGTATTCTTAGAATCATACTTTATACTGAACATCGGCGCACCTTGTTCATATACCGTTACAGTATCGCCAAGCTTATGTATAATTAGAGTTTCGCTATTACCGCTGCTTCCGGGATCGCCCTTATCGCCTTTATCGCCTTTTTCTCCGGGATCGCCTTTTAGTGCTCCGGCTTTTGCATCGGCTAACTCCTGTTTGAGTTGCGCAATCTCCGCTAACAATGCGGAATCATCATAATCTCCGCAAGCGGTCAGAGATATTGCCGCAGCAAAGCAAATTGCGACTGCCAAAACGGTTACTACAAATTTTTTCATAAAGGTTAATTCCTCCAAATAGTTTACTCGAATTATATACCCTGCACCTAAAAATAGCAAGCAGATTTTATTGGTAATAAATTTTCTTGCTTTCTCCGCTAAAAAGTGGTATCATGCCTATATGGCTAAGAAAAAAGAAGTTATGCCGACAGTAGCGGACAAAGGAGCGGTTGCGCCGAGGGCTACGGGAGCGTTGCCCGACAGTTTGTTTTCGGATTGCTGCGTTATCATTGAAAGGCGGAAATACAACGCGGGGGCCTACGCGAACAAAGAAATTATCCTTATGTGCCACGAAATCGGGCAAAGGATAAATATTGACGTGTTGGGCGGTCAGCGTGCCGAATACGGAAAACGAATTGTTGCGGAGCTGGCGCAACTTTTAAGAGAGAAGTACGGAAGAACCTTTGACTATACGAACGTGCGCAGAATGGCGCATTTTGCGGCGCGTTTCCCCGATTTTCAAATTGTTGCGGAGCTGGCGCAACAATTGAGTTGGTCACATTTTACCGAATTGCTCCCCGTAAAATCCGACGAGGCGTTTATGTATTATGCGGGGGACGCGGCGATAAGAAATATAGGCACTAAGGAACTTCGCCGTCAAATTTCAAGAAAGACTTATGAGCGGCGCGAGATTGCAAACGCGCAAATAGGCTCCGCGCAATCAAGAATCCCGTTTAATGTGTTCAAAGACCCGTATTTTTTGGATACTTTGGGCTTGACGGACAACTTTTTGGAAGCGGATTTAGAAAAGGCGGTTTTGTCCGACCTGACGGCATTCATATTAGAATTCGGCAAGGGTTTTTGCTTTATTGAAAAGCAAAAGCGCATGGGCGTAGACGACAAAGATTTTCGGCTTGACTTATTATTTTATCACCGCACTTTGAAGCGCCTTGTCGTGGTCGAATTGAAAATGGGAGAATTTAAGCCCGAATTTATGGGGCAAATGTCGCTTTATCTCAAATGGTTGAACCGATACGAGCGGCAGGACGGCGAAAATGAACCGATAGGCATTATTCTTTGCCCCCAAGCGAATCGTAGCGTTGTGGAGCTTATGGAAATGGATAAGTCGGGTATCGCGGTTGCGGAATTTTGGACGGTGTTGCCGCCCAAAGAGGAAATGGAAAAGAAAATCACGGAAATATTGTGCGAGGCGAAAGAGCGTTTGGAGCGGCGAAAGCTATTGCCGCCAAAGAGTAGCGCGGGGCAAATAGACTATTTTTACGAGTTCAAAGACGACGACGGCGATGAGGATTAAAAAACGCACTCATGGAAAATCCCACAAATGCGTTTTCATGTGACCTAATAAATGACCCGATATTTGACCCTAAAAATGGTCGATTAAGTTAGAACGGCAGTGTGCCGTCGTCCTCGATTGGCTCTAAAATGGCAATCTGTTTCGGCGGAATCGTTTTGGGCGGTTTGACGGGTTCGCCGTCCTTTAATTCGTAATGCCAAACCTTGAACGCCGTAAAGCGGATGATGTTTTTTATGCGCTGAATAAAGGCGTTGTAGACTTCGGACTTCGTGGCGCGAATGTCGGTGTAAAGTTGCGAAAGCGACAAATTCGAGATGATGTACACTTCCGTAAAACAGGCGGTGCGGTTGACAAACCGCGAGGGCAACTCCAACGGGAACTTGTCCAAAATGTTGTTGAGGAACGTAATGTCGATTGCGCCCGTGAACTCGTCTAGGACTAAAACCTTTTGGGCGTTGTACGTTTCAAACGTGCCGCGCTCGTAATTGTTGACGCGACAGATGTCGGCAATCGGGTACAGGTCGTAGATGTACGAGGTTTTGCCCAGACGCGCCGCGCCGTAAATGAACGTAACCTTGATTTCCCGAAAGGCGTTGCCGAATTGGCTGTCTAGGTAGTTTTGCCGCAGCTGCTGAATGTTTTTGTAATAGCGCAGGTATTGCGACGGGAATTCGATTTCGATTTCCTTTTCGGTCGCGCCCTCGCGCATTCTCGCCGCGATTTCCACCAAGTCCGTGCGCTCGCCCGATTCGCCGAGTTCGCCGTATTCGTAGGGTTTGTGACCCTCCATGCGCGTATCGTTCTTGGTGCAGTATTCGCGGGCTTGCTTTTTTGACCCGTTGCGGCTCTCGATATGCGCGGTCGGGAAATATTCTTTCATGGTTTCAAAGCGTTTGCCGACCTCGAACTCTATGTAAAGTTGAAAGTGCGGGGTTCCCGTTTCCTCTCCCATTTCCCGTTGGAAAGCGAAGTATTTTATATGCGGCAATCTTTTGAGCGCGTTAAAAAATTCCTCGTCCGTGGGTTCGGGGTTGTTGACCGTCAAAACCCAATTTCTAAGTTGAACATTTGCCATAGGCATTGATACTCCTTTTGCTGTTTTTGTGCGTTTCCGCACGTCCGTAAAGTGCATTTCTGCACGTCTTTTTTTGTTCTAACTTGTGTTACAATGTTACAGGGTGACGGGTAATACTTTACCGTCACCGACGGCGGCGAGGCCGCCGTACCGCCGCGCGGGCGCGGCGCTAACGGGGGCTGCCTGCGGCCACGCTCCCCGTATTTCCGCGCCTATGCGCTGCCGCGCGCGGTGGGGCGATACAGCCCGCGTCCGGCGGCTACATCGCCGCTCGGGCGCGGAATCTGTATATCGCCCCATTATCCCGCTTTTTCTTGCAGTTGCTTTACAAGCGTATCGGAACACATTTGCGCTACTCCGCTAAACATTTTCCCGACCGCCTTGTCGTATTCGGCCTTTTCCGTTGCAGCTACCTTTATGTACAACGGAAAATCCACAAAGGAATTATCGCTTGTGCGAATACCGAAAAAACCGACTTCAACAAAACTTTCTTGTTCCTGTCGCATGAACGACCCCCTTGTAATTTATTTTTGGACAAAACGAAAACCTATCGCTAAAAAAATCGGTTGATAACCGACTAAAACGATAGGCTTGACAGCAGTTCCCGCAATGTATTTATAATTTGCCATACCTCATGCCCGTTTTTTTACGGCTTACGGCGGTATGCGTTACTTTTCTTATCTTTTATTGTGTTCTTATGGAACCCTACAATGCGTAAATCCCGCCCAAAGGATACGCGCATTTGCGGCTAAAATCTTACTCGAAACGGTGCGCCAAAACTCATATGCCGCGCTTGCTAACACCGCCCTCTTACTAATTTTTGTGTGTGATACCTCCTTACTGACTGTTTATTTTTATTCTAACGAGGAACTTAACCTTGCAAGCCCGTGGGGACTTTATCCCGACGGATTCTAATATTTGCAAAAGGTTAAAAAGCCCTCACTATAATACGGATTTGCACCCCCCCTTATGAAGTGTTGTTTTTTTAAGCCATACATCCATTATATCATACGATTTGCCGATTTTAGGGGTTTGGCGAAAAGTTTAATCCAATTCTAATCTTACGACCGCGAAAAACATACCCCTCTACTTTAATAAGGACACGGGAACCGCATTTTGAAAAGGGTATTTTGAAATTTTAATCTAATTTTAATTTTGATACCCAAAAATGCGCTAAGCCGCCAACGAAAAACAAACCCCTCTACTGTATAGCCACGGGAAAGGGCAAATTGCAACCTTTTTTGAAAATTCTAATCCAATTCTAATCTTGTAACCTAAAATATGTAAATTCCACCACGAAAAATAAAGCCCCCCATATATAAGCACGGCAGAGGGCAAATGTTGAGGTTTTTTGAAATTTTTAATCCAATTCTAATCTTACGACAATCGCTTGACAGAGATGTATCTCCGCCATATACTTATGTGAGCATATGAGAAGTTTGGTTAGACGCTACTATGACAGTAAGCAGCTTAGAATTGCTGTGGATTTTTTGTGTGTGATATTTGGCGCAACTTGCCTTGCGTTTTCCTTTCCCGTTACTTTACTATCGGCAAAATACCTTGCTTTGATAATTGGCATTATTTTGATGGGAATCGGCGTTATAGACTTGGCTTTTAATTTGACAAAGATATTTATTCTTAAATCTGAAATTAAGTCCAAAAAAACTGTCCGCGCAAATATCCAAATACTTGAATATAAAGAAATTGCACGAAATGACGGGCGTGGATGGACGTTTCTAAGAAATATGTACGGCTATCTTATTTTTGCCAAAGTAGATGATAAAATCAAAAAATGGGTCTACTTATTAAAAGTTGTGAATTCAGAAGAGGAAGAAAAGTTAATTATAAAGAAATTGCAATTAGGAATAGTTTCCATAGAATACTATCCAAAATCGAGAATAGTGCTTGCAGTAACCTAATTTTTTGACTTTTATAGTTTTGCCCTATGCGCTATGCTTTGCGGAGAAAAAAATACGACCGATTATACTCAATTTTTCCATAAAGCATAGCGCACCACCGTTCCGTTAGCCCTAGCCCCTAACGGATTTCAAAAATGGCGTAAAATCAAATGACAAAATCGGATTTATGGTGTAGAATGGTATAACTCTCCGAATGGTTGCCACTTTTTGCTTAACCCGCCTTGTGGGTTTATAGCACGTCGGCGCCGGGGTCGTCAAGGGGCGGCTATTTATGCGTGTGCGTTTCGGTGCTTTTGTTTCGCCGAGTTGCAGAGCGCGTTCCCTCGGTTAGCGCCCCGAAGCTTAAAACGCCGCCTTGATCCTTGACAACCCCGTCGCCGACGTGCAGGTTTTTCCTACTAAGGCGGGGTTAAGCAAAAAAGCGTCGCCTTTTTTAAGGAGAGG
>WQYM01000051.1 GCA_009781235.1 Bacillota bacterium
GTCCATAGTGGAAAAGGCTACGGGTTTTATGGAGAGGCTTACGGAAACTGTCGTGCAAAACCTGTTCCTACATCCCAAGGTCGCCTACGTCGCTAAAAACATCTAAGCGGAAACGTAATAACAGCATCGGCGGGAGCTCGGTTGCCGTTATTAACGCCCCATTCCGTGCGGGCTATACTTTCGGCGGCTGGTCGTTGTCCGAGGGCGGGGAAGCGGCTTACGCAGCGGCGGAAATAAGAAGTGTTCCAAACGGCACAAAGCTCTACGCGATTTGGGACAAGGAGTAGAGTGGGAAAAACAATTTGCGGGATGTAGCGATAATGGCGCGTGTGAAAGTGACAAATGGGGACAGTCCCCATTTGTCACTTGTGTCATCCTTCAAACGCCGACTTAATTTTGTTCAATATTTTTGTTTCAAGGCGCGATACCTGCACCTGCGAGACGTTTAAGACTTTAGCCACCTCGGATTGCGTTTTGTCGCGGTAATAGCGCAGCAGGATGATTTTTTTTTCGCGCCCGGGCAAAGCGCCGATTAAATCCTTTAAAATGATGCGGTCGATGTTCTCATCCGCCGATTCCTTTGACGCGATTTTGTCAATCAGCGACTGGCCGCTCTCCTCGTCCGTTTTTTCGTACAAGGACAGCGGGAATTTGGTCGAATCCATCGCAAAAACCGCTTCCTGCGGCTCAATCCCGAACTTTTCGGCAATCGTTTCAATTTGCGGGCTTTGCAGGTTTTGCGCCTTATATTCCTCGACAAACATACCGATTTTGCAGGCAAGGCTTTTTACGGAGCGGGAAATTTTAATGTACCCGTCGTCGCGGATAAAGCGTTTCACCTCGCCCGCGATCATCGGCACGGCGTATGTGGAAAACTTCACCCCGAATTCTTCCGAAAAATTGCGTATTGCTTTTAAAAACCCCATGCAGCCGAGCTGGTAGAGGTCCTCGTATTCGACGCCGCGGTTTTTATACCGGCGTATAACGCTTTTTATGAGCGGTGAATTTTCATTGATCAGCCGCGTTTTGGACGCTTCCGATCCGGCCTGTGCGCCTTTAATGAGTTCCAAATTGGATGTTTGATCGGACATTGAACCTCCCATAATTTACGATTTACTATTTACAAATTATTGATGATCGTATCGGTGCTAAGTGCGCTGAGTTCATCCGAAATTTGTAAATTGTAAGTTGTAAGTTGTAAATTACTCTCCGTTCATATCGAAGTTCTTACTCATGCGTACACAAAGCCCGCCGCCGTCCCTGGCTTTGACCTCCAGCGTGTCCATAAAGGACTCCATGACGGTAAAGCCCATGCCGGAGCGCTCATCGCCCGGTTTTGTGGTAAAGAACGGCTCTCTGGCACGCACGATGTCTTCGATGCCGACGCCCTCGTCCAAAACCTCGATATGTACGGTGCGCCCGGAGAGGGAAGCGTTGATTTCAATGATTCCACTGTCAACTTCATAAGCATGCACGACCGCGTTGGTAACGGCTTCCGACACGGCGGTTTTGATGTCGCTTAATTGATCCACGGTCGGGTTGACAGACGCGCAGAACGCCGCCACGACGCTGCGCGCGAACGCCTCGTTTTTTGACAGCGCGGCAATTTTTAACGACATGTGATTATCTATTTGCATGGATGGGCTCCTTTGTTGTTAGTGTTGGAAAATGCAATGCAATAATGCAGTAATGAAGGATGAGAAACAGCAATCTTTTCTTAGAAATTACATTGACAACTAACTGATAAAAACAATCATTACTGCATTATTGCATTCCTTAAAACATCACTTTTGGCATATGCTGGTAAACGCCGGACAGATTCAGTATTTTATCGACGGCTTTGGTGGGATTGGCAATCAAGAGCGGGATTCCAAGCGCCTTCAGTTTTTTAAATCGGCCCAAAATCACCCCGATGCCCGTGCTGTCCATAAAAGAAAGTTCGCTCATGTCAAAAACGACCTTCTTCATATCGGCCTCGTCAATCATCGCGTCCAAACTTTCGCGCGCTTGCCTTGCCATACTTTCGTCTAATTCGCCGGAGATTCCGACATACAAAATAGAATTCACCGTTTTAAAAACAATTTTCATTTTTCGGTTTTCCTCCAACGACATTTATCATAGCAAAAACTATGCGGCGAATTTTAGCGCTTATTGCAATTACGGGGGAGATTTTGGGAGGTTGCGTTTATAGCCGCTAACCCCTAACCCCTAAAAAAATGCCTCCGGCATTTTTTGGGACGTGCACTTTTCGTCAAATTTCGACATATAATGTACCGCATACTCTTCAAGGCGGTACGGATTTGTGATTTTCGAAACACTTCTCACTTTTTTAAGCAAGGTATTCTTTTTTACCGCTTATGTGAACAACAAGGGCTCATTTCCAGATCCCCTTTCGCCCGAAGACGAGCGCAGGTACTTAGAGCGTGTAAAGCTGGGCGACGGCGAGGCGCGCGAAATGCTGATACGCCATAACTTGCGGCTTGTGGCGCACATCGTAAAAAAATACACTGGTGCCGGAGAGGCGGACGACCTGATATCGATTGGCAGCATCGGGCTAATTAAGGGCATCGAAACGTTTGAGCATGGGAAGGGCTCGCAATTGGCGACCTATGCCGCCAAATGCATCGATAACGAAATCCTCATGTATATCCGCGCCAACAAAAAACACCGTCAAAACGTTTCTCTTTCCGAATCCGTCGGCGTCGATAAGGAGGGGAACGAAATTACGCTGATGGACATTATCCCCGTAAAAGAAGAGAGCATTTTTAATAAGGTAGAAACAGCCATCGTATGGGAAAAAGTGCTGACGATTATCGAAAGCACGCTGACGCCTTGGGAAAAGGAAATCATTAAAAAGCGCTACGGCATCGGAAATAACAATACGCACACGCAATTAGAGGTCGCAAAGCAGCTTAATATTTCGCGCAGCTACGTGTCCCGCATCGAAAAAAAGGCCGTTCAAAAAATATCTAAGGAACTGCTTTCGCCGGACGAGTGAGGGGGATTGCAGTTGTACTTCGTGATTTTGCGAATACAGTTTTAAGTTGTACTTCGTGATTCTGCGAATACAGTTTTCAGTTGTCATACTATTTTGCTTCAGGATGGTTAATTACCGAGCGTATTCTGAAAGGAAGAAAGCATGACTTCCTCATTCCGTCGTCCTGAGCGAGGCCTCCGTTATCGATGCATACCTCGAATATTGTGGCCGAGTCGAAGGATCTCAACCTCTTGAAGTCGCGTTTTTTATATGGTGGAGATCCTTCGACTCGGCCACCAGCCTTGCAGGTAAACAAAGCGAGCGAGGCCTCGCTCAGGAAGACGGGAAGAGGTAATCGAAGAATACCGCAAAACGCAGGTGCCGTTGTTCTTCGAATAACTTAACGAAATTAGTCATCCTAAATCAAATGAGTATCAGTTTTCAGTTGTCAGTTGACGGTTGACGGCCGCTTGGATTTCAAGGCTATTTTGTGTCGAAAATCTGTCGTAGGGGTCGCACTCCCGTGCGACCCGTCTTGCTATGGCGGCGGATTTGCTTGACTTTTCGCAAAAATATTGATAAAATCTGTTTATCCGTCCACCGTCCACTCCCATGAAGCACATATTTACCGTTCAAAAGCCCAACCAAAAACTCACCGGGTTCCTTTACCAAGAGCTCGGATTTTTGCCGTTAACGCTCATCCGTAATCAAATACGCTTGGGCGAGGTGCGCGTCAACGGCGAAAAGACGGTAAAGGACCGACCGCTTCAAATGGGCGATGAGGTCAAAATTTTCTTGCCGGACAAGTATTCCGAAAAAGGCATAGGTATCAGGGCACAAGGCACAGGTATCGGTGATATGCGTCATCCATTACCTGTGCCTTGTGCCTTGTGCCCTGATACCTTATGCCCGAATCCCGAACCCCGAACCCCGAACCCCGAACCCAGAATCCCGAGCCCCCAATCCCGAGCCCCGAGCCAACCGTTCGAAGTCGCCTATGCGGACGAAAACATCGTCGCGGCCGTAAAGCCCGCTTTCTGCGAAACCGAAACGCACTTTACCGACATGGTGTGCACCCGCTTCCCCTCTGCCGTGCCCGTCCACCGGTTAGACCGCAACACGCGCGGGCTTGTCCTGTTCGCCTTAAACGAAAGCGCTAAGGCTGAATTATTAAATATGTTCAAAACCCGGAAAATCGAAAAGCATTACCGCGCCGTCGTGTTCGGGTGTCCTCAAAAACCCTCCGCCGACATCACGGTTTATCTCAAAAAGGATGCGGCAAAAGCCAAGGTTTTTGTTTCGGATACCAAAAAACCGGGCTATCTTACGGCAAAAATGTCGTATGCGGTGGCGGGGCGTGACGGCGACGACACGGTGCTTGACATTGTTTTACACACCGGCCGAACGCACCAAATCCGCGCTACGCTCGCACATCTCGGCCACCCGGTTATCGGCGACGGAAAATACGGAAGCGAAAAGCTCAACCGCGCGCGGCACACAAAGATCCAGCGCCTTCTCGCCTACAAAATCCGCTTTTTAATGCAGCCTGCCAATTCCGGTGTATTATGCTATCTCGCGGGGAAAACGATAGCTTTGAACAAAACCCTATAATTTGTATTGACAGAACGGATTTTTTTGTGGTATCATATTAGCCATGTGTAACGAATGTGGATGTAACAATAAAGTAACCCCGTTTCCGCTGCTGGATGCGACGCTGGCAAAATACACCGATGCGACGGGGCTTATCACCGTGCTGCAAAAGGCGCAAGAGGCATACGGCTACCTCTCGGGTGAACTCATGGTGTATATCGCCCGCAAGATGGGACTGCCGCCCGCCAAAGTGTACGGCGTGGCGACGTTTTACGCGCAATTTAGGCTAAAACCCGTCGGTAAACACCTGATTTTGCTGTGCCAAGGCACGGCATGCCACGTCAACGGTTCGGAGGCGATCGAGGAAGCGATTTGCGCGGAGCTCGGCATCAAGGAGGGGGAAACGACGCCCGACGGCCTTTTTACGCTGACCTCCGTCGCGTGCTTGGGCTGCTGCAGCCTTTCTCCCGTCATGATGATCGGCGGTGAAACATTCGGGACGCTGACTCCGGATAAGGCAAGGGCGATACTCAAAAATATCAAGACGAGCGGGTGATTTATCGGGATTCGGGGTTCGGGATTCGGGGTTCGTAAACAGAGGTTATGGGGTGTTCGTACCGTCTTGATACCAAAAACGTCAATAAAGAGATAAAAGATATGGATAATAAAAAACTAAAAATAATCATCGGCAAAGGCTCCTGCGGTATTGCAGCCGGAGCAAACAAAACGGAGGCCGTTTTACGCGCCCTTTTGCCAAACGTTGAAATAGCGCTTGCGGGCTGTATCGGCAGGTGTTACTTAGAGCCGATTGTGGACGTTTTTGCATACGACGGCAAAAAATCCGAAAAACTAACCTTTGTTAAGGTCTGCGAAAAGGGCGCGGAGGAAATCGCCAAGTTTGTTACGGGCGCGCCGAATAATGCCTCCGCATATTTAATTTCCGACGCGGATAAGGCTACGCTTGAAAGCCTCCAATGCATCGCGCTAAAGAATTGCGGCATCATCAATCCGGAAAAAATTGACGAGTATACCGCAAGCGACGGGTACAAGGCGCTCACATCCTGCTTAAAAGAAAAAACACCGGAAGAGGTTATCGCCGAGGTCAAAGCATCCGGCCTTGCCGGCAGGGGCGGCGCGGGCTTCCCGACCTATTTTAAGTGGGACGCGGCGCGCAAAAACGCGGGCGACAAAAAATACGTCATCTGTAACGCCGACGAGGGCGACCCCGGCGCGTTTATGGATCGCGCTATCCTAGAGGGCGACCCGCACGCGGTACTCGAGGGCATGGCGATTGCCGCCTACGCCGTCGGTGCGTCCGAGGGCGTGATTTACGTGCGCGCCGAGTACCCCTTGGCGATTAAACGTTTAGAGATTGCGATTGCCCAAGCCCGCGAAAAAGGTTTTTTGGGCAAAAACATCCTAGGCACCGGTTTTTCGTTCGACATCCGCATCAAGGAGGGTGCGGGCGCGTTCGTCTGCGGCGAGGAGACCGCTTTAATCGCCTCGCTCGAGGGCGAGCGCGGGATGCCCAGGCTTAAACCCCCGTTTCCGGCGCAGAAAGGCTTTATGGGCAAGCCCACCAACATCAATAATGTGGAAACCTACGCCAACGTTCCGTTTATTTTGCGCTCCGGGGGCGAAGTGTTCGCCGCATTCGGTACGGAGAACAGCAAGGGCACTAAAGTTTTCGCCCTCACCGGTAAAATTAAAAACGGCGGTTTGGTCGAAATCCCGATGGGCAGCACCGTAGGCGAAGTCATTTACGGCGTCGGCGGCGGGATTAAGGACGACAAGGCCTTTAAGGCCGTGCAAATGGGCGGCCCAAGCGGCGGGTGCATCCCGGCATCGCTTATCGACACGCCGATTGACTATAAATCACTCGCCGCTACGGGCGCCATCATGGGCAGCGGCGGCATGGTTGTCATGGATGAGACGACTTGCATGGTGGACATGGCGCGTTTCTTCCTTGATTTTACATGCAAGGAGTCCTGCGGTAAATGCACGCACTGCCGCATCGGCACCAAACGGATGTTGGAAATTCTGCAGCGCATCACCAAAGGCGAGGGCAAGGAAGGCGATATCGAGGCCTTAGAGGAACTCGGCAAACTGATAAAAGAAGGCGCGTTGTGCGCCTTAGGGCAAACCGCGCCCAACCCCGTGCTGACCACCATAAAGTATTTCCGCAACGAATACGAAGACCACATTAACCTTAAAAGGTGCACGGCAAAAAGCTGTAAGCCGCTGATTGCCTACCGCATCGACCCTGAGATTTGCAAAAACTGCGGCTTGTGTAAGCGCGCCTGCCCCTTTGGCGCAATTTCGGGCGAGATTAAAAAGCAGCCCTTTACCATCGACCCTAAAATTTGCGACGCCTGCGGCAAATGCGCAAGCGTGTGTAAATTTAAAGCGGTGAATGTGGGGGACAAATGGAGTTAGGAATTAGGAAGTAGGAAGTATGGAAAAAAATATTATCCGTAATAATACGCCGAAGGCGTGAGATGTGGGTAACCCGGGGTTACGCGGACGCTTACCCCTGATTACCCACATCCCGCACCTTGCGGTGCGGAGAGGAAAAAATTATGGCACAAATAAAACTTACAATAAATAATCAAGAAGTCACCGCCGAGGCAGGCTGTACCATTATGCAGGCGGCAGCAAGCGCGGGTATCTCCATCCCGTCGCTTTGCCACGACGAAAGCGTCCCCATATACGCCTCCTGCGGCGTATGCGTCGTCGAGGCGGAAAATTCGCCGCGCTTGCTTCGCGCTTGCTCGACGCTCGCCGCCGACGGCATGGTGATACACACGGAATCCCCGAGGGCGGTTGCTTGCCGCAAATTCGCCTTAGAGCTGCTGTTATCCGATCACACGGGCGACTGCCGTCCGCCATGCGCGCTCGAGTGCCCCGCGCATACGGATTGCCAGGGGTATGCGAAGTTGATTGCCAAGGGCGAGTACGGCGCGGCGGTAGAGCTGATAAGGCAAAAGCTCCCGTTGCCCGCCTCCATCGGGCGTGTTTGCCCGCACCCGTGCGAAAAAGCGTGCCGCAGAGCGTTGGTGGAGGAACCTGTGAGCTTGGCGGCTTTGAAAGTTTTTGTGAGTGATCAGTGGTCAGTGATCAGTGGTCAGTTAAAAGAAAATGAAAATTTGATTACAGACAAACAGTCAACTCCACAAAAACTGACCACTGACCACTGGCCACTGGCCACTAGCGTAGCAATCATCGGCGGCGGCCCGGGCGGTTTGACTGCCGCATACTTTCTCAAACGCAAAGGCCATAACGTCACGGTTTTCGACGCGATGCCCAAAATGGGCGGGATGCTGCGCTACGGCATCCCCGAGTATAGGTTGCCGAAAGCAGTATTAGACGCCGAGGTTAAGGCGATTGCGGACTTGGGCGTTACGATAAAAAACAACGTCCGTATAGGAAAAGACGTTATGCTTGACGAATTACGCTCTCAATTCGACGCCGTGGTGATTGCGGCGGGCGCGTGGACGGCAATGCCGCTAAACTGCCCGGGCGAAAATTTGACGGGCGTAGTGGGCGGCATTGACTTTTTGCGCGAGGTGGCACTTAACCAAATTACAAATTACAAATTACAAATTACAAATTCGGACGGCAAGAAGAATGTCTCCGTAGGGGTCGATGCCCTCATCGACCCGAATCAATCGCAAACGGGAGCTAACGGGTCGATGAGGGCATCGACCCCTACGGGAAATACCGCGTCCAATCCCTCCGCACCCCCGAACCCCGAACCCCGAACCCCGAATCCCGAACCCTCCGAAATTCGTCACTTGTCATTCGTCACTCGTCACTCAAAAATTGCCGTCGTCGGCGGGGGCAACGTCGCCATGGACGCCTGCCGCACGGCGGTGCGCCTCGGGGCAAAAAAGGTGTACGTCATTTACCGGCGCACGCGGGACGAAATGCCCGCCGAGGATATCGAAATCGAGGAAGCGGTTGAGGAAGGCGTTATTTTTAAATACCTGTCGGCGCCGATTGAAATTATTGCGGGAGAGGACGGCAAAAAAGTTGCGCAAATTCGCCTCCAAAAAATGCAGCTCGGCGAGCCCGACGCTTCCGGCCGCCGTTCGCCCGTTCCCGTAGCGGGAGAAGAAGAATTGTTGGAGGTTGATACGGTTATCGCGGCTATCGGCTCCGTGTTCAATCCGGAGGGCTTTGACGGCGTGGCGCTCACGAAGCGTAAAACGATTTCGGCGGACGAGCATACGTTCCGTACGAATTTAGACGGCGTGTTTGCGATAGGCGACGCCACCAATAAGGGTGCGGACATTGCCATCGCCGCCATCGGCGAGGCGGGGCGCGCGGCGGAGGTCATCGACGCGTATTTAGTGCGTGGCGAGGAGGTTGCCTACCGTGAGCCGGTGCTGGTTAAAGACGTAAAAACCAAAGACGATTTTAAGGATAAACCCATCTTAAAAAGAGCCAGGGTAAAATGCTTGCCTGCGGAGTTGCGCCGAACCAACTTTACCGAAATCAATTCGATTTTTTCCGAAGAAGAAGCCAAAGCCGAGGCAAGCCGCTGTTTAGAATGCGGCTGCGGCGATTATTTTGAATGCAAGTTGATAAAGTACGCCGACCGTTACGGCGCGTCCGTAAAAAAATACGAGGGCGAGAAGAACAAAGCACCGGTGATTGACGAGCACCCCAAAATTTCGCGCAACCCCAATAAGTGCGTCCTGTGCGGCCTGTGCGTGCGCGTATGCGACGACGAGGGCGTGGGCGCGTTCGGTTTTGCGGGTCGCGGCTTCGGCGCGTCCGTTGCGCCCGCGATGAACCTGCCGCTTTCCGAGTCCGGTTGTACCTCCTGCGGCCGCTGCGTCACCCTGTGCCCGACCGGCGCATTGCAGGACAAGTGACATGATGGTATGATGATATGATGATCGGCTTTGCCGCATGATGATATGAAGGACAAGTCGGTTTGATGGTGTGCAAATGGCTGATGACGCTCCTGAGATTTATCCTTCATAAGCGAAGCGACATCATATCATCATGCCATCATATCATCATATCAAAAAATGAATCACAAAAAAACAACCGAATTAAACCGCGCGGCGTGGAACGAGGCGCTAGGCTACCACCAAAGAGCGCGGAACAACGCGCTGCAAGAGGGGTTTTTGCGGTCGGATTTTACCACGTTCAACCGCGATTGCGACGACGTTTTAATCAAAAAACTCAAGTCCATCGACTTTGTCGGCAAGAAAATTGCCCAACTGCCCTGCAACAATGGCCGCGAATTACTCTCGCTGATGCGGTTCGGTGCCAAAGCGGCGTTTGGCTTTGATATTTCCGACGTCGCGATTACCGAAGCACGAAGTTTAGCCGAAATCTCCAAACTAAACGCAACGTTTGAACGCGTCGATATTTTAGAACTCGATAGCCGCTACGACGGCTTTTTTGATTTTATCTACATATCCGAGGGCAGTTTGCAATGGTTTCCGGACTTGTTCGCCTATTTTGCCGTCGTGGCAAGGCTGTTAAAAAATGGTGGGGAAGTGTTAATTTTCGAAATTCACCCGTTCGCCTACTTTTTCGATTACGGCTTCGATTTTGAAAAGCCGGACATAAACCTAATCCCATCGTATTTCGATAAATCCGCGCATTCCTACCCCGACGGGCTCGATTACGTCGGCGGCGTCCGCTACCAAGCTAAGGAATGCCGCTGGTTTTTACACAAGCTGTCCGATATTTTTGCCGGCTTGCGCCAAAACGACATTGCAATCCTCTCTTTCGACGAATACAACCTCGAGATGGCAAACAATACTTCGGCACAATTTTTAGACAAATTCCCATTGAGTTATATATTGTGTGGGAAAAGGAGATAACGGTTTATATGGGAGATGCAGAAAAAGTGAATTATGACGAGTTGGAAGTACGCTGTGAAGCTCAAGGCTTTTTAGACAGCATCTCCTGCGACTATCCTGATACGTACAGGTTAAAAGGGAAGCTTTTTACCGGAACAGTATGTGAGTACGCAAAAAAATATAAGCTGGATCTGCATTATGATTATTATGAGGAATTCGAAGTCGTAGACGGCCTTGAAAACGGCAAGTTTTTTTCTTTGTACCTGAACGGCGCAAAGAGAACCGAGGGCGTCCATAAAAACGGTTGTGAATTTGATATAAAGGAATGGTCTGCTGACGGTATTTTGTTACACGAACTTGACGGTGCGGGTTTAACTGAAAAGTTTTATTATCCAACCGGGGAATTGCAAATATCGGGCAGTATTAAGTGGATCTCCGGCGACGCGTCCGCCGCCGGTGCACTTGATTGGAGTGATTGGGTAGAGCATCAGTATTTCGATAGAAACGGGTATCCTATTACGCAGGAGCAATATGAGAAGGTAGAGAAGAAACCAAGGCAGCATGCCAGTTTTTATAAATTTAAAAAGAAAATCGGGGTAGTCGAAATATTTTTTCCCGAGAGCTTTGAGACAATCAAAGATAAGCTTGGTGTTTTTTCGGTTGAGGACAACCGGACGGCGGCTATTGATAATAGGCAAGCGCCTTATATGATACAATATTTTAGCGCTGACAGAACAAGAAAGCTTTGTAAAACAAACGAGAAGCCCGCCGATGAAACCGTTGATTTTAACCTTGTCTTTTTTGTACGCAAACTAAAAGTGAAAAATACGCTAAATACTCCGTTTCCACACCCATTTTTTAGCCGCATAAGAGTGGATAAGCTTCAATCATTACCGCGCGAATACAAAAAGATTTTAGAATTTAAACCTTTTAATTAAAAAATGATGTTGCCGGGTTCAACAAGCCGAAAGTTTCTTGACAAATAGGGGATTATAATTTAGAATGAGGGCGAAGTGTTTATTGACAAAGTAAAAATCTTCATAAAACCCGGAAACGGAGGCGACGGCGCGGTATCGTTTTATACCGAAAAGTACGTGGCAAAGGGCGGCCCCGACGGCGGCGACGGCGGCAAGGGCGGCGACATCGTTTTTTTAGCGGATGACCGTAAAACGTCGCTCGCGGATTTTCGGTTTACCCAAGCCTTTCGCGCCGAGGACGGCGCGCGCGGCAGCTCTACATATTGCCACGGCAAAGGTGGTAAGGACCTTGTCATAAAAGTCCCGCGCGGCACCATTATCCGCGACGAGGAAACCGGCGGGATACTCGCGGACATGTTTGCCGACGGCGCCTCCCTCACCGCAATCCGCGGCGGGACGGGCGGCAAGGGCAACGCGCGTTTTAAATCCTCGCGCCGCCAAACCCCGACTTTTGCGCAAATGGGCGTCAAAACGGAAGAAAAAGCGATCATCTTAGAGCTAAAAACCATCGCGGACGTCGGGCTTGTGGGCTTCCCGAACGTCGGCAAGTCGACGCTTCTGTCGGTAATTTCTTCGGCGCGTCCCAAAATTGCCAACTACCACTTTACCACGCTCTCGCCCGTTTTAGGCATCGTGCAATACTACGACCACTACTTTACCGTCGCCGACATCCCGGGGCTTATCGAGGGCGCGGCGGACGGGGCGGGGCTCGGGCACGACTTTTTGCGCCACATCGAGCGTACGCGGCTTATCGTGCACGTCATCGACATCGGCTCCGCCGACGGCCGCGACCCGGTGAAAGACTACCGGGCGATTAATGCGGAGCTTAAAAAATATTCGGAGGTTCTCTCTTGCGCGCCGCAAATCGTCGTATTAAACAAGTGCGATTTGCTCAGCGACGAAAAACCCGTGCTGCGTTTTAAAAAGCTCACCAAAACCGAGCCCATAAAAATAACCGGTGCAATCGCCGAGGGCACGGACGCATTAATCGCCGCCATTTACGAGGTATTAAAGGACTTGCCGCCCTTAAAACCGCTCGAGTTCGAGCCGTTCGAGTACGCCGAGCGCGATACGTCGGAATTCGACGTTGTAAAAATCGGCGAAGGGGAGTTTGAGGTGTTCGGCGGCATGATAGACGAGCTTGCGCGCAACGTAACGCTCAATAACCCCGACTCTTTGCGTTTTTTTCATAAGCGCTTAAAAGAAGAGGGCGTGTTAAAAAGCTTGCGCCGCCACGGTGTAAAAAACGGCGACACGGTGCACATGCTGGACATCGAATTCGAATACACAGAATAGGAGTACCTTATGAAGCAAACCGGTTTTGACAATACCCGCTACATGCGGCTCCAGACCGAGCAAATCCTCAAACGAGTAGAGCGGTTTAAAAACAAGCTGTACCTGGAATTCGGCGGCAAGCTGTTTGACGACTATCACGCGGCAAGGGTTTTGCCGGGCTTTGACGTGAACGGCAAGATATTATTGCTTGAAAAGCTGAAAGAAAAAACCGAGATTATTTTGTGCATCAACGCGGCGGATCTTGAGAGCAATAAAATCCGCGCAGATCTCGGTATTACCTACGGTATGGACGCGCTGCGGCTCATCGACAACGTGCGCAAAATGGGCTTATTTATCGGCAGCATCGTAATTTCCCGATACGCCGACCAGCCCGCCGCCGATATATTTAAAAGCAAGTTAGAGCACCGGGGCGAAAAAGTGTACATACACCGGCCGATCAAAGGGTACCCCACCAACATTGATTTGGTCGTCTCCGAGCGCGGCTACGGCTCCAATCCCTACATCGAAACCACGCGCCCGCTGGTCGTGGTCACCGCGCCCGGGCCGGGCAGCGGAAAAATGGCTACGTGTTTATCGCAACTCTATCACGACTATAAGCGCGGCATCGCGGCGGGGTACGCCAAGTTCGAAACGTTCCCCGTATGGAACCTCTCATTAAACCACCCCGTCAATTTGGCCTACGAGGCGGCTACGGCGGATATTGCCGACATCAACGCGCTCGACCACTACCATTTAGAAACCTACGGTGTTTCGGCGGTCAACTATAACCGCGATATCGAAGTGTTCCCCATTGTCAAAAACATCCTCTCCAAAATTATGGGGGACGAGGCGACGTACCAATCGCCGACCGATATGGGCGTCAATATGGCGGGCCACTGCATCACCGACGATGCAGGTGTGAGAGAGGCCGCCAAGCAGGAGATTGTGCGGCGGTACTTTAGAACCTGGTGCGCATATAAAGAGGGGAGGGTAAGCTTGGGCGCGGTCGAAAAGATAGAAATTATTTTAAAGCAGGTCGGCATTACGCCCCAGTACGGCCGCGCCGTGGCTCCTGCGCTTGAAAAATCGGAGCAAAAAAAATGCCCGGCCGCAGCGCTTATCCTTTCGGACGGCCGCGTGATTACGGCAAGGACCACCGACGTATTGGCGGCGGCCTCGGGGCTTCTTTTAAACAGCGTCAAAACCTTGGCGGGCTTGCCTGACGACATTCACCTCATCTCGCCGCACGTCTTAGAACCTATGATGACGCTAAAAAAAGAAATCATGTTTGACAAAACCCCGCTGCTCGGCGTCGAGGAAGTCTTAAATGCGCTCAGCATCTGCGCCGCGACCGACTCGTTTGCCAAAAAATGCCTTTCAAAGCTGCGCGATTTGCGCGGCTGTGAGGCGCATTCGTCCCACATCCTGCCCGCCTCCGACGAGCTTGCCTTAAAGAAGCTGGGCATTAATATTACGTGCTCGCCCGAGTTTGCGTCGGGGGATTTGTACAGTGTGTAGTGCAATAGTGCAGTAGTGCAGTAGTGTAGGTTGGATATCAATCCTGTAATAACGACTTGAACAACTCATCAATAGCATCGTATATAAAAAAATCAATCACTACTGCACTATTGCACTACTGCACTATTGCACTACTGCACTAAAGGGAGTCCACTTCCTATGGATAAACAAACCATCCTAAAGTCCGTCGCCGACCACGACATAAAATTCATCCGGCTGCAATTCACCGATATTTTCGGCCAGCTAAAAAACGTCGCAATTACCGCGTCGCAATTAGAAAAAGCGCTCGACAACAAGTGCATGTTCGACGGATCGTCCATCGAGGGCTTTGTTAGAATCGAGGAATCGGATATGTACCTCTATCCCGACCTCGACACCTTTGTGATTTACCCTCCTTTAAGCGGCGAATCCTTGGCGACGGCGCGGCTTATCTGCGACGTGTATACAACCGACGGAACACCGTTTTGCGGCGACCCGAGGCTCATCCTCAAAAAGGTGTTGGCCGAAGCCGCCGATATGGGTTATACCGTCAACGCGGGTCCGGAATGCGAGTTTTTTCTATTCGATAAGGAC
>WQYM01000052.1 GCA_009781235.1 Bacillota bacterium
CCGTGCATTTCGCCGCTTGCTTCTTTTCGGAATAAACTTGAGGTTTCGTTATAGCGTTTGGGCAAATCGCGGTAGCTTTTGAGCCCGTTCTTGTAAATCATGTATTGGAACGGGCACGTCATCGGCCGCAGCGCCAAAACCTCGTCGTCTTCGGCCTCATTATTGCCGATGACGAACATCTTGTCGCGATAGTGATCCCAATGCCCGCTGATTTTGTAGAGATCCGGCTTTGCCATAAAGGGTGTTTTAGTGAGCTCATAGCCGCGTTTTTCTTCTTCATCCTCGACAAAACGCTGCAAAATCTGCATGAGCTTGGCGCCTTTGGGCATCAACAGCGGCAAGCCTTGCCCTATTGTCTCTTCGGTCATAAAAAAACCAAGCTCGCGCCCAAGCTTATTGTGGTCGCGCTTTTTCGCATCTTCCAGCATGTTGAGGTACTCGGAAAGCTCGGATTTTTTCTCAAAAGCCGTACCGTATATGCGTGTGAGCGCCTTATTTTTTTGATTGGCACGCCAATACGCGCCGGACATTTGAGTTAATTTTATGCACTTCACCCTACCTGTGCTGGGCAGATGCGGGCCGGTGCAAAGGTCGATAAAGCAGCCTTGCTTATACAATGTGAGCTGGGTTTTTGGCGGCAAGTCGTTAATAATTTCTATTTTAAACGATTCGTCAAAGCCCGCCATCTGCATAATTGCCTGCTTTTTGGTGACAATTTTGCGCTCGATGGGAAAATCCGCTTTGATAATCGCTTCCATCTCTTTTTCGATTTTACCAAAGTCCTCCGGCGTTATGGGGCTTTGAAAATCAAAGTCGTAATAAAACCCGTTTTTGATGGCGGGTCCGATGGCGAGTTTACACGTCGGGTAAATGTTTTTGACGGCTTGTGCCAAAATGTGTGCCGCGGTATGGCGGTACACCTCGCGTCCTTCCTCCGATGCGAACGTGAGAATCTCTAAAACGCAGTCGTCCTTTATGACCGTGTTTAGATCGACAAGTGCGCCGTTGACTTTGGCTGCCAGCGCGGCTCTTGCCAAGCCTTCCGAAATGTCGGCGGCAATTTCCGAAACCTTTTTGGGCTCCGGATAGATTTTTTGGGAACCGTCTTTTAGAGTAATGACCATATAAACTCCGTAACCAAGTGCAGTAGTGCAGTAGTGCAATAGCGCAGTAGTTATTGATATAATTTGTTTCTTAAACAAGCCTTGATTGCACGCGCAAGATTGTTTATGTGAATACCGCTGATTGCGACTATGAACGTATCCTACACTACTGCACTACTGCACTACTGCACTTTTATCTGTACCGAGGCAAACGTTACCACCCACACGGTTTTTGCGCCCGCGCGTTTTAAGACCCTTGCGCATTCGTCCGCCGTCGCACCGGTGGTCAGCACGTCGTCAACCAGCAAAACCGTCTTGTCTTTTAGCGT
This sequence comes from Bacillota bacterium, assembly GCA_009781235.1. Lineage (GTDB taxonomy): Bacteria > Bacillota > Clostridia > Christensenellales > Pumilibacteraceae > WRAP01. The sequence continues at coordinate 1,433 of WQYM01000052.1, forward strand.
CCCGCGCTCGCAAACGGGTTCAAAAGTCCCGTGAATGATTTCTCCGCGCTGCGCCCTGTTAAGCTTTGCAAGATTTTTGGTGTGCCTTGTCTTTTTAAGCAAACCCTCGCACGGGATTCCGATACTTTTTGAGAGCGCTTTGCCGAGTAATTCCGATTGATTGTATCCGCGCTTGCGCTGCCGTCTTTTATGCAAGGGGACGTATGTGATGATGTCCGCTGCCGAAAGGCTGTTAGATTGGACGACTTCTGCCAAAAAGGATGCCAAATATTCCGTTAAATACTTCGCCCCTCCGTACTTAAAGCCGTAAATGAGCTTATTTGACACCTCGTCAAACACGACGGCGGAACGGGCGAGGTCAAAGCGGTATGGCTCATGCTCGATGCATTGGTCACAAAGCTCGGCGAGATTTTCGATTTTGCGCCCGCAAGCCCTGCAACACGTCTTGATATAATCGAGTGTGCACTCCGCGCACAAATCCTCGCCGCTTGTCCCGTCCAGCTCTGCCCCGCAGGCAAGGCACGTGACGTGCTGCGGGTAGAGCATGAGGGAGGCGGTGGAAGCGACTGATTTAATTGTCGATTTGAGATTCATGATACAAAGTGATAAGTAATAAGTGATGAGTGATAAGTTATTGTTTGATTTGTAATCTCTGACAAACAATTGTTCCCGATATAATAATTATCCGAAACTTGTCACTTATCACTCATCACTTATCACTATCAAAACGCCAATCTCGCCGTTTCTCTCGCGATCACCAGTTCCTCATTGGTCGGGATGATGTAGACGTCCGTTTTGCCGGAAGAGAGCTTGTAAATTCCGCCGGAGGGGTTGTCGTTGACTTCATTTTTGAACGTGACGCCCAAGTACTCAAGTCCGGTCATTACGCGTTGCCGTACCAAAGCAGCATTTTCGCCGATGCCCCCCGTAAAAACGATGCAGTCCACACCGCCGAGCGCCGCCGCAAAAGAACCGATATACTTTTTGATGCGGTAGCAAAACATCCAAAGCGCCAAATCCGCGCGGGTATTCCCTTCCCCGATGGCCTTTCTAAGATCCCTAAAATCCGAGCTGACGCCGCTTACGCCTAATAAACCGCATTTTTTATTGAGGTAATCGATAACACCTTTTACGCTAAGGCCGGTTTTATCGCATAAATAGTCGACTGCAGCAGTGTCGATGTCGCCGCTCCGGGTGCCCATCATAAGCCCCTCGAGCGGCGTTAAGCCCATCGAGGTATCGATACACTTGCCGCCTTTCACCGCCGAAATGCTGGCGCCGTTGCCAAGGTGGCAAATGACCAAATTTTTGTCGCCTCCGAGCAGCTTTTTGCACTCCCCGGCGATAAACATATGGCTGGTCCCGTGGAAGCCGTAGCGGCGCAGACGGTAGGATTTGTAGTCGTCGTAGGCTACGGCGTACATATAGGCGTAATCCGGAATCGTCGCGTGGAACGTGGTGTCGAAAATGCCGGCGTGCGGAACATTTGGCATCACCGCCTGACAAGCGCGGATGCCGATGATGTTGGCGGGCTGGTGGAGCGGCGCCAAATCGGTATTACCCGCGATTTTGACCATCGCCTCTTCCGTTAAAAGCACGCTCTCGGAAAAATCCTCGCCGCCGTGCACGACGCGGTGGCCGACCGCCGAGATTTCCGATACGCTTTTAATTACGCCGTACTCGCTTGAGAGCAACGCGTCCAGCACCGTTTTAACGGCCTCCGTATGCGTTGGGATAACTAAATCGTCAAACGTGACGTTTTTTGAGCCCTTGTGCATGAGCGTAGAGCATTTTTGCCCGATACGCTCGACAATGCCTTTGGCAATGGCGGCTTCGTTTTCCATCTCGATGAGCTGGTACTTTAGCGACGAGCTGCCGGCGTTGATAACAAGAATTTTCATGGGTTACGTAGTTTTTCTCCTATATTCTGGATATTATTGTCTCAAGTGCAATAGTGCAATAGTGCAATAGTGAAGGATGAACAGAATTACTCACGAATAATGTTACCGACTCAAAAAATCAATAACTACTGCACTACTGCACTATTGCACTCGTGGACGCACTATTACATTTGCAGACGACTACTTCCTTTACAGCGCTTGCAGCGCTGTGATGGCCGTTACGTTTACAACGTCCTCCACGCTGCAACCGCGTGAGAGGTCGTTGAGGGGCTTATTAAAGCCTTGGCAAATGGGACCGATGGCCTGCGCCCCGGCAAGGCGTTCGACCAATTTGTAGCCGATGTTGCCCGATTGCAGGTCCGGGAAAATCAGCACGTTTGCCTTGCCGGCAACGGAGCTTGTCGGCGCTTTGAGCGCGGCGACGGATTGTTCCAGCGCGGCGTCTAGCTGCAATTCCCCGTCGGCGGATAATTCGGGCGCGATTTCTTTTATCCTAGCGCACGCCGCCGCAACCTTATCGACGGCAGCGTGCTTTGCCGAGCCCTTGGTAGAGAATGAGAGGAGGGCGACGCGGGGCTCGGTAATTTGCGCGATGGAACGGGCGCTAATAGCGGAGGCGACGGCGATGTCGGCAAGCTGCTCGGCGGTAGGGTCGATGTTTACCGCGCAGTCGCCGAACACCAGCACGCCGTTTTGGCCGTACTTTGAGCCGTCCGGCAGTACCATGATAAAGCAGCTCGACACCGTGGCGATGCTCGGCGCGGTTTTGACGATTTGCAAGCCCGGCCTTAGCATGTCGCCCGTCGCGTGGCGCGCGCCGCCGACCAAGCCGTCGGCCTGCCCCATTTTAACCATTAAAACGCCGAAATACATCTCGTCGCGGGAAAGCTTTGTTGCCTCTTCAATCGTCATGCCTTTAGCCTTGCGAAGCTCATATAAAAGGTTGGCGTACGGCGCGATATCGACAACTTTGGGGTCGATGACGGTGATACCGTCCAAATTCACATCCGGGCAAAGCGCCTTGATATCCGCAAGGCTGCCAAGCAGTGTCACCTTGGCGATGCCTTCCTTTGTGATAATCTCCGCAGCGCGCACAATCCGCTCGTCGTTCCCCTCGGGCAATACGATACACTTGTTCGCCGCCTTTGCTTTAACTTTAATTTCGTCTAATAGGTTCATAAGTTTTCTCCACGCGCCGCCGATGCGGCATAACCGTTATATATTAACAAATGTAAACGGATTTGTAAAGGGTTCATTCTATTGTTGCTTTATGTTTTTTTGTTATATCGGTTTTTTTATTTTGACGCAATATAATTTTTGTTTAAGAAATTTATCGGCTTTAAACCACACTATTACCTTAGCAATAAAATTTGTACCAAGCATGAACAATGCGAAACTTGCAAAAATTACAGCTAACAGTACTCCCGAATCCTCAAGTCTGAAAAGCAAGAAACTAGCTGCCAAGAAAAAGAATGCCGTTGCCAAAAAGTAAGAAAGAAAATCATGAAGATCGAATTTGCGTCTAATCCGTAAAACTTGTGGATCTTTGTAAACAAAGTCCATGGAAAATTTGACTATTAAATCTACTCTGCTTCTCAATTCGTAATAAACTAATAACGGTATGTCTTGCTTCATCTCAAACGAAAAGCAACCGGGCCACCTCTGCCGAGGAATTGCCCAAAAAAGAACCCGCGATTCAAGCTTTGTTTTGTAATACCTGCTAAACAACATTCCTCCTCGTCAAATCACGGCGTCAATCGTTCCCTATCCCTCGGGAAGGCCGTCGCGTACTTAATATTATCCAACTTTAAGATGCGCATCACAAAGCGCTCCAGCCCGATGCCCATGCCGCCGTGCGGGGGCAGGCCGAAGCGGTGCATCGCCAAATATTCCGAAAAAGCTTGGGGATTCATGCCGCGTGCGCGCATTTTAGCGACTTGCGCGTTGTAGTCGTGGATGCGCTGGCCGCCCGTCGTGATTTCCGCGCCGTTTAAAAGGAGGTCAAAGCTGAGGGTGACGGATGTATCTGCGGGGTCGTCCATCGCGTAAAACGGCCGTTTGGTCGTCGGGTAGTGCGTGATGAACACGAATTCCGAGCTAAATTTCTCTTTAAAATAACGGCCGATGAGGCGTTCTTCCTCGGGTTCTAAGTCGACCTCGTCGCGGTAGGGTCGGTTGTACTCATTTTTGATAAGCTCCTTGACGTCTGCGAATCGGATTTTCGGGATGTCGCCCACCACGGGCAATTCCGCGCCGAGTTCTTTTAATTCGTCCGCGTAAAATTTGCGCAAATAATCAAAAATGTACGCCATCATGCGGGTTTCGAGCGCCATCAAGTCCTCGAATGAGTCGATAAAGCCCATCTCCAAATCAAGCCCTTCAAACTCGTTGATGTGGCGCGAGGTGGAGTGCTTTTCGGCGCGAAAGACTGGGCTGACGCAAAAAGCTTTGCAAAACACGCCGACCATCGCCTGCTTGTACATTTGCGGGCTTTGCGTTAAATACGCGGGTTTGCCGAAATAATCGACGCTGAACATGTCCGCGCCGCCTTCCGCGCCCGCCTCGACGATTTTGGGCGGCACGAATTCGGTGAAATCCTCGCCGCGCATAAAGTCGCGAAAGGCGGTCAAAACGCCCTCGCACACTTTGAGTATGGCGCGGTAGTAAGGATTGCGCAGCGTTAGGGCGCGGTTGTCAAACAGCACCTCGTCGCTCCACGCGGGGCTGTCGCCCGATTTATAGATGGCAAACGGCAAAGCCTCCGGCGGCTCGGAAAGCACCTCGATTGCAGTAATTGCCACCTCGAACCCCGGGTTGATTTTGCATGGGGAATTTAAGACGACCTTACCGGTTAAGAGTACGGCGGATTCCTCTTTTAAGGAGGCAATGTCAAAATCGCAATCTGCGGGCGCAAAAAAGCACTGAAACAGCCTTTTTGCGCCGCGCACAATCACAAACGAAAAGTTTTTCTTGACGCGCACGTTGTACACAAAGCACTTAAAAGAAACGACATCGCCGTCTTTGAGGGCGCCGCTTTTGTAGTCCTGCACAACTTGCTCTAAATCCAAGCTGACTTTTGGTTTTAATACGCTTACAAATTCCATTGGGGGGTTCTCCTAGGGTAGAAAAAATGCCCCTAAGGGCATTTGGTTGGAGTGAGTGGACTCGAACCACCGACCCCCACCTTATCAGGGTGGTGCTCTAACCGCCTGAGCTACACTCCATTGTTGCGGTTTATTCAGTTTTAGGACGTTTTGGCGAACCCCTGTTATTCCTTATCAGGGTGGTGCTCTAACCGCCTGAGCTACACTCCATTATTTTTGCGGTTTATTAAATTTGCTTGCGTTGACCCGCCATAATTAAGACGAACCACATAAAGATATACCATTCTTACAAAAAAGTCAATCGATTTTTGACGGTGTTGGCAAGGATTTTTTGTTTTTGTTGATTCCGACCGAGGGTATCATACCCCGCCCCTTGGGGCGGGAGCCGTCCGGAGGACGGCGGATCCAGGGCTTGCCCTGGGATATGATACCGGCCATTTGTCCTTGCCTAGTCGAATGCCAAAGCAAGTTCCATAGTGGCGATTAAGTGTGGAAGTTAGTGTGGCATTCGACGTTTGTCCAATGTTGTCAGGTTAGGTAAGTCGATTCATTTTTTCGCACTTTCCGACCGTAGGGCGGGGGCTTGCCCCCGCCGTTTTTGCCGGATAATTACATTTTCGGCGGGGGCAAGCCCCCGCCCTACGGATACCGGCAGCATAACCTGACAACATTGGACGTTTGTCCTTCCCTACTCGTCCATCAGTTCGTCAAGGTTTAAAGAGAATGCGTCCGCAAAACGCGCCATAAAATAGTCGACCGTCTCGTCGCGATAGCCGGTGATTAACCTCTCCGCGCTTCTGCGGGCGGCGGCAAATTCCGTGTTGCCGGCCTTTAATTCCTCGACGCACTTGATGTAAGCGGCGATTTTGTCCGCGCATTTGACCAAAAATGCCTCCCGGCAGGGCGCGGGACGTACAACGGCGCGGATTTTGGGCTCGATTTCGGCCGGCAGGCAATACAACAACCGATCCGTTGCATCTTTTTCGGCTTCTTTATAAGCCTCGTACATCGCCGTGTTACGGTACTTGACCGGCGTAGGCATATCGCCGGTCAGTACCTCGGACGCCTCGTGGAACAGCGCAATGGTAGCGCACTTCCCCGGGTCGGTGTCCTTTTTGAATACGGTTTTGTCGATGACGCCGAGGGCGTGCGCAAAAACCGCCGTTTGGTGGCTGTGCTGCGCGACGTCCTCGGGGCATTGGTTGTGCATCAAGCTCCAACGCTGAATGAGCTTTAAACGATTAAATATCGCGTAAAACTTGTGGCTGCGGGCGAGTTTTTTTTGCGTATCGGATTCGCTGGTTTTGTCAAGAGCATCTTTTGGCATAGTATTTAACAGTATAATCTATCGTAAGTTAAAATGCAAGTGTTTTTGCATTTTAACAAAAGCTGACGCTTTTGGGCATTTTTGTTCTTATTCAAATAGGTTGACGCATTTCGTTTTTATCCCCGTAGGGGGCGATCGCCCCCTACAGATTGGTTGCTCAACCTATTTGAATTAGAACCGCATTTTTTTGAAAATCCGTTTTTTCGCGACGAATCGACCAACGCATCCACACCGCTTATGCCGTTCGGATTGCCTCGATGGGCTTTTTGCGTGCCGTGTTGAACACGGGCAAAAAGCTTGCGATAAACGCAACGGCCACGCTTACGCCCAAAATAAGTGCGACTTGCCGGATGCTGAAATATAATAGCTGAATATAGAATCCTAAATCGCTCACCAGCATGCCGGAAATCCAGTAGGCAAGAATCCCGCAGCCGACCGCCGCAATAATAAAGGCGATAAGGGCGATAATTAAACTCTCTAAGAAGAAAATCCCGAAAACGTCCGTGCTCCTTGCGCCGATGGCCCGCAAAATCCCGATTTCGCGTTTTTTGTACGAAATTGAAATAATGATAAAGTTCATAAGTAAAAGCGAGGCGAACACCGCAAACCCGATGCCGATGTACAGAAAAATCGGCGCCAGCATTTCAATTATGGAATTGATGTTCTCCAGCATCGAGGTAACCGAGTTCATAATGCGGAAACGCATAATCTGCGTATTGCCCCAGTTGTCTTTGCCGATGTCCTGTTCTAAATAACTGTACCGAATCATGCTCATTTGCAGTGATTTTGAATCCGGCAGCTTGGTTACGGCCGCGACGATGTTGCCGGGCGCGCGCGCCAAAAAGGATTCGTATAATTCGTCCGCGACTACGGCGGCGTCGCTTTGGTTAAAATAAGCTCCCTCCGGCGTGTCGTCATAGGCGATCCCGACGATCGAATAAGTTTTGTGTCCCCCGCTCGACCCGTACCATTGCGGCTCGGAAACCGTTATGCCGCCAGCCGGGAACACCTCGGCCATGAACTTCGGCAGCGCCTCGGCAATTAATTCGCTCTGGTAGGCGGCATAGTAATCGATTCCGCCCGGATAATTCAAATTCAAACCGTAACTCTGCAGCATTTGCAGGTATGCGGCGGCGAGCACCTCGCTTTCGGTCATCTCTTCGGGGTAGTAGTAATCCCTCCGGAACCAGCCGCTCAGTGTGCCTGCATCGTTGTGCGCTAATAGCCAGGCGGGTACGTCGGCGGGCGAGCTGATATCCGCATAAAGCGCATCTCCGCGTCCCTTCACAAAAAAGTTGTAGAAAAATTGATAATACGCGGTTAAAAACTTTGCCTGGTCATAAACCGTCATCGCTTTTTGATTCAGCTTATCGTAAATGCGCTCGGATAATTCCGGGTCATTTTGAAGCTCGTCAAGATAGTTGTACTTGTTGAACATGACGCAAGCCGTCCGGAACGAAACTAATATCTCACTGCCGGAAATCGCCGTTTTGCCGCTTGTTTTAAAATATGCGGTTAATCCGTTTTTGCCGAGCATCGAATTTGATGCGAGATAATCCATTGAAAATTGGTAGTGTTCCTTTTCGAATACCAGCGAATCATAGGAACCTCTGCCTGATTGGATGTACTTGCTTGTCGGCGCAACAAGGGCGGCGTAACCTTTGTTTACGTACAGCGCGCCGTGGTAGCTGTATTGCGACACGCTTTGCAGTTCCTGCATGAGAAAATATATGCCGATATCAAAGCTGTAGGCGTCTTCGAGCGGCTCATAGCGCGACATATCAAAGCCGGTCTTAAGAACGCCGACAATTTTATATTTTTTGTCGCCGAGCGTGAGCTCTTTACCCAGCATATCATTTTCATTGCTTATCGCGGTTTTTTGGGGTTGCCCGGACTGCACGGGAGCGGTATAGCCGTATTTTTTAAAGGTTTCGACGGCGTAGGACGGAATCATAATTTCATCGTCGGCCTCCGGAAACTTTCCGATAATGGGGAATCCCCGAAATGTTTGCTGGCTCCCCGCATTTCCTTTCACCGCTGCGGGATCTACCTCCATGATGCCGGAAAAGCCCTGCGTATAATTTTGCGTGACTCCCTTATAATTGTTTGGATCGGAGTAGATATTTGGTGAAAAGCTGATATTGGAGCCGTAATACCCGCTTCCGGCCGCGTATATGGTGTCAAACTCGGCGCCCGGGAATTTAGCTTTTATCGTTTCAAATTCCGCTTCGCTCATAAAAACGTCGTTGTTTATCCAAGAGGAGTTGTCGTATTCGCTTCTGATTCCCGTGCCCTTGGCAAACGCGACATAGTCAACATCCACCATGCGCATCGAGTTAATCGTCGCGTCGTATTTGTTGTACGCACCCATCGTGTCGGATAGCCCGAACAGCCCGAACGCAACCGCCGACAACAGAATCGTCAAAAACAGCCGGAAGGGCTTGACTTTCAGCGACGAGCTTGCGATTTTAAGCGAGTGCCTGATCGGCAGGCGGGAGCGAATCAATTTTAGGTCGGCGGGGTTGTAGGCTCTCAGCTTTTGATTTTTTTCACTTGTCGCTTCGAACGATTCCTTATTGCCTTGGGCGTCGATGCGGGCAAGCCGCCGGAAATCCGCGTTGGACTTCCCGTCTTTAGAGAGAATCAAATCGCTCGGGGCGTCCTCTAAAAAATCCAGCACCGCCTGTTTTTCCGGCTCGGAAAATTTATGGCCGGATTTGACGTGCAGGATTTTTTCGTCGATGACGCTTACGCCCTCGCCGATCGCGCGGCTGCCCGCCTTGTATTTTTTGATGTCGCTGATCACGCGCCCGTCCGCAAATTCGATGACGCGGTCGCCGTAAAACTCCGCGTAGTCGCGGTCGTGCGACACGATAATCACGAGCTTGGTTTTAGAGAGCTTTTGCAGCGTTTCGAACACCTGCTTGCCGGTGTTGGAATCGAGCGCGCCAGTGGGCTCGTCCGCCATAATGATTTCGGGATTTTTGACGAGCGCACGCGCGATGGCGACGCGCTGCTTTTGCCCGCCCGAAAGCTCGTTGGGCTTGCGGTTGGCGTAGCCCGCCAAATCGACCTCGGCTAAAATCGCGTCGACCGCCGCAGGGTCGGAGCGTTTGCCCTGCAATTCAAGCGCCAACGCGATGTTCTTGCCGACCGAAAATTCATTCAGGATGTTGTATTCCTGAAAAATAAAGCCGATGAACGTGTTGCGGTAGCTGTCAAAATCGCCCTGCGTAAAGTTCGCCGAGGACTTGCCTTTTATGACGACGTCGCCCGAGGTTATGGTGTCCAGGCCCCCGACCAGGTTGAGGAAGGTGGATTTTCCGCTGCCGGATTTTCCGAGCACGAACACCATGCCCGTTTCCTCAAAGGCGAGGCTTATCCCGGAAAGCGCCGTGACCGGCACGCCCTTTTTGGGATAATACACCTTGGTAAGATTTTTAACTTCTAACATAGCTGCTCCTAATCTGTATTAACTGTACTGATTATAACACGCAAAAACAGGCTTGTCAACCATTTTTTAGTCGTTTTTTTAAAAGAAATGCCGATATCCTATATCCTATAATGACCTGATTGCCTCGACCGGCGGTTTTTTGGCGGCTCTTAGGACGGGGAAAATCGTGGCGGCAAAGGCGACAGCCGCGGCGATTCCGAGCACAAACAGCCCGTTTAGGATGCGGAAGTTTAAAATCTCGATGGCGAATACGCTGCCCGCCATAACGGAGTTTGCCACGGCGCATACAATGATTGCCGCTATGACGGATATTACCGTGCAAATGCCGGCGATAATCGCGCTTTCGGAGAAGAATATTTTAAATACGTCCGCGCCGCGCGCCCCAACCGCCCTTAAGATACCGATTTCGCGGCTTTTATCGACGATGGAAAGCGAAATGTAATTGAGTAGAAACAGCGCGGAGATCACCGCCAACCCGGCGCCGATTGCGATAAACGCCCACATCAGCATTGAAACCATGTAGCCCGCGTCCCTTGATTGGTAATACACTTGATTATGCGCAAATTCGAACAGCGAATCATCCGAGGCGGGCTTGTTAAACGCCAGCAAATATTTTAACTGCGCAGATTTAGTCGCCAAGGGGCTTACGACATAGCAATACTTTCCGTTCGTAACCGGCGTATACCTCGTTTCGGCCTTGGTGAACCGATAGTTATAGTAATCGGCGTTTTCCGTAACAAAGTCGCCGTGAACCAACGTTTGGTACCGAAGCTCTTGGCTTGCAAATACGCCGGCCAACTGCAAGTATTTGCCCGCCCCGAAATAGTATTTATCCGCGTCGCCGAAAGAGCCCATTCCTTTGAGCCCGTCCGGGTTATTCTTAAGCCACGCATCCCAATCGTTTTTCAGCGCGGCGAAAATAATTTTTGCGTCCGCGCCGGTAAATTCCCTTTTTGCGGGCATACTTTCGGGATCGCCCTCCCAATAACCGTTGATAAAATACCCGAGTCTTAAAAGCGCCGCACTGAATTCCGGGTTTGCTTGAAAATAATATTGATAATAATCGCCGTCGTCCGGCACCTCCGGTTTGCCCTCCACCAAAAGCATACTGCCAAGCAGCACCCGGGCGCGGCTGTACAAATCGCTTGCACTGAGATACATTTCGTTCTTTTTTAAATCCTTTACGACGGAAGTAGGTAACTTGTTGCCGTTAAAGTCATACACCGCGGCGCCGTCCAAAAAGGGATCGGCCCATTCGGGCGTGATATACGAAAGGCCGCCGTAATACCCCGCTTCAGGCGACACATCCCCAAGTTGCGAAAATGCGGCGTTAGCGCTCTGCAGCCGGTAATCGCCGCCGGTGACGGGATGGTAACCGTAACGGTACCATTCCCCCGAGCCGATTTTAGGCGTTACGACGTTTTGGTAGAACGTCCCCGAAACGAAAGCGAGCGTGTGAAAGCTGTATTGGTAAACCTCGTTAAATTCTTCCGTGAGCTTTCGGTTCGCCGGGGTGGTCGAATTGAACGCGTCGCTTTTCATCGGGTCGAACTTTTTATCGACGCTTCCCGTCCGGTACACGCCGGAAACCTTAAACGATACGGGGTTAGACATGTTGTCGCGTATCGAAACGGTTTTGCCGACAATGTCGGCGGGCACGGCAATTTCGGCTTTTGCATCGGGTACCCCCTCCCCGCCCGCGACGGCCAAGCCCTTTGCGCGGAACGTTTCAAAGACATATTCGGAAATTGCAATCTCGTCGTCCGCAACCGGGTAGCGCCCCGCCAAACAAACGTTCGCGCCGAATGCGTCTTTTAAATACCGCTCGCCCGCGTCGCTAAAACCGCATAACCAATTGATTCCGTAAAACGGCGCGTAATTTCCGTATGCCTCATAATAATTGGCGATTTGGTATTGAACCAGGTCTTGCTCGCCGTACAGGGAAAATACGCCCGCAAATTGCACGCCGAGGCTCTTGCGGTTCAGTTTTTCCAGTTCGCCCGCTGCGGAAAAATCGAATACGTTGTAAGCATTTTTGTATTTGCGCTCATGGATTTTTTTGTCGTTATCCATGTAGACGTCGCGGCTGTATTCGCGCACTTGGTAGGATTTTTGCATCAACGCCGTCGAATACGACGTGCCGGTAAGCGAGCGCTCGGCCGTAAAATTGACGTCGTACATCATCATGGTCGAGGCGGCGCCGAACAGGGTGAACGACAAAACCGAGATGATAATCGTCAAAACAAGACGGATCGGACGCGCTTTTAAACTGGAGGCGCCTACTTTTACGGCGTGGCGGATCGGCAGGCGGGACTTTATGAACTTGGTTTGGTTGCCGTCGTAGGCTTTTTGTTTTATATCGGTGCTTTTTGTGTCGGCAAAGTATTCCTGCGCGCCACTCTCCGCGATGCGGTTGGACTGCTTAAAGCGGCTGACTTTTTGCGCGTCGGAGGTGATGATGATTTCGCGGCTTGCGGACGGCTTACCGGCGGGCCTTTCGGGCGGATTGCCATCCGCCCCTACGGGTTCGGACGGGTGAACGGCGGTGGAGCTAGGCTCCCGCCCTACGGGTTCTGTACGGTGCGGGACGCCGAGGACGGCGTCCCCTACGGGCTTGCCGCAGTCGGCCGGGGCGGTTCCGCCGGATTTTATCATCTCCCACACTTTTTCAAATTCGGAGCGTGTAAGCAGCTCCGGGTTTTGGATGCTGACGGTTTGAGCGTCGATGGCGCGCAAGTTTTCGGAGAGCTTCTCGGCCTCAGCAAAGTTTTTAGAAACGTCCGAGATGACGCGGCCGTCGGAGAGCTCGATGATGCGGTCTCCGTAGGTTTCGGCGAATTCGCGGTCGTGCGAAACGACGACAACGAGCTTGTCGGCAGACAGCCTTTTTAAGGTGTCGAACACCTGCTTGCCGGTCGCGGAATCGAGCGCGCCCGTGGGTTCGTCCGCCATAATGATTTCGGGCTCTTTAACGAGTGCCCGGGCAATGGCGACGCGCTGCTTTTGCCCGCCCGAAAGCGTGAGCGGCTTGCGCTTCCCCAGCCCGTCTAATTCAACGCGCTTTAAGATTTCCTCCACCGCGACGCCGTCGTTCTTCTTGCCCTGCAATTGCAGCGCCAGCGCGATGTTTTCAGCGACGCTGAACTCGTTGATTACGTTGTATTCCTGAAATACAAAGCCGACGTAGGTATTACGGTAGCTGTCAAAATCCGAACCGGCGAATGTCTTGCTCGATTTGCCCTTTACGATTATCTCACCCGCGTCCGGCACGTCGAGCCCGCCCGCGACGTTTAACAGCGTGGACTTGCCGCTGCCGCTTTTGCCCAAAAGGAACACCATGCCGGTATCGGGAAAATCAAGCGTCACGTCGTCAAGCGCGCGCACCAAAACACCGTCCTTGGTTTTGTAGGTTTTGGTGAGGTTTTTTACGGATAACATGA
>WQYM01000053.1 GCA_009781235.1 Bacillota bacterium
AACGCGCCCGTCACCGCTCCGCATACCTCTTGCAACCTACCCATGCCCGCACCGAAACCATGCGCTATTTTTAGCGCCGTTTCCTTGTCGATTTCCAACTCGTCACAGTATACGGAAAATACCGCTTGTGCGCAATTACAGCCGCTATTGAACAGCTCGACCGCTTTGCTTGCTTTGTCCATTGCAATCATCCTCCGCACCGCAGCAACCCGGCGCGTTTTCTATTTCATTTATTTTGGTTGTGAACTCGCGTAAAAGATCCACTCTTTCGCAATTTATCGAATAGTACACCCACTTCCCGTCTTTCTCCGCCGTCACGAGTCCGCTGTCGGTCAATTGCTTCATGTGATACGATAGCGTCGGCTGCGTAAACTGAAACGCCTCTAAAATCTTGCAAGCACACGTTCTGCCTTTTGTGAGCATCGTTAAAATCCTGAGCCGTGTTTCGTCGCCCAAAGCTTTGAAAATTAGCGCGTATTCGCCGAGACCGTATTCCATGCGTACCTCATATAGACAATTATCTATATAATGTAGCAGCATAATACGTGCTTGTCAACTATTTTGCGCGGTTGTTTTACATTTTTTTGACTTTTTGCAGGAGTATTATTCTAGGAGGTTCTAAATTTTTGTGATACTTATTTTGTAGTCCCTCGTAGGTGCGGCCTCGTTATCCGCCCGAAATTATGGTAAAATTGCTTCGTTTTTCTTCAAAACATGTCTGTAACCAAACATTCGGGCGGATAACGAGGCCGCACCTACAACACAATCGGTAGGTTCGCGTCACGAAAATTTAGAACCCCCTTATTCTAATATCTCCCCGTCGGTGGAAATGGTAACCACCTGCCAGGGAATCATCTTACCGCTGCGCTGCAGCGCGGTTTTAGCGGCGTTTTCAATCCCGCCGCAGCAGGGCACCGACATGCGGACGATCGTAACGGATTTTATGGCGTTGTTTTTGAGAATCGCCGTCAACTTTTCGGAATAGTCGCCCTCGTCCAATTTTGGGCATCCGATAACGGTAATCTTGTTTTTCATGAACCGGCTATGGAAGTTGCCGTAGGCGTAGGCGGCGCAGTCGGCCGCGACCAGCAGGTTGGCTCCCGCAAAATACGGCGCGCCGATGGGCACCAGCTTGATTTGAACCGGCCATTGGTTTAGATATGTTTGGACGGGCTCAGGCATCGCCGTTTGAACCGGCGCGGCAGAGAGCCCGCGCTTAAAAGACTTTGAATTGGTGCCCGGGCATCCGCAGGCCAATGTTGCCGCCGGTTGAATTTCCATATCGGCTTTTACGGCGGCCTCATGGGCTTTTACGGCGGCCTCATCATATTCCGCCGCTTCGCGTTCCTCAAAGCCAATCGCATTCGTCGGGCACACCGGCAGGCAGTTGCCTAAGCCGTCGCAGTAGTCGTCGCGCAAAAGCCTCGCCTTTCCGGCAACCATACCGATGGCTCCCTCGTGACAGGCGGATACGCATAGGCCGCAACCGTTGCACTTTTGTTCGTCAATTTTGATTATTTTTCTGATCATGATTTTTTTGAACCTGTATACAGGGCTCTTACTCCTTTTTAGTTGATTTTATGGGCTCATTGTACTATAATAAAAACAACGTGTCGGTTGTAAATGCAACAAAATGAGGTTTTTATGAAAAAAAATTTAGAAAGAGCCAGAGCCAACCCCTTGTTTGAGGGGATTGCTTTAAACGACTTTGAGGGCTTATTGCATTGTCTGTCCGCCAAAACGACTCTTTACAAAAAAGGCGGCGTCATCCGCTCAAGCGGCGACACCGTTCATTTTGTCGGGCTGGTATTATCCGGCAGCGTTAAGATTATTAAAGAGGACGCGGACGGAAACGCCGCGATTTTAGCCGAGCTCCACGCCCCCGATATGTTCGGAGAGGTTTTTGCCTGCGCGGGCCTTACCGAAAGCCCCGTTACCGTGCAGGCGGCGGACGATGCGGAGATATTGTCCATCCGGTTCGACAGGCTTATCACCCCCTGCTCCTCCGCCTGCCACTTTCACGCAAGGCTTATCAAAAATATGGTCGGGCTGCTTGCCCGCAAACTCCTGTTACTGAATCAAAAAATCGAAATCCTTTCTAAGCGCACCACCAAAGAAAAATTGCTTTGCTTTTTTGACTTTCAAAGAAGTGCGGCAAAAAAATTCGCCATCCCTTTCAACCGAGAGGAGCTGGCGAACTACCTTTGCGTCGACCGCAGCGCAATGTCAAGCGCGCTGTGCAAGATGCGCGACGAGGGGCTCATCAGATTCAATAAAAACACCTTTGAGGTTTTGTACTGAATTAAAAGCCCGGTCGTTTATGCTTATATTTCGTAATCGGCCGATACCGAGCTACTGCGGATTTCGCGCATCAGTTGTTTAACGGGTTGGTGCAGGGGGTGCGCTTGATAGAAATCCAGCGCGGCTCTATCCGTCAACGTGCATGCCAAAGCGATATCATAGCTGCGTTCGCTGCCCAAAAAATCCGCGCCGACTTCTAAATCAAGGAGGCCTTCGATTTGACCTTTCATGGCGAGAAGGGCATTGAGCGCCTTTGGGCGGTCACTTTGGTCTTTTAGTTTCATCAAAACGATGTGCTTTATCATTAGTTCTCCAATACCTTTTTGCAATTGATCAGGGTGTAAATGTCGGCGAGCGGCGCGGAAGCGGCGGAAATCTCAAACGCCACGGGAAAGGTCGGCACCTTGCCCCACGTCTTGGCATCGGCTATTAGCTGCTTCGTTGTGTCGCTCACGGGGGCTTTTAGAATCTCCGCGCGGTTTTTTTCTTTGAACCAAACCGCCACGCTGAAACACCCCTCGTAGACGTACAGCCAGTAGAGGGTTTTTTCTTTTCGTGTGCCGCGCGGGGTTAGGTACGAGTGCCAGCCCCTGCCAAACCACGCCTTGTGGGGCGTGTACCATTGCCACTCTTGGTCTATCTCTATGCGCGCCAAACCGTCTTGGAACGCTTCATACGCGGCAAACGCTTGCCCGAGCGCGTCTTGAAGCGCTTCGTCCGTCGGCATAGATTCGGGGTCTTTTAATCGTAAATTTGCAAGCATATTTATTTGGCTTCCTCCTTATTGCGAGACGACTTGAAATGCGTCCCCTACGGCTAAATCGAACAGCTTATCCTCATAGCCCTCGACAAAATACCGTTTGCCTTTTTGGATTACGGTATGGCGCTCAAGCTCTAACAGCATTTTATGGCCGTCGATGCCGCCGGGATATTTTTCGTTTAATTCACCGTCTTTTTTGAGCGTCCGCCAATACGGCGTTTCGTTCTCGCCTTGGCGTTCCGCGCTTGCGTTGGCGGCGATGTTTACAAAAATTCCGCCGGTTAGCCCGCACGTCCAATCGGCGTTATGTTGCTTAGCAAGATGCGCCCGGATGCGGTCGATAGTGGCCAGCTTGCCTTTCGGGACGCGTTTCATAAGCGCGTCATATGCAAGCGGCGGCGCGAGCAACATGCGCGGCCCGCCTTGGCGCGCCGCAAAAATGCAATCGACAAGCTCCACTTTGGGCATGTCTTTTGAGTCATTCAGTTTTTCATTCCATGTTTTTTTAGCCATTATGATTACCTTTTTGCTGCAGGCGGCGATAAGCGCGACCGAAAGCAAATTGCGAGACTTATCTATGAACCACTATGTAAAATTTGTCGTCCGCAATAAAACAGTCCACTAAAAACTCTTTTGTCCCTTGGTTGCTAAATATGATACTTTGCTCACCGTCAAAGGATACGCGCTTTAACTCATTGATTTTACTCGTTATAACCTTATAATAAATGCCCGTTTCAAAAATCATGAAACCACCATACACATCAAGTTTTCTCTCATCGATTTCTATTTCTGCACAGTCCGAACCGTCGGGTCGAATTTTAAAAATACTGAATCTCTCATCAAAATCATGCTGATAATCGCCGCCGTACATATAATATATAAAACCGTTGTGTGGTCCCGCCGCAATTTGTCGATGCTTGTACTCCTCTATCACGATTTCATCATCACCGCTGCCGTCGGCTTTTACACGGCGCATCTCGCAACCAACCCTATAATAAAGATACTCGCCGTATACAAAATAAGGGCTACTGCCAAAAGAATAGTTGGCTTTTTCTACCAAAACCATTTTCTCCGTTCCGTCCATATTGCTACGATAAATATTATTCTTCCCGAACTCCTTGATTTCCAAATAAAGAAAACCGTCGTCCCTAATGAAAGACACAACGTCTGAAGCAATAACGTGCCGCTCACTCCCGTCCGTTTTGATGCGGCTTAAGGTTGATGCAGCATACGGGGGACCGGTTGTATAAGAACCGGTTACATAAATCCACTCACCGCTAATAAAAAAACTACGGGCATCGCTTGCTAATTCGACTTTTTCGGATCCGTCTGGGCGCATGCGATAAAGAATGCTGCTTTCTGTTGTAACAATACACCCGCGATAGCTATAAGTTTCAATAATGCAAAACCGCCAACCATCATGGTATTTACTTCTTGCTACGCTCCCATTAACTACTTTTTTCCGATCGGATCCGTCAAGTCGCATACAATAAAGGCCTTCGGAGGAAACGGAAAAGTATACCAATTCTTCGGAATAATACAAAAACCGTTCACCCTTTTGCATGGTGATTTTTTCGTATCCTTCCGCCAAATACGACTGTGCACACCCCGAAAGAGACGCAACAAAAAAACTCAAGCATAAAGCCAACGCAACAAATAAGGATATATTTTTTATCTTTGACTTTATCATGTATACATTATATCCATATCGCTTTATAAAGTCAACTCAATTTTTTCAGCAATACCATTTAATCTTGGCGGGATTGGGTTCGTTTGTAACCGCAACAGCGCAAAGTAGCTTTTGCATGTGCTACCCCCTCTCCCGAATGGTCACGCTGACGATGTCGCCCTCTTGCTTACCGATTTTGGCGCGGATATCTTTGCGTATGTCCAAAATATAGCAGACGGAGCCGTCTAGGCCCATGTTGACGATGCTGCCGTCATATGGCTCGCCGTCGAAGGTGGCGTGGACTTTGACCCGACCCTTGTCGAATTCCGCTCTAACGTCGTAAGGGAACTCGACAAACGCACCGCCCTTGTCGGCGGGTTGGATGATAGCATTGTATTCGTAGATTTTATTGACCATCATCATTCAATAAAAGATATCTTACCAACGTCTGTCGCGTGGGGCGTTCCGGACTCTCTAGCATAACCCAAAAGCACGCCGTAACTGCACTCAAACCCTGCCGGAAAGTTAAGCTTTTGCTTAAAACAATCCGCTTTATCGGACGCAAAACAGAAAGCGACCAAGCCGCAATGGCAATTGGCAATGCCAAGCGAGGTTGCCGCCAGCGAAACGTTTTGCGCCGCGATGCCTAAATCGATGGGCGCGTATTTTGTGTAGCGGTCTAAAGCCGCATCCGAATTTACCGGAACCGCGATAAAAACGACGGCCTGGGCGCTGTAGAACAGCTTGCCGCCACGCGAGACGATGCGATTGTAAGAGGACTTATCAGCCAGTTCCGACAGTACGCGCATCCCTTCCGCCTCGATTTCGGATAACAGCGCTTTGTTTTTGACGACGGCAAAATGCCAGCCTTGGCGGTTCATCGCGCTAGGGGCTTGAATGGCGGCATCAGCGATTGCGCGCAAATCCGCGTCCGCTATAACCTTGTCCGTAAAGCTACGGCACGAATACCGTTTGGCGATGTTGGTTAGTGTATCGTTCATACTATACCTCGCTTTCTATTTTCGTCTCTAGAAACGCTGTCGCCGTTTGAAAGGCCTTTAGTCGCCTATCCGCGAGCGTCCGTTGCGAGCCGGGCGAAACGAATTTTTCTTGCAACCTCTCGCATTTTCCTGTCAAGATTTTCAGCGTTTTAAGCGCGGCTTGGAGTTGGTTTTTCGTGTATTGCTCCGTTGATTTTTCCATAATTGCAACCGCTATGTAAAACGCTTCGAGCTGTCTATCCACCCATTTTTGTTGCGGGCTTCCCTCTTTCAACTTCAGCCGCGCCTTTTCGCATTTGGCGATGGACGAGTGCAGCGCCGACAGATTTTGCGCCGACTCCGGTTTTTGTTTTGATTTTTCCTGACGTGTCCGGCAAATTGGGTTATGCGAAAAATCCACCATGGTTATGTTTTATCATAGTGCATTAAAAAAGTCAAGTGGTAAACGCACACTTAAGTTTGACCCGCGTGCGGGTTTGTGCTACAATAGGGATATGAAAACCTTGATTGTTGCCATCAATGCGAAACTCTACCACAAAGCACTCGCGCCGTGGTGCTTAAAGTCTTATTGCGACGACAGGGGTTTTTGTGATGTCGAAGTAATAGAGACGAATATCGGTGAGAACGCAATGGATGTCGCCGGCAAAATATATGAGCGAAAGGCCAAAGTTGTCGCTTTTTCGTGCTATATTTGGAACATTGATTTGGTTGCGAGGATTGGAGAGCTGCTAAAAAAAGTGATGCCTGATGCCGTTATTGTGTTAGGCGGACCCGAGGTGTCGTTTTGCGAAGAGGACGAATTCCCGTTTGCAGACTATGTAATTCGCAGAGCGGGTGAAGAAGCGTTTTATAATTTGCTGGCAACTTTGGAAGCAGGGGGCTCGTGCAACACGCGAAGCTGTCAGGGGGACGGCACTCTTGTGTCCCACGCCCTCCGAGCAACAAAATCTGCATCTGCAGCTTTTGAATCAGGAACAAATCGAAATCACGATTATCACTCGTCACTAAGCTTCGCTTCCCTCCCCTCGCCCTTCTCTGCCGCCTATTTTGACTCGTTTTCCGCAAATCCCCTTCCGGTCGGGAAGCAACTTGTGTATTACGAAAGCGCGCGCGGTTGCCCGTTTTCATGCTCGTACTGCCTTTCGTCAACCGAAAAAAACGCGCATGTACAGTATTTGCCGGTAGAACGGGTTAAAAAGGAATTAGCGGCGCTCGTCGGACACGGCGCAAAAATCGTCAAGTTTTGCGACCGCACGTATAATGCGAATACCGCCCGCGCAAAGGGGATTTTAGAGTTTATCTTATCGTTGGAGACTGATTGTGCGTTTCACTTTGAGGCGGCGGGCGATTTGTTTGACGATAAGTTGCTTAAAACAATTCAAAAAATGCCGCCAGGCAGGGCGCAGTTTGAAATCGGCATCCAGTCCGTGTGCGAAGAGGTGCTAAAAGCAACCGGACGCAAGACCGATACAGTCAAAACTTTTGCGGCCGCCGAAAAACTGGTTGCCTTTGGCAACTGCCATATCCACCTTGATTTAATCGCAGGGTTGCCCGGAGAAACGCTCAACTCGTTTGCGGCCGCCGTCGACCGATGTATCAATGCCGGGGCGCATGTGCTGCAACTCGGGTTTTTAAAGATGCTAAAGGGCAGCCGTATCCGACGCGAGGCGATGGATTTCGGCGCGGTTTTTTCCGATTTCACGCCGTACGAGGTGCTAAAAACGAATACGCTCTCTTTTGAAGACATCCAAAAACTCAAGCGAATCGAGAACGTTATCGAACGCTTCTACAACAGCGGTGCCTTTGCGTGCACGCTCCGGTATGCTTTTTCACTTTTCGCCTCTCCGTTTGACTTTTTTGTGCGCTTTGCGGACTATTTAGAACAAAGCGGTCAAGGCGCGGAGTATAAGTCTTCGCTCAAAACAGCCTATACGCTGCTATATGATTTTTTATCGGGTGTCGGCGCGCGAGCGGAAATACTGCGTAAAGGCGGTCACTACATTAAACTGGATTGCTTATCGAGCGACCCGAAAGGCGCTTCCCTGCCCGACGCGGTTTTGCATGCACGGAATCGGGAGCTAGAACAAGAGTATAAGAAAAAACTTGGAAAATCCGCAAAATTCCGCATCGAATATTTTGAATTCGACGGCCGCACCCGGCTATTTTTGTACGACGGCGAGAAAAATTTCGCGCATCGGTACGAATGCAGAGAAATCTAAAAATCGCTATCGGAATGTCTGCAGACAAAAGAAAACGCGATTTGCCCACAACTGATACAGAAAAACTACTTCGTCTTTGGCTTAAAGACAAGCGTAACCAAAAAGCTGGCAAATACCGCTACGCCGATGCCCATCGCCGTCGCCGTCAAACCGCCCGAGAACGCGCCCATAAAGCCGTATTGCTTGGCGCCCTCGATGGCGCCCTTTGCAAGCGCCGCGCCGAAGCCTAAAATCGGGACGGTTACGCCCGAGTGCGCAAAGCTTCTCATGTAGGAGAACGCGCCGACTGTTTCAAGCAATATTCCGGCGCATAAAAAGATGACCAATATCCGCGCCGGCGTCAGCTTTGTGCGGATGATTAAAATTTGCGCGACGGCGCATATGCTGCCGCCGACCGCGAATACGATAAGGAAAGTCAAAATGGTTTGTAGGATGGGCATAAAAAACCTCCGGTTTTTTCAGTGAAAAGTGAAGAGCTAACGTTCAATCACCACGCCGTGGCTGACGCACGGGATAGTTTCGCCTTGATAACAGCTTTGCGGGCTCATAAGAGCGCCGGTCGCCAAAAACGCGACGCGCTTATAATAGCCTTCCTCCATCTTTTTAAGGATATAAGCGTTAAACACCGACGCACTGCACCCGCAACCGCTGCCGCCTTGATACACCTTTTGCCCGCTGTCGTAAATCAAGCACCCGCAATCCGTGTAATTTTGCCCCAAGCTATACCCTTGCTCGCGGCACAAATCCCGCAAAATATCGGAACCCAGCTTTCCCAAATCACCCGTTAAAATCAAATCAAAGTCGTCCGGTCCGAATCCCGTTTCGCAAAACATCGTCGTCAGGGTATCGAGCGCGGCGGGGGTAGATGTCAATATAACACCATAGGTTTTTGAAAAAAAGTTAGGACTTTTTTTACCGCTGCTTCTCGCTCTTTTCCTTTTATTTGTTTACAATCCCTCTCAGTAGTTCAATCCGCGCTCTTAACGACAAACGCAGTTTCTTATTCCTGTCGGCAAGCAGCGACGGGTCGGAAACCGACTGCGCGAGGATGTCCGCAAACTCATCCTCTATTCCGTCCAGAGCATCGAGGTTCAACCATGCAAAATCTTTCACCAGTTTTATTTGCTTGTCGTGCTTGGTTCTGAACGGTTTGCTTTCGATTTGGATACTGGCGGGATTCATATTCGCGGCAAACTCTTTGCACCACATGGAAGTACCGCTGTCGTAAACGGGGGCGACCGACAGCCATTCGAGCGTGTTCGCGTCGCGCACAAAACCGAAATTATTGTAGTGGCGGTCGGTATTGACGATAATGTAATCTAATGTAAGCATCATATCGATGCGGCGGCGCACGTCGGGAATGCCTAAATCCTCCGCCGCCGCGATAAGGCTTTCGTAATCGGACGTGTTGTTGTCCTTTTTGATTCGTTGCTTTATGTGCCACGCGGTAACGAGTTCGGTGTCGCCGTTGATAAAGTCCTCGCAAACGCTGTAACATTCGCCGTCGATGTTCATAAGCCGATAATCAACAAACGGTATGCCCAACCGCTTACAAATACGCGCCGCCAAAACCTCGTTCGCCACCTCTTGATTGAACGGCTTGCTCCCGCCCTTTATCAAGCACCGCTTGCCGTCGATGATTTTCCACTTTTTCTTGAGTACGCCGTCGGAGGTGTTGTCGGGGGAAAACAGACTTATCGCGCTGGCATCTAAGCCCTCCCAATCCAACTTTCTAAACAATAGATTGCCGACATCCTCGGAAAACGGGTTGTAAAAAAAGTTAATGTCCGCCCACCTCAAGTCTACATTGCGAGGGAAAATCCAATATTGGTCGGAAAGGCTGAGCCCGAAACTCTTATCAAGCAGTTGTTGGGGAAAGGAAATATTGAGGGGGTCGAGTAAATCCCGCAGTCCTTCGCGGCTTGCGGGGATGGCGCGGCCTTTCCACCAATCTTTGATACAAGTGTAGTCAACACCCGTTTTACCGACCGTTCCCACGGGCAAATGTGCCTCGCAAAACACTTGCCCGAATGCCGAAATAACACCCGTGCTGTCAAGTTCCACTTCGACAACATCGACATCCTTATGCTTTAAGACGTACTCCTTTCCCGCCTTATCAAATGCGGCAAGCCACTCGACCAGCGCGTCCAAATTTGCATATTTTTGCTGTGCGGCCAACGCCAAAACGCCCGCTTTATTCAACACGTCGGTGTTATAACTTTTTCCGTCCGCCGCCGTCAATTTCAGTTGTCCGCAATTTGAGGACAACTGACTATGTCGTGCTTTCAACGTGTTCCAATTTTTTCGCGCTTGATTATACGATGCTTGCTCGGCCAAAGCCGATAACACGTCAAGCGCAGCAAAAAACCATTCCGATTTTTCGGAACTCCATACCGACCTTATGGACTTGCCGTTAAATTCGTCTTTTTTGTTTGCCATAACTGTATTCTATCATAGAGCGCATAAAAGGTCAAGTCCTCTTGAACAAGCCCTCTGCGCAGAGTATGCACCTTTTCGGCACTTTAATCAAGTGGTTTTTGCACCTTTTAGAGACATTTGCAAAGAGAAATTGCACCTTTTCGGCATTGTCCATGTGGCCAACTTATTCTCGTAAGCAATTCAGGCAGTTGGGCGCGGATATTTTGCGCTTCTAATTCTGCAAACTGTGTTTGCAGAATTTCAGGGGACTGTGTTGCCCGTATTTCTGAAAACGGTGTTTTCAGAATTTGTTCACAAGCATATCCCTTTTTGTCAATCATCGCTTTTTGCGATTAGTATAAACTTCTGCTTTGGATGATTGGCTTTATCGGGATAAAGATACGTTATTTGCCCTCCGGCAATCATCTCTTTCAATAATTCCGCCATAGTACCGCTTACCTTTGTATAGCCTAAAGCCGTGGCTAAATCGGCCGCCGATTTTTCGCCGCCGGAGAGCGTTACAAGAATCACGCGTTTCAACTCATCCCTTGAGCGGCGTTTTTGTGTTTCTCTGCCCTTCGGTAAAAACGACTTATGAACCGGGATAGTGACGGTAAAATATGTTCTATCGGCATTTGTTTCAAATGTCATAGGCTCGGAACCGTTATCTTTTAGGCTCTCAAGCGCGGTCGGTATGCCGGTGTTACGCCCTTCCACAAACTCAAGTTCTTTTAGGAAGTCGCCGATTCGCCTGTTTCTATAACGGTCGGCAACCATGTTATAGTCTTTTATCTGCGCGTCCGATATTGATAAATCGGGGCCCGGGCAGTTCTTAATCTGCATCTTATCGGGCGTAATGGTTACAACAATAGGCTCTGAAACATCATAGCCTTTGTGATAAGCCGCATTGACTAAAATTTCCTCAATACACGAATACGGATAATTCCATATTCTCAATGCTTCGGCTTGGTTTTCGACTTTGAAAACTTTCTCTTTGAGGATATAGTTTTTGATATACTGCAGCGCGTCACGAAGTTGGCGGTCAAGCGGCCCCGTGAATATCTTCTCGGTCATGCCTTGTCCGTTCGGACTAGGTTTATCGACCACCTCGATTCTTGCGCACCGGAAGAACCTTTCGGGGTTACTGTTAAAAAACATAAGCCCAACATTCAGCGGCTTCGGGTTTTCCTTGTAGCCACCGGTTATAAGCATTCTGTCCGCAATTTCTTTAAGCGATAAAGGTTGTTTCAGCAAATCGCTTTTAACCGTGCGCAAATACCCTTTTATGAGTTCGATATCTAAATCCGTTTCTATATCCGCATTTTGGTTCGGTCTGTCGTCGTACGGGGTCTTAACGCTGACCTCAAACAATCTGCGCTCATCAATACCGGCCGCTTTCACCGTACTTGAACCTTTACGGATATAATAGGCTTTATCCGAATTCTTGCCATAAACAACCGGGCATTTGTAAGGACGGTTATCACCGCCGAACGCCCAAATAACGATTATGTCTTTGTCGCCTATCGTTTCAGTAGCCAGCATAGGCGAATAGTGCGGCTCCGTTAAAAAAGACAGTTCCAGCATTTTTTGATATATTCCGTCTTGGTCTGCCTTCTCTATGCCGACCGCCGGGAATTGAGGCACTCCGCTTATCGCCTCGATTCCGAGTATTATGTACCCTCCGCCCCAGTTGTTGATGTCGTTGGCGAAAGCGCACATCGTCTGCATAACGTCAAGCGGGTTAAACCCTTTCTTATATTCTATTCTTTCGTTTTCGACCTTTCGGCCATGAATCAAGTCTTGAATATTGATTGGCAATGCCATAATGCCACCTCCGCTTTTTAGGAATTTAACTCACCACTTAGGCGGTGAACTCACTACTTAACTCCCTACTTATTTTAGCCTCTTTTAAGTCGAATGTCAAATAATAAAGCCCGTTTCCTATCAATATTTTTGTCGAAATAACCTTAAACTTGCCTTTTCAGCCATATTGAACTCACCACTAACCCCCTTAACTTCCCCCCTTAACTCACTACTTATATCGCAGTTTGAATGGGCAATGCCGAAAGGTCATTTAAGGAAGCCACCAACGCCTTGTTGAGGTCGATGTATTCGAGGGCTTGCGCGTAGGTGTCGCGGAAACGGAAATCAATGTCAAGTCCGCCGCCTTCGTGAACATAGATGTTGTTGACCAGTTCCACCAGCACTTCCCGACTCAGCGTTCTGAGGTTGCGAAACCGCTTGAAGTTTTCGATAAAGGTGTTGGAGCCGTCTACCCCGCCCTTTTCTCTTTCCAATTCCTCGCGCAACTTTTGTAGCGTGGTGTCGATGCCGAGAGTTTGGGCTTCGTACTTTTCCTTAAAGGAAAGGTATTGCTCTTTGGTTAGAATCCCCTCTTTATAGTCCGGATACAACTCCGTAATGTACCGGGCGATTTTCTCTTTCTCACGCTCGGCAGAATGTATCGCTTGCCCAATCCGGTTGGAGGATACGGAACGCTCCGGTGAGTTGTTGATTTGTTCAATCAGGGCGTCCATATCCACCGCCATTTCGATATACTTTTGGATGACGGCGAATACGGCTTTCTCTAAGGCGTCGCTGCGCACCGTATGCTTGGTGCATTTGGCGTTTGTCATCTTGCGATAGGTAGAGCAAACGTAATAGTTATAAAGTTTATTCGGCTGGGTGATGTTCTTTTTTTGCATAGCGCGACCGCAGTCGGCGCACTTAATAAAGCCCGCAAAAAGCGACAACTCCCCCTTATGCGGAGACGTGCGCGTATCGCGTGTTAGGAGCGATTGCACCTTATCAAACAACTCACGGTCGATGATGGGCTCATGCGTGTTTTCGACGACAATCTGCTTTGCGCGTTCAACGGAGCGGCATACCTGCACCTTATAACTTACGATTTCGGTTTTCTTCTGCACTAAATCGCCGATGTAAACGCGGTTAGTCAAGATTCGGCGGACGGAAAAATCAGACCAGTAGCCCGTCGTGTCTACGCGACCGCCGGGACGGTAGTTGAGTCCCTTGCTCTTTTTGTATTCTGCAATCCCCGGGATTCCGAGGTCATTAAGAATGCGTGCGATGCCGTTGATGCTCTTCCCTTCCACAAAACTTTTGAATATGAGACGCACCACTTCGGCGGCTTCGTCGTCGATGATTAAGCGATGGCGGTCGGCGGGGTCTTTACAGTAGCCGTAGGAAGCGAACGAGCCGATAAATTGACCTTGCTTGCGCTTGATGTTGAGTGAACTGCGTACTTTCGTCGAAATATCGCGGCAATACTCGTCGTTCATCACGTTTTTGAACGGAATGATGACGTTGCTCATCGATGCGGGGTTTTCAAAACTGTCGATAACGTCGTTCACCGAAATAAACCGAATTTTTAAGAGCGGAAAAATCGTCTCTAAGTATTTGCCCGATTCTACATAGTTACGTCCAAAGCGCGAGAGGTCTTTGACGATAACGCAAGTAACCTTTTGGGCGCGGATGTCCTCCATCATGCGAGAAAAATCGGGACGCTCAAAATTTGTACCGGTGTACCCATCATCGATATAGGTGTCATGGACGTGGATGGCCGGATGCCGCAGGATAAAATCTTCCAGTAATAGTTTTTGTGAGCCGATACTCTCGCTCTCTAACTTGTCGTCGTCATCACGCGAAAGGCGCACATACAGCGCAGCCCGCCATGAATTATTCATGACGAGTTGCGCCGCACAGGATGCCTCGTACTTACTTAATCTTGCCATATTTTATGTCTCCAAAAAAATCGGCGACATGCTACGGCGTCTTTAACACGCATTTATCATAGCATATCTCCGAAAAAAAGGCAAGCCTTTTAGTTAGAAAGTCTGATAAGTTTTGCTAAACTCTCTTGAATCGTGGGCGCGTTTTCCGAAAAAACGACTTTTACGGGGATTTCCTCGACCCTGAATAGGTACGGATTTTGGACTTGCCGCAGAAACTCGCAAACCCTTTCGGTCGGCGCAGAGTCGGCATCCAACATTATTTTGGTGATGTCCGTCAATTCGTCGGACGACAAGTCTCCAATTTTTTGTGCTTTTAATTCGATTAAGTCATTCTCTCTTTTCAAGTGGAACCACCTTCCTTTGCTCTCAAGTGTTTGTAATGCGCCATGCTTTTATGAGTTTGTTGTTCTAATCTAATATGCTCTATCATTGCAAAGAAAACTACCGCGAGTCGAGTATATCGCCAATCCGTCTAAAGCA
>WQYM01000054.1 GCA_009781235.1 Bacillota bacterium
CCGGCGTTCAGCCCCGACGATTTTGTCGCGCAGGACAGGCACTTAGACGGCGACACTTATGGCGACCCCGCGTATGTATCCAACTTCCGTGAAATATTAAAAGCCTGCAAAAACAATTACCCCATAACGATTGCGTACGAAAGCGAACGCGCGGGGATGAGGCGCTCCTCCCGCGCCTATCACCCTTACAAGTTGGTTTATTCCGAATATAACGACAAATTCAGGCTTTTGTGCGCGGCGTTTCACGCCCCGACGCAAGAGCTCAAAAAGGTGGTGCTTAACTTGGGGCGCGTGATTTCGGCTGGCCCCTCGGATTTGCCGTACCGCGTTACGCGGGAGGAATTGGACGCATTATTTTCCGAACCGAATATAAACCCGCCGATTGTCGTTGAAATCTCTAAAGAGCGTAACGCCTTAGAGCGTTTTTTACTGCAGTTTGCGTCCTTTGACCGAAAAACCGAGTACGACCCGGAGCGCGACATTTACACCTGCCAAATCTCGTACGATGTATCCGATGAAACTGAACTCTTAATCCGGATTTTGAGTTTCGGCGCGTCCGTCCGCGTGATAGGGCCGCCGGGCTTTTTAAAGCAAGTCAAGGAGCGGATAGGGAGGCAGATGGAGTTGTTTGCCGTTACAACGAATAGTGAATAGCTATGGATAAGTGTTTGTAAGTTCAAACTATTCTTTCTTTTGTACCAAGCGTTTTTTAATGGTATCCGTTCACCAAATCCATCCGACGCTCTTCGTTCCTCGTTCTTCGCTCTTCGCCCTTCGCTTTTCTCGCTTTTCTTAGCCGGCAACAGTAGCGCTTAAACGATTGACAAAATCCTTGTTCTATTATATGATACACACACAACCCAAGGAGGAACTCACCCATGCAAGCATTGTTTACCGTTTTGTTTTTGGCGGGTCTTGTCGGCTGCATCGCCGTCATTGCCCTCGCGTACACCAAAAGCAAGAAAGCCGGCGGGAAAAGCCTGTCGCAGCAAAAGCCAAAATTAGTCGTTTCGGGTGCGTTGGCGGCCGTATTTATGGTGCTGCTGATTTTTATCCCGGCGGGCTTCCATACCGTGCGCACCGGCGAGGTCGCCGTCGTACGGGTGTGGGGCGAGGCGAAGCAGGTCAAGCAGCCCGGGCTGTTTTTCATCAACATCGTCAGCTCCGACGTTATTACATACGATTTAAAAACGCAGCAGATGAACATCGACAACGAGGTCTATACCAAAGACGCGCAGCTGATGAGCATTCAGATGACCGTTCAATTTAAGGTGATGGGAGAAAAGGTGCTGAACATCGCGCGCGACTTCGGGTCGCTCGAGACGCTGGCCACGCGGATTGAAAGGGTCGCCATCGAAAAAGCCAAGGTCGTGCTTTCCGCCAAAACCGCCATGGAGCTCATCGAGACGCGCGGCGTGCTTTCAGCCGACATGTTTGCGTCCATCAAAGATATTGAGTCGCAGTATTACATCAGCATCGAGAACGTCATGCTGGTGGATATGGCGTTTTCCGCCGCGTTTGAAAACGCCGTCGAGCAAAAAATGGTCGCCCAGCAGGACGTAATCCGCGCCGAGGCGGAAAAAGAGAAGGCGATAATAAAGGCGCAGCAGGATTTAGAGGTTGCGCGCTTAGACGCCCAAAAAGCGTTGGCGGCGGCGACCGGTCGGGCGGACGCCGAGCGCGCCGTGGCAAAGGGCGCGGCGGACGCGATTAAGGCCAAGACGATTGAGGTGGCGCGTATGCTCGGGTGTACCATCGTCGAAACTAAGGGCACCGAATGGCGCCAGGTGTACGTGATGGAGTGGGTGGAGAATGAGGACGAGGATGCCGAAGAGGACGGCGAATGGGTCGCCGTCACGGAGCCCGTTTACGATCCCGTAACGGGTAAGGTGGAGATGCAGCCAAAAACGGTGTGGGAGGAGGTGGAGTGCTTAACGGTAACCATCGACACATCCACCGCCGGCGACCCCATCCGCGTCAACGAACTGATTAAAGAATACCTGCAGGTCATAGCCTATTTAGAAAAATGGGACGGCGTATTGCCCCTGTACGTCGGCGGCGACGGCATGAATATATTCGTGCCCGCCCCGTGAGAGTAGGCGGACTTCCCATTAAGCGCAAATAATTGGCGACCGTCCTCATTAAAGATGTTGTTTTGTTGATTGGCAATAATTGTTCACATTTGCCATAACTTACATAAAAATATTTTCAAAAACGTGTAAGATTTTTGCTCTCTCAATCGTTTTATATGTAAGAGGCGTCAAAACTCATAAAATGCTTTGATTTTGGTGAAAAAACTCAAACATTTTACGTTTATACAAGTTGACAATCAAATCGAGACCCCAAAAGGAGTAAAAGCAACATGAAAAAAACAATTAAACTTGTTACCATCATGGTAATGCTGCTTATGGCGTTCTCATTGTTTGCGTGTACGCTCCCCATCAATACGCTAGACAATCATGGTGAAAGCTGCGAATGTGCAACGTGCAGGCCGTCCGGCAATGCGCACGAAACGGATTGTATGTGTACGGACTGCGAATTGCAAAGTCATGCAAATTGTTGCGAGTGCGCGGACTGCAAGCCCGAAAATGCCGAGATTGCAAATCTTCCCGATTCTGACCCGTACGGAGCAGGCGGAGGCAATATCGCGATTTTTGGAGCAACAAGAATAGGGGTTGACTTTTGGAGAGCAGAAGGGCTAGATGATATTGATAACCTAAAAATTTGGCATCAGCTATCCGATAGAGGCAACTGGATTGAATATTCTATCATTTGGATGAGTGAGCGCTCTGCATTGGTGGAGTTTGCTAACAGAGTAAATAGCCCGGCATTCTTGGGAGTGCTTGGGGCATGGGGGGATACGGCTGTTGAAGAAATGCTGGAGGCTTATTCGGAATTTTTCTTTGCAAATTGTAATTTAGTTTTAGTGTCAATGACGGAAGGCGTCTTGACAACCGGCATTAGTAAAACAGGCATTTGTGAGAGTGGAGCGGTAGATATTACAAGAACTATTTTTGACGATGATGAAGCAATATCGCTGGGCATATCTTTGACAATAGGTTTCCCTGTACCAAAAAGCTTTACTCCGACCCATATGTCTATCAACGCGACTACAAACGTTATTAGCAGAGCGGATACGCCTCCGACAAGTGCAAACAAATTTGTAAATTTTGGGTCGGAGTGCACTTGTGATGACTGGGCAAGCAGACCGATACAGGTTTGGGTTGTTTTGGATACGCACTTACATCTTTGGGTGCCGTTCGCTAATTCGCAGGACAGAATAACTGATATGCTCGTTCATAGAGAAAATTCACAAAGATTTCACACAACAATCAACACTACTTTTCTAAAT
Source organism: Bacillota bacterium (assembly GCA_009781235.1). Classification (GTDB taxonomy): domain Bacteria; phylum Bacillota; class Clostridia; order Christensenellales; family Pumilibacteraceae; genus WRAP01. Next base: position 3,353 of record WQYM01000054.1, read on the forward strand.
GAAATAGGACTTGACTTTGATTCTGATAAATACTCAATCACGATGAGTTATTTTTCGCCGTTCAACATTGTAACTTTTTATACGGTAGAAGCATTTAACGACTTTATTGAACTGATGCAGACAGTAACCAAGTCTAGCGTGGCTCAGGGCGTAAGCGTAGCGAGGGCTTGCAACAACCCTGAAAAGTGGAGAGATGAAGGCAGTGCAGATGGCGGCGGGGATAGAAAATAGTCATGAAGAAAAAGCTTTAGTCGATTTATTGGCAAAAAACCTGTGTCTATCGTTTTAAGTGTTCAATGCTCAATGTCGGAATTTTCCATCATTGAGCATTACGCATTGACATTGTGCATTGAAACCCGCTCCTTTCACCCTATCCGCCTTTTTTCGCGCCGTTTTACCCCCTTAAAAGGCGTTAAAACGCGATAGTTTAAAAACATAGAAAAAATATTTTTGCATTAAGTCCTTAAAACGCTTTGTTTTTGGGGCTTTTTGTGATACAATTGTAGTGCAATAGTTCAGTAGTGCAGTAGTGTAGCAGTGATGGATATTTTTTAAAAAATGTTCGTAACTGCGTGCGCTGTGTTGCACTGCGGTGCTGTCGCATTTTTAACCATAACTACTGCACTATTGCGCTACTGCACTACTGCACTAAAGGGAGCATTTATGGCAAAAAAGAACGTATCCGACGAGCTTCATTACGAGGCAGTAGACATTCAGGTGTTGGAGGGCTTAGACCCCGTACGCAAACGTCCCGGTATGTACATCGGCTCGACGGACGAGCGGGGCTTACATCACCTCGTCGTCGAGATTGTGGACAACAGCGTGGACGAAGCGCTGGCGGGCTACTGCGACGAGATTGAGGTCGTGATTCAAAAGGACGGCTCGTGCGCGGTGACCGACAACGGCCGCGGTATCCCCGTCGACATCCACCCAAAAGCCGGCGTTTCGGCGGTTGAGTTGGTTTTAACCAAACTGCACGCGGGTGGAAAGTTCGGCGGCGGCGGGTACAAGGTGTCGGGCGGGCTGCACGGGGTCGGCCTTTCGGTGGTTAACGCGCTCTCCGAGTGGCTCGAGGTCGAGGTGTACAAGGACGGTAAAACGTACCGTCAAAAGTACGCCCGCGGCGTGCCGATGCGCGCGCTCGCCGAGGCCGGAAAATCCAAGGTGACGGGCACCAAGATTACCTTCTGTCCGGATTCCCAGATTTTTGAAACCACCGATTTTTCCTACGATTTTTTGCGCACGCGCCTCCGCGAGGTCGCGTATTTAAACAAGAGCCTTAAAATTAAGCTTGTAGATAAGCGCAAGGGCCAAGAAAAAGAGGAGACGTTTAAATTCGACGGCGGCATTTTGGATTTTGTGGATTATCTAAACCGTTCGCGCGAGACGCTTTTCCCGACGGGCGTGTATTTTTGGCAAAAGTACAAGGACGCCGAGGTCGAGGTGGCGATGCAATACAACGACAGCTATAATGAGATCATCTACGCCTACGCCAACAATATCAACACCGAGGAGGGCGGAACGCATTTAATCGGCTTTAGGAACGGCTTAACCAAGGTCATCAACGATTACGCGCACCGCCAAAACATTATAAAGGAAGACGAGAAATTGTCGGGTGAGGACGTGCGCGAGGGCTTAACCGCCATCGTCAGCGTCAAGCTCATGAACCCGCAATTTGAGGGTCAAACCAAAACGAAACTCGGTAATTCTGAAATGCGCGGCTATGTGGAAAAAGCGATGCAAGAGGGCTTGGGCACGTATTTAGAGGAAAACCCGTCTAAGACCAAGGAGCTTGTTTTAAAGGCGATTATGGCGCAGCGGGCGAGGGACGCCGCCCGCAATGCCCGCGAGCTGACGCGCCGCAAGGGCTTTTTGGAATCCACTACGCTACCGGGCAAACTGGCGGACTGCACTGACCGCGACCCCTCGCACTGCGAAATTTACATCGTAGAGGGGGATTCGGCGGGCGGCACGGCAAAGCAAGGGAGGGATCGGCGCTTTCAGGCGATTCTGCCGCTGCGCGGTAAAATCCTCAACGTCGAAAAGGCGCGGTTGGCCAAGGTCTTAGAGAACGCCGAAATTAAGGCGATGATTACGGCTTTAGGCTGCGGCATCGGAGAGGATTTTGACGAGAACAAATTACGCTACCACAAAATCATCTGCATGACCGACGCCGACGTGGACGGCAGCCATATCCGCATTTTGCTGCTGACGTTTTTCTTCCGTTACATGCGTCCGATTGTGGAGGCGGGCCGCGTGTACATCGCCCAGCCCCCGCTGTATAAAATTTCTAAGTCCAAGCAAGACCACTACTGCTATACGGACAAGGAAATGAACGACATTTTAAATAAGCTCGGCCGCAAGGGCTGCGACGTGCAGCGCTACAAGGGCTTAGGAGAAATGAACGAGGAGCAGCTTTGGTCCACCACGATGGACCCCGCGCACCGCACCCTTTTGCAGGTCACGATGGACGACGCCTTTGAGGCGGACGAAACCTTCACCATTTTAATGGGCGACATGCCGGAACTAAGGCGCAAGTTTATCGAGGAAAATGCGAAGCTGGTGGCGGACCTAGACATTTAATGCAGTAATGCAATAATGCAATAATGCAATAATGACGGAGTGAAGGATAAAAATTGGGACAACATCTGAATGGCGACAAAAAAACAAGTGAATAAGCCTCCGCTTTTAAGCAAAGCGATGGATGCGAACCCCGGCGCGGGCGGCTTTTTTGACCGCGTGGCTTCGGTAATCGCGGACGCACGCAAGTTTGTCGGCAGGACTGCGGATTTATCGATGTGCGTAACCTATTTTGAAATCGGGCGCATGATTGTCGAAAAGGAGCAGGAAGGGAAAGCGCGCGCGGAGTACGGGAAAGAGTTAATTGCCGAGCTTTCAAAATATCTGACGGATAAGTTTAATAGAGGCTTTTCCGAAACGAATCTACGCAATGCGCGGTTTTTCTATAATGCCTATTCCGAACGGCTGCAAAAAGAGACAGGCGCTGCGCGTTCGGCAATCGGGCAGTTGTCAACTGAGCGATTCGCAATTCAGCAGATGTCATCTGCTGAATTTAACAGCACGGCAGTGACCCCAATTCAGCAGTTATCAACTGCTGAATTCAGAAGTCATGAATCAATACAGCAAGCCGCAAAATTTTTCACGCTCGGTTGGACGCACTACACCGTGCTTATGCGGATAGAAAACGCGGACGAACGCCGCTTTTACGAAATCGAATCGGAGCGCGGCGGGTGGACGGTCGAGCAACTAAAGCGGCAGTACCACAGCAGCCTGTGCGAGAGACTCGCACTATCCCGCGATAAAAACGAGGTGATGCGGCTTGCTAACGAGGGGCAAACGGTAGAAAAACCCCGCGACATGCTGAAAAACCCGTTGGTGCTTGAGTTTTTAGGTATGGCCGAGCGCGCGGCATTCTCGGAAACGGAATTAGAAACCGCCATCATCACAAAGCTGCAAGACTTTTTGCTAGAACTCGGCAAAGGCTTTTTGTTTGAAGCAAGACAAAAACGCTTTTCATTTGAAGAACAGTCGTTTTTTGTTGACCTTGTGCTCTATAACCGCTTGCTTCAATGCTACGTTTTGATTGACCTAAAAACCGAGGAGTTGAAGCACCAAGACTTAGGCCAAATGCAAATGTACGTCAATTACTTTGACCGCTACGTAAAACAGGATTTTGAAAAACCGTCGGTCGGCATCCTGCTTTGTAAGAAAAAAGCCGACGGAATCGTAAAACTCACGTTGCCCGAAAACAGTAAAATATATGCTTCAGAATACCGCTTATATTTACCCGATAAGACGCTGCTTCAAGCCAAATTAGCGGAATGGATTCAAGAGTTTGAGGATGGGCGCGGACTATAAGGTTAAAGAATTGTTAAGGAGAGCCATTTTTGGGACAATCAGCCCTCAACCAAAAATTTGCAACCCCGGTATTCACCAAAGCCGACATAATCGTTTTGAGCGCGGTGGTTTTTGTGAGCGCCGTACTGTGGCTCATACAACACAATATTCACGACCCCGCATTCGTCGCGTCGCTCGTTTTCGGTTTTTCCGGCCTGTCGTTCACCGTCTATAAGGCCGTGCGGCTGAATATACAGCTATGGGGCAAAAAACGCGGCAAATTAATTTTGCTTGTCAACGTCTTTTCGCTGCTTGCGTTTATGTTGTACTCGCTGTATTTGTTGTACGCATTGCTGGATTGTCTGCCCGGCTTGCTTGGGTTAGACTACAGGCCCCAATGGGCTAAATGGTATTATTTGCCCTCGCCTTTTCCTGTCGTTGTTCGCACTGCTTTCGACCTTTGTCCGCTTATGTTTTATATTTTTTACCCTGTAACCCTCGTATTCGTGCTTCGCAGGGACTCCGAGAAGAAGAAAACGGCCGGCAAAGACGCGGCGGGCATCGCCGCCGTCAAGGCAAACCGGATTGAAAGGCGGTTTGCGCGGGGTTTGCGTAAAGCCTTGCATACAACCTTTCATAAGCCCGACCTCATTTTTTTATCCGTGATTTTGGCCGTCGCCCATTGCCTGCTTCCGCTTGGTTTCTTATTCCCCGGGTCCAGCGAAAGCCCTTGGTGGGAACTTTCGACGATTATCTTCCTCTCCGCCTTATCTTTCTCCCTCGGCTTTGCGGTGTACGGCGGCTTTAAGACGGCGCGCACCAAGCTGCATCCGGCCGTCAAAACGACCCTCACTATTTCTTACTTTGTGTTTTGCGCCGCTTTTTGGGTTTTCGGCTTCGGCGCCCGGCAAATCTTCCCGACATGGCTTGGTTATCGGGTCGAAGCCGTTTTTTTCTTCCTCTGCCCGGTTATTATTCTCATTTTCTACGTCATATTTTTTACCGCCCTAATCACGGTTCTTGTCAAAAAACGCCGATCAACCGAAGCAGCTACGATTGAACCGGAAATAAAATAGTACAAATCAATTCTCATCCATAATTACTGCATTATTGCATTGTTGCATTACTGCATTCCCTAAAAGGAGTATCCCATGGCATCTAAAAGAAAAATTAGCGACGAAGAGTTCAAAAAAATCGGCGGCGACAACACAAAGTTCATTAAGCGCCCGCTGAAAGAAGAAATGCAAAAATCGTTCATCGCGTACGCGATGGCGGTCAACGTTTCGCGCGCCATCCCCGATGTGCGCGACGGCCTAAAGCCCGTGCACCGGCGCATTTTATACGCGATGCACGACATGGGGCTGCATAACGACAAGCCGCACAAAAAGTGCGCGCGTATCGTCGGCGACGTGCTGGGCAAATACCACCCGCACGGCGACAGCTCCGTATACATGGCGCTTGTCCGCATGGCGCAGAAGTTTTCGATCCGCTGCCCGCTGATTGACGGGCAAGGGAACTTCGGCTCGGTGGATAACGACCCGCCGGCGGCCATGCGTTACACCGAGGCGCGCCTATCTAAGATCGCGGGCGAGATGCTGCGCGACATCGACAAGGAGACGGTGGATTGGTATCCTAATTTTGACGATACGTTAGAGCAGCCGACGATTTTACCCTCGCGCTTCCCGAACTTGCTGGTCAACGGCTCCGACGGAATCGCGGTCGGCATGGCGACCAATATCCCGCCGCATAATTTGGGGGAGGTGATTGAGGCGGTGGACGCTTTAATCGACAACCCCGACATCACGGTGGACGAACTGTGCAAGTTCGTGCCCGCGCCGGATTACCCCACGGGCGGCGTGATTATGGGCCGTATGAACATCCGCCACGCCTACCGCACGGGCCGGGGCGGCGTGATTATCCGCGCTAAAGCTGCCATCGAGGAATACCAGCCGCGCGGCGAGGGCGGCGAGACGCGCAGCCGCATCGTCGTTACGGAGCTACCGTATCAGGTCAATAAGGCCGAACTCATTGAAACCATTGCGAATTTGGTTAAAGACAAGCGCATCGAGGGCATTAGCGACGTCAAAGAGGAATCCGACCGCGAGGGGATGCGCGTCGTCATCGAGGTTAAAAGGGACGCCCAAGCCCAGGTCGTATTAAATACGCTATATAAGCACACCAATTTGCAGATTTCCAACGGCATCATTTTCCTTTCTTTAGTGAACGGCGAGCCCAAAATCCTAAACCTAAAAGAGATGCTGTACTATTACCTAGAGCACCAAAAGGAAATCGTGGTGCGCCGCACGAAATACGATTTAGAGAAGGCGGAGGAGCGCTGCCATATTGTCGAGGGGCTCGTTAAAGCGCTTGCCAACATCGACAAGGTCATTAAAATCATAAAAGGCTCGCGCGACAAGTTCGAGGCGTCCGAGCGGCTGCAAAGCGAGTTCGTCCTCACCGACAAGCAGGCAAACGCGATACTCGAAATGCGGCTGCAGCGGCTGACTTCGTTAGAGGTTGAAGCGTTAAAGCAGGAGCTCGAGGAGCTAAAAGCGCTGATCGGGGAGCTTAAGGGCATTTTGGCGAGCCCGGAAAAAATCTTAAACATCGTAAAAACCGAATTAAACGAGATAAAGGAAAAATACCACACGCCGCGCCGCACCGAGCTTTGCATCGACTATGACGAAATCGACATCGGCGATTTAATCGAGCGCGAGGACGTGGTAATCTCTATGACGCACTACGGGTACGTAAAACGCCTGCCGACCACCGAATACAAGGCCCAACGTCGCGGCGGCAGGGGAGTCACCGCACACCGGCCGAAAGAAGAGGATTTCGTCGAGAAAATGTTTGTCACCAACACGCACGACGATTTGATGTTCTTTACCAACATGGGCAGGGTGTATGCGGTCAAAGCGTACGAGGTGCCGGAGTTTGAGCGCACCGCGCGCGGCCGGGCGATTGTCAACCTCTTACAACTGAAAGAAAACGAGAAGGTGACGGCGGTCATCCCGATTAAAGAGGACGGCTACGAGCGCGGCAATTTGATGATGGCGACGCGGCAGGGGCTGATTAAAAAGACGGCTTTATCCGAATTTGCGTCAATCCGCAAGGTAGGCAAAATCGCGATCACATTATTAGATGGCGACGAATTAATCTCCGTCCAATACACCTGTGGCCGCGACGAGATACTACTAGCCAGCCGCAAGGGCAAGTGCATCCGATTCAGCGAAGAAAACGTGCGTAAAACGGGCCGCGGCAGCCAAGGCGTAAGGTCTATGAACGTAAAAGGCGGCAAGAATGAACCCGACGATTACGTGGTGGACATGACGGTGGTGCAGGACGGCTTTGAGGTGCTGACGATCTCGGAGCACGGGTACGGCAAACGCAGCGATTTAGAGGATTACAGGCTTCAAAGCCGCGCCGGCAAGGGCGTCAAGGCCGGCCACTTTAACGATAAAACAGGGGATTTGGTCAACTTAAAGCTCATCGACCCCGAAAACGACATCATGATTATCGCCGACAACGGCATCATCATCCGCCTAAAGGCAAAAGAGGTTTCTAAAATCTCCCGCGACACGCAAGGGGTGCGCATGATGCGCCTAAAAGACCAGGGCAAGGTAGTCTGCGTCGCGGTAACGCCGCCGGAAGCGGAGGAGATTAGCGCGGAAGGCGAATCGGATTCGGAGTGAAAAGAGAAAAATGAAAAGCCGGAGAAGATTCAAGGATGAAGGGAGGTAAAGAGTACGTTGATAGGTGCGTTAATCGGCGGTGCTATTGGAACCGTAGTCGGATTGATTATTGCTATCGTCGCGGTTACAAGTAAGCGGAACAGTAAGTGAGCGATTATCGCGATAGAGGCGATAATGCATAAGGAACATTATGAAAAAAATTAAGTCGGTTGTATTACTAACCCTTGCCGCCGTAATTTGTCTCTGTTTTGCGGCGTGCGGGGAGTTTAAGGGCTATGACGACGATGACGCTATCGCAAAGTCAAGCTCATTTTCGTCGACTTATTCCGTCGAGAGCAAGCTCCTCTCATCCTATTCGCTGTCGGCAAATAAGGCGAACGGCGTAAAGCGCATTAAAGACATTAAGATTCCAAAAGACCCGGAGTTTGATTTAACGCTAACCTTAGAGGGCGGGCGCTGCAAAATCGTGCTCGTCAAAGACAAAAAGGTTTATAAGGTGTGCGAGGGTTTTACGGCCGGCCCCGTCACGTTGACGCTGGAAGCGGGCACGTACAGCTTGCGCTTGGTCGCCGAATCCGCCGCAAAAGTAAAGTTTACGTTCAAATACGACGGCTACGGCGGGTAGAATCAGCGTTTTTAGTGCGCAATTTTTTTGAGGCATATTCCATGATTTCATCAACCGTTGGGATGGCGCCTTTACGCGGCACCTTATTGGCCTCGGGGTTTGGATTTTCATAAGCCGCTTCGATTGCAGTTCGTATATCCCTTTTTAGATCGTCGGAGCTTACGCCGTATTTTTTTGCGACAGCTTCAAAAATTCTTTCGTCCATGATAGGAGGCACCTCTCTGCTTTTAATGATACAGCGGAAAATCCGCTAAGTCAACATTTTTAGCGCGGTTTCCGCTAAAAATATAGGCGTGAAACAGGGAATAGCAAAAGTAATTTTAAGATTACGTCTTGACAACAGGTTGAGTCAAAAACAGCTTGGAGAAAAATTAGGTTATTCTCAAAGAGCTATCAGCGATTGGGAGAACGGAAATACAGAGCCCAACATAGAAGCGATTCGGAAAATGGCGGTTCTGTTTGACGTTTCTTATGAGGAGTTATTAGACAGTTAATTGTGGTTTTTGCACTCAAAAAAACACTGATGTAAAATTATCCAAACAATTTACATACATTACATAAAAATATTTTTAAAAACGTGTAAGATTTTTGCCCTCTCAATCGTTTTATAGGTAGAAACATTAAAACGAGGTTTTTATATGAAAAAAGTTAAAAATGTTCTGCTTTACGCGCTGATTCTCACCTTTGCCGCGTGTTTTTTTGCGTCCTGTGCAAGCATGCCGGGCGGAAAAACCGAAAATCCGGCACTTGGGGAGAATACCCGCACCTTCGGCTCAGACGGCTGGTACAATTCCTCCGTAAGGGCGGACGGCTATCAAAGCACCGCGCCCGGTCCAAAGGGGTCGGGCGGGACGGCAGATAAGGATTCGTCTGCGGTGAGTTCTCTTGACCGTGAGGTTTTGGAAGAGCATCATTCCATGCTAGAGGAGCTGTTAGACGCCCTTTCCGACTACGACGAATCCGGCCCGCCGATGCCCACTATGCCGGGGGAATCCGACATGGTAGCGCCGGACAGCGAATACGTCACGGAAATCTTCGGCCCGTCCGGTTTTGCGGGCGGCGAAGGTTCCGTTTCGGAGCCGGTTGCGCCCGTGCCCCCGGCTCCTCCCGCAAAACCGGTAAAAAAGCCCGGGCAATTGACGGCGGGCGAGTGGAACGATCTACGCAACCACGATTTTTGGAAAACGCTGTTTGAACTCGACGAGCAAGCCAAGACCCAAAGCGTGTTTTACGGATTGCCCGAAAAATGGGGCCTTGAGACGCGCAACATGATTCCCGTCAACATTGTCTCAAAGGGTAGGCCGGTGCAGGGCGCAAAAGTTCAGCTATTCGCAGACGATGGCACGCTGCTTTATTCCGCCGTGTCCGACGCCGCCGGAAACGCGTATCTTTTTCCGGCGACCGAGCCGCAAAACTTCCGCGTCGTCGCCGAAAGCGCCGGTTACCGGAGCGCCGCCAACATCATTTTTGACCCGGATTTTGTATCGACGGCAGCAAATCTCCCCGGCAACGGCAATACCGCAGGGGCGGTTGATATTCCGCCCGCATCTAACGGCCTTGTAAACACCATCACCATGGAATTAGAGGACTTCACCGCAAAAAAGGCGGCCATCGAGCTCATGTTCGTCATCGACACCACGGGTTCGATGGGGGATGAGATCGCCTACCTAAAAGCCGAAATGGTTGACGTGATTGAGCGGGCGGTCGAGGCTACGGGCGCGGTAATTAGGCTTGCGCTGCTGCTTTACAAGGACATAGGCGACGTATACGTGACACGGTACTACGATTTTACTACCGATTTAGCGGCGCAGCAGGCGGTAATCAACACCGTGACCGCGAGCGGCGGCGGGGATTTTCCGGAGGCGGTGGACATTGCTTTAAGTGAGATGGTCTCAAAAAACTGGTCGGACGGCAATACCACTAAGCTTGTGTTCCATGTACTCGACGCGCCGCCGCACGACAGACCCGAGAATATCGCGTTATTTCGCGAGAGTATTTTAAAGGCGGCGGAGTTAGGGATTCGCCTAATTCCGGTTGCATCATCCGGCATTGATAAGGAAACGGAGTTTTTATTGCGCAGCGAGGCGATGCTGACGGGTGGCACATACACCTTTTTGACGGCCGATTCCGGCATCGGCGGCGCAAAAATCAAGCCGACCACCGGCGCATATGTGGTAGAGTATTTAAACGAGCAGATGCTGCGGCTCATAAAGGAGTTTTACACGGGTGTGTCGGAGGAACCGGTGCCGTGGCAGGGGAAGTAGGGGCGGATGGCATCCGCCCGAATGAAGTAGGGGCGGATGGCATCCGCCCGAATTAGGAATTAGGAATTAGGAATTGCGGATGAGCGCGCAAGCATAGCTTGCGCGGTGAAAAGTGAAAAGTGGTGGATGAGAATGGTTGCCGATTCCCCGTAGGGGTCGATGCCCACATCGACCCGAGGAACCGACATCGTTCATACAGTGCGGGTCGCAGAGGACTGCGACGCTGGCGGGTTATCGGCAGAGTTTTGTTACGGCTCTGCCGGGGACGGGTTTACGGTGACACGAGCGCACAGCGCGAAGTGCCCGTAGGGTTGCCCTCACAGGGCAATCAACGTCCCCGTCCCCCCGACACCTCTCCCCGGGAATGATAAGGTGGGGGTCCTTCGGCTCCGCTGCGCTTCGCTCAGGATGACGGAGCGTCCTGCCCGACACCTCCCCCCGGTAGTTTTTGTTCATTCCGGGCGATTTTGGGCGAGGCACGCCTCGCCCCTACGGGAAAGAACGTAACCCATTCCGAACCCCGAATCCCGAATCCCGAACCCCGAACCCCGAAAAAATATTTTTCATTTCCGGTGAAAATTTTTATCACTTTTTACGTCTATATGTTATGATAGGGTAAGATAAGACAATCACTCATCCGTTTATCCCTCCCTTCCCCCCCCCCCCCCCCCCCCCCCCCCTTCCCCCCCCCCTCCTTCCCCCCTTTCCTCCCCCCCCACCTCCCCCCCCCCCCCCCTTTTGGGGGGCCAAGAAAA
>WQYM01000055.1 GCA_009781235.1 Bacillota bacterium
ACATTCCTAATTCCTCACTCCTAATTCCTAATTCCCCTCCTCCCACCGGCATAAAATGCGATAAATGCGGCAAGGAAATGGTGCTGCGCAACGGCAAATTAGGCCCGTTCTACGGCTGCAGCGGCTACCCCAAATGCAAAAACCTCAAAAACCTTGAACCTTCCGCCGACATCCCGCCTGGAAATTGTCCGGAGTGCCAAAAGCCGCTTAAAAAAATCACGATGCGCGCCAGCTCGTTTTACGGCTGCACAGGCTATCCGGACTGCCGCTTCACATCAGCGGCTCCGGTTTTAGCCGAAAAATGCCCCGATTGCGGTTCCTTCACCGTTCAAAAGACGTTAGCGGACGGCAATTTTAAGGTGTGCGGGTCTAAGGCGTGCAAGTATAAATGCAAAGCGTAACCGTCATCGGCGCGGGGCTTGCCGGTTGCGAGGCGGCGTACCAAATCGCTAAGCGCGGCATTTCGGTCACGCTTTACGAGGCAAAGCCCGGACAAAAAAGCGCGGCGCACAAGTCAAACGAGTTTGCGGAATTAGTTTGCTCTAATTCGCTAAAGTCCACCGACCCTTTTACCGCGCACGGGCTGCTCAAAGAAGAATTGCGGCTTTTAGACAGCCTTATTTTGCGTTGCGCCGAGCAGTGCCGTATCCCGGCGGGCGGGGCGCTGGCGGTAGATAGGGAAATGTTTGCCAAAACCGTCACGGCGGCGATGCACGACAACCCCCTCATCACCGTCGTGCACGAAACCGTTGATAAAATCCCACAAGGCGGCATAACCATTGTCGCCACGGGCCCCCTCACCCTTGGAAAGCTCGCCGAAGAATTGGCCGAAAAATTCGAGGGCAACCTCTCTTTTTACGATGCCGCCGCCCCGATTGTCAGCTTTGAGAGCATCGATATGGGCAAAGCGTTTTTTGCCAGCCGCTACGGGAAAACAGGGGTCAGGGGTCAGGGGTCAGGGGTCAGGGAGAATGAGGAATTAGGAGTGAGGAGTGAGGAATGTCGGATGGATTTTGTAGGAATAGTAGGGGTCGCCGTCCCCGGCGACCCGCACCTTATGAAAAAGGTTTGTGACGGTGGGTCGCTCGGGAAGCATGCGCCCCCTACGGAACTCTACAATGACGGCGACTATCTTAATTGTCCACTCACGCAAGAAGAGTATTACGCATTCGTTGACGCCCTAATAAAAGCCGAACGCGCCCCGCTCAAGGAGTTTGATACCGGTCATAAAAGCTGTCACGGGGTCAGGCTTACTGACAGCGACGCTAGCAGCCCGCAAAACGAAAATGATAACCCTATGAATCAAGGTTATTCCGCTGTCAGTAAGCCTGACCCCTTGACAGCTCTTTCTTCTGCCTCCCATCCCCCATACGAAGCGTTCCAAACTACTTACGAATCCCGAACTCCGAATCCCGAATCCCGAATTGTCACCTTTGAGGGTTGTATGCCAATCGAGGCCATGGCCGCGCGCGGGCGCGACACTTTGCGCTTCGGTCCCTTAAAACCCGTCGGTTTAATCGACCCCGCCACCGGAAAACGTCCGTTTGCCGTCGTGCAACTGCGCAAGGAAAACGCGGCGGGGGAGATGTTTAACCTGGTCGGATTTCAGACCAACCTAAAATTCCCGGAGCAGCGGCGCGTGTTCGGGATGATTCCCGCCCTCAAAAACGCCGAATTTTTGCGTTACGGCGTGATGCACCGCAACACGTTCCTAAACGCACCCAACATCCTCAACCGCCGCTTCCAGGTAACTTCCACCCCGCACCTCTTTATCGCCGGACAGCTTTCCGGCGTGGAGGGGTACGTTGAGAGTGCGGCCAGCGGGCTTTTGGCGGGGATGTACGCCGCTATTGAATTTATGAATTGTGGATTGTGGATTGTGAAGAGGATGGTAATGTAGGGCGGGGGCTTGCCCCCGCCGCAAACGGCATTGGACATCAAGTCGGCGGGGTCAAGCCCCCGTCCTACAATTCTAGAGAACTAAATCCTTATCCCCATCCCCCATCCCCCATCCCCCATTCCCTTTCTATTCCCGACGAAACCATCCTCGGCTCACTCACGCGCTACTTAACGACGCCAAATCCCAATTTTCAGCCCATGAACTCTAACTTCGGCCTGTTGCCCCCGCTTAATATCCGCGACAAAGCCTTGCGTCACAAAGCTCTCTCGGAGCGGAGCTTAGAGGTGCTTAAAAGATGGATATGTTGCCGGGTTGTCAGGGGGACGGAGGTATTTTGACCACTAACAGTGCTTGTGGTCAAAATACCTCCGTCCCCCTGACAACTTCCCTAGACTCCTTGCGTATCGACAGAATTCTCATTAAATTCTAACCTAAATCGTTTTGACTTTTAAATTTGTTTATTGTATAATAGGGTGGTTGGAAAGGAAAAAAACCAATTATCTATCACTTTTCACTTTTAAGTTTTCATTTTTCACTGAAACCGGAGGTTTCCACCCATGCAAGACATTCACGGCACTACCATCGTTGCGGTCAAAAAGGACGGTAAAACCGTTGTGGCGGGCGATGGACAGGTCACCCAATCACAAAGTATCATCATGAAAGGCAACGCCGTTAAGGTGCGGCGGCTTTATAACGGCAAGGTCGTCACGGGTTTTGCGGGCTCCGTTGCCGACGCGTTTACCTTGTGCGAGCGCTTTGAGGAAATGCTGAATAAGTACTCAGGCTCACTCATGCGCAGTGCGGTGGAGCTCGCCCAGCTTTGGCGCAGCGATAAAGCGCTGCGGCGATTAGAGGCGATGCTGATTGTAGCCGATGCCCAAGATTTACTCATCGTTTCGGGCACCGGCGATGTGATAGAGCCCGAAAACGGCATCTGCGCCATCGGCTCGGGCGGCTTTTACGCACTTGCCGCCGCCAAAGCTTTAAGCGAAAACACCGCGTTCACTGCCCGCGAAATCGCTGAAAAAGCCATGAAAATCGCGGCGGATATTTGTGTGTTTACAAACGGAAATATCGTGATTGAGGAGATTTAAAAACCATGGAGCTTACACCCAAACAAATCGTAGCGGAACTCGACCGCTATATCATCGGCCAGACGCAAGCTAAAAAAGCGGTTGCGGTCGCTTTGCGTAACCGTTACCGCCGCTCGCAGTTGACAGAAACGCTGCGCGACGAGGTCACGCCGAAGAACATCATTATGAAAGGCCCTACGGGCGTAGGCAAGACCGAAATCGCCCGCCGATTGGCAAAAATCGTCAAGGCTCCCTTTATAAAAGTTGAGGCGACTAAATTCACCGAGGTCGGCTATGTGGGGCGCGACGTAGAGTCTATGGTGCGCGATTTGGCCGAAACCGCCGTTAGGCTGGTCAAAGAAGAGAAGATGGCGGAGGTCGAAGAGAAAGCGCGCACGGCGGCGGAGAAAAAAATCGTCGAAGCGCTATACTCCGTTAAAAAGCAAGCCAATGCGGACGTGCCGGAAAAGCTCCTTAAAGAGCAAATTTTATCGGATGTCCGTGCAGGTAAAGAAGACGGGCACCTTTTAGAAATCGACGTGGCAGACGCGCCGAAACCCGTCGAAATGGTTGCAGGCTCCGGCATGGAAATCAACATGAACGAAATTTTGGGCAACTTTATGCCCAAACGCCGCAAAAAACGCAAGATGACGGTAAAAGAGGCTTTAAAGGTGTTGGTAGTGGAGGAAAGCGAGAAATTCCTCGATCCCGATTCCATCAACGCCGAGGGGCTAAAGCGCGCCGAACAGGCCGGTATTATTTTTATCGACGAAATCGATAAAATCGCGGCTAAAAATTCGCGCTCAGCCGGCCCCGACGTCTCGCGCGAGGGCGTCCAGCGCGACATCCTACCCATCGTCGAAGGCAGCACCGTGCAAACCAAGTACGGCGCACTAAAAACCGATTATATGCTTTTTATTGCATCCGGCGCGTTCCACATTGCAGAATTTTCGGATTTGATTCCGGAGCTTCAGGGGCGTTTCCCGGTACTTGCGGAGCTTTCAAGCCTTACAAAGGACGACTTTAAAAAGATTCTCACCACGCCCGAAAACGCCATCGTGCTGCAATACACCGAATTGCTAAAGGTGGACAGCATCGACCTCGTTTTCACCGAGGACGCGATTGATGAGATTGCGCAAATCGCGGCGGACGAGAACGAGGACAAGGAGAACATCGGGGCGCGTCGGCTACACACGATTATGGAGCGCCTTTTAGAGGATTTAAGCTATAACGCGGGCGGCGACCACCCGATGACCGCCGTCACCGTCGACCGCGCTTACGTTTCGGAGCGCCTCGGCAGCGAGAAAAAGAAACACGACCTTAAAAAATATATTTTGTAGTACAAAATATATTTTTAAGAGTTGACAGTTTTCAGTTATATGGATGGATAATGTGTTTCAAGCTGCCATTTCAGTCCGCATAAACTGAAAACTGATAACTGAAAACTGATAACTATCAATATGACAGAACTCGGAGTAGTCCAAAAGGTAAAAAAGTCCCTCGCGTACGTTGAAATCAAGCGTACCTCAAAATGCGAGGGCTGCAAGGCGTGCGCGTTCGGCGACAACATGGCCATCGTGCTGCCGTCTCTTATGGAATGCCCTTGCGCGCCCGGTGATACCGTGGTACTCAAAATGCCGGAGCAATCGTTTGCCGGCGCGTCGCTTGTTCTTTTTCTTTTGCCGCTTGCGCTGTTTTTTGTCGGCTTATTCTCCGGCCTTGCCCTCGGCCCTTATTTCATGTTGTTATTTGCCGTCGTCTTTTTGGCAATCGGCATCGGGTTTTCCGTCTTAATCGACCGTGCCTTGCGCAAAAACCCAAAATACGTGCCGGTGGTAACGGATAGAATTTTTATTGACAACTGACAATTTACAATTAGAGGAATACCTATGATTAACTCACAACTCCTAGAATCCGTCGACCCCGAGCTTGCCGCGATGCTAAAGCGCGAATTAGCTCGCCAGCGCGACAATATCGAGCTGATTGCCAGCGAGAATTTTGTTTCTCCCGCCGTGATGGCGGCGGTCGGCTCTCACCTGACCAACAAATACGCCGAAGGGTATCCCGGCAAGCGGTATTACGGCGGCTGTCAATATGTCGACGAGGTCGAAACCTTGGCCATCGAGCGCGCGAAGAAGCTGTTTGAGTGCAATTTTGCCAATGTCCAGCCTCACAGCGGCGTCAATGCTAATTTAGCCGTGTATTTGGCGCTTTTAGAGATTGGCGATACGGTACTCGGCATGAACCTGGCGCACGGCGGTCATCTTTCGCACGGCAGCCCGGTCAATTTTTCGGGTCGGAATTACAAAATTATCCCGTACGGCGTTTCCGATAAAACCGAAACCATTGATTACGATGCGGTTGCGGAGCTTGCCGGGATTTACAAGCCCAAAATGATTATCGCGGGCGCCAGCGCCTACCCGCGCATCATCGACTTTAAACGCTTTCGCGAGATAGCCGATTCGGTCGGCGCGTATTTAGTGGCCGACACCGCGCACATCGCGGGGCTCATCGTCGGCGGCGTGCACCCTTCGCCGTTTCCGCACGCGCACGTTGTCACCACAACTACGCATAAGACCTTACGCGGCCCGCGCGGCGGCATGATTTTAACCAACGACGAAGCGCTCGCCCTTAAAATCAACAAGGCGATTTTCCCCGGCTGCCAGGGCGGGCCGCTGATGCACGTCATTGCGGGCAAGGCGCTTTCGTTTGCCGAGTGCTCTACGCCGGAATTTAAGGCGTATCAAAAGCAAATTGTCTTAAACGCGGCTATGCTTGCCAAAACCTTAACCGCCGCCGGTATCGAATTGGTTTCCGGCGGGACGGACAACCACCTGATGCTGGTTAAGCTCGTGAAAAACGGCATCACCGGCAAGGAGCTTGAGCACCTGCTTGACGAGTGCCGCATCACCGCCAACAAAAACACCATCCCCAACGACCCGGCATCGCCCTTTGTTACGTCTGGTATCCGTTTAGGCACTCCCTCCGTCACCACACGCGGCATGGGCGAGGGCGAGATGGCTTTGATAGGGGAGTTGATTGCAGACGTGATTTATTATAAAGACGCCGCCATTGCGCGGGTTAAGAGCCGCGTGGACGCGCTGTGCAAAAAATTCCCGTTGTATGAATGATGAATTGAACTTTTTGTGGGATAGCTAATAAATAAAAATGGGTAAAAGGAGGTATTTACCAGTGTATTATCAAGGTTCTATTGTTCCGGATTTTGAGTTTTTTCTTTCTAGATCTCCGGATAGTATATATAGAGATGGGATAAAATCCAAAGACATTAGCGTTGACAAGGATTGGATACAGTACAATTATTATTTTGGCGATAACATAACTTTGTGCAGAAAATGTTATGATATTTATATCGAATTTGTAAAACAAGAATGCCGTAGTTTATTAATAGAAAAGAGTTCTCATTCAAGTGATGAGGATTTGGTCCGTGATGGGTTAGTTTCTTTTCATGTTGTTCTTGGAAAAACAGAAAATGATTGGCAACCGATTGGAAGTATGTCGATGTCTTTTTATGAAGATAAAAAGAAAGGGATAGCTCTAATGTGTGGTATAGGTTTAATGATATTAAAATAATTTTATAATATATTTCGTGATTTAATTCTATTCAACCATAATTAGTTCACTTTTCATCATTACTTATTTCATATTTTTGCATATACTATCCTCATGAAAAAAACCGTTTATCTTGATTACGCCGCCACTACGCCGCTCTCACAAGCGGCGTTTTCGGCGATGCAGCCGTATTTTACGGAATACTTCGGCAACGCGGATTCTCTGCACGGGTTTGGCGCCAAAGCCGCGCTTGCCCTTGACACGGCGAGACGTGAAATTGCCCGGCTTTTAAATGCGTCTCATGAGGAAATCTTTTTCACGTCGGGGGGGACGGAGGCGAATAATTGGGCAGTCAAGGGGATGGTTTGTGATTCGTCCGTAGGGGGTGACCCATTGGGCGCCCCGCGAAATACCGACAGCGTTTGTTCCGGCGGGGCACCCAATGGGTCGCCCCCTACGGATGGGAAAAAACCTCATCAATCGCCCCACATCATCGTCAGCACTATTGAGCATTCCTCTATCCTGCAAAGCGCGGCACAGCTCGAAAAACAAGGCTATCGCGTCACGCGCCTTGCCGTCACCCCGAGCGGCCTAGTCGATCCCGCGCACTTAAAAGCGGCGATTACGGACAACACCGTACTTATCAGTATCGGGCTTGCCAACAACGAAATCGGCGTTATTCAGCCGATTAAGGAGCTTGCCGCGATTGCAAAGCTTTATAACATCCCGTTCCACACCGACGCGGTGCAAGCGGCTGGCACGCTTAAAATCGATGTTAAAGACTTAGGCGTCGACCTGCTCACCGTTTCTGCGCACAAATTTTTCGGTCCGAAAGGAATCGGCGTCCTGTATATCAATAAGGCCTTGCGCCCGCAACCCGAGCGGCTGATTGCGGGCGGCCAGCAGGAACGCTCTTTACGGGGCGGCACGTCGAACGTCCCCGGCGCGGTCGGCATGGCGGCGGCGCTTTCCGAGGCCTGCGCGGATTTAGACAAAAATTACGCGTACGTAAAAGAGTTGCGCGACTACTTTGTAAAAAGAATCGAATCGGAAATCGACGGTGTTCGCTTGAACGGCGACCGCGAAATGCGCCTGCCGCAAAACGCAAATTTTACCTTTGACGGCATCGGGGCGGGGGAGATGATTCATAATCTCGACCTTGCCGGCGTCGCCTGTGCGTCCGGTTCCGCTTGCTCCTCCGGATCGACGGAACCCTCGCACGTGATAACGGCACTCGGATTATCGCAAGAAGACGCCGCCGGAGCGGTACGCTTTTCATTTTCTAAGCTCTCTACCCGCGAGGAAATCGACTATGCGATTGAGCAAATCAAAAAAACCGTTGAAAAATTACGCGGCTGTGTAACGCTGTTCGCCCACATAAATACCAAAACCGTGACGGTATAAATTGAGGCTGTCTCACAGAGTAAAAAACAAGCTGTCCCTTGCAATAGGACATCGTTTTTTATCTGAATTTCCGTAGGGGCGAGGCGTGCCTCGCCCTAAAACGCCTAAACATGAGGCAATACGCTTTTGTTTTTACAGATTTGGGCGAGGCGCGCACTATTCCTACGGCTTGAGCGCACCTTATTTCAATAGCAATGCAAAAAACAAAAAGGGCTGCCTCGCGTTCTTCTTCGTGAGACAGCCCCAATTCCTCACTCCTAATTCCTAATTTGAATACAATGCAGTATGATGCTGCAAATGATTTTGGCCGTACCGCTGCTTTGCGTCGCTTGTGCCGTGGATTGTTTGGTCACGGGACTTGCGTACGGAACGGATAAAATTAAAATTCCGCTTGTCTCGGGCTTAATCGTTAATATTATCTCAACCGCGATGCTGGTGCTGTCACTAGCATTGGGCTCCTACATAGGTAGGTACATACCCAGCCCGTGGACGCTCATTTTTGCGTGCTCGGTTTTATGCGCCATCGGCTTGTATAAAATCGCAAAATCGATTTTAAAAACGGTATTCAAAAATGCGGAGGAACCCGGAAAAGAGCTGAAAATCTCGCTCTTTTCTTTAACCTTTTTTATCCGTGTCTGCAAAAGCCCGACCGAGAGCGATATCGATAAAAACAAAATACTTTCTGCAAAAGAAGCCGCCGTATTGGCGCTGGCGCTCTCATTAGACGGTATGGCTGCGGGGCTTTCTACGGGCTTTGTTTATTTTGGCGCCGTGTTTTTTTTGACCGTCGCAGCCTTCTCATTTGCGCTCGGCATTTTATTTTTATATGCGGGGCGCTTTTTGGGGGGCAAAATCGCCCAAAAGGCGTCCGTTAACCTTTCGTGGCTAAGCGGGGTGCTGCTGATAGGTTTGGCGGCTACGAAACTTTTTCTGTAGGCCTTTTCACAAGCCGCATCATCGCGTTAACGATTTCAAAAAGCACTACGATGCCGACGGCGACGGCAAAGATTTTGAGCCACATCAAAAACGGAAGCGGAACTGTACCGAAAAACGCGCCGGCAAATTGGATGATCAGTATTTGCGCAATCAGGGTTGCGCCGACGGCTATCAGCATCAGCCGGTTTTTTAGCAGGTTTCTAAAAATGCTTTTCCCCCGCAGCTCACGGCAATTAAAAGCGTTAAATAACAGCAGCGTCGCAAACAAGGCAAACAACGCGGTGAGCGTCTGGTCGGAGGACGACGTCCCCAAAAAGTTAAAGGCGTATTGCGTCATGATTACCGCCGAAATCACTGCGGCCGTAGCTACAACGCGGATAAACAGCGGCTTTGAGAGGATATTTTCGTTCCTTTTTACCGGAGGGCGGTTCATTAAATCGTTTCGTATCGGCTCTAGGCCCAGCGTCAGCGCAGTCGGCCCGTCCATGACAATGTTGATCCACAGCAATTGCAGCGCGGTAAAGGGGGCGTTAAATCCGCTCATAAATATGCCCAGCATCACGGAGGTAAGTACGATAATGACCGACGCGATATTCGCGGTAAGCTGAAAGGTGATAAACCGCTTAAAATTTTCGTAAATTCCGCGCCCCCAGCCGACCGCATTGACGATGGTTGAAAAGGAATCGTCCAGTAAAACGATGTCTCCGGCTTCCTTAGATACCTCCGTCCCGGCGATTCCCATGGCAATCCCGACGTCCGCGTGTTTTAAGGCGGGCGCGTCGTTGATGCCGTCGCCCGTCACGGCCACCACGTTGCCCGCATCTTTTAAGAGACAAACGACGCGCATTTTTATTGTGGGTGTGCTGCGGGCGATGACGCCTATCTTTGGAAGCATTTCCGACAACGCTTTGTCGTCGAGCGGTTCGATTTCACGCGCTTCTACGGCGATGCGCCCGCCGCCTAAAATGCCCAGCTCCTCGGCGATGGCCGTCGCGGTTACGAGGTTGTCCCCCGTCAGCATCTTGATGTCGATGCCCGCCTTGCGGCATTGGCTTACCGCCTCCGATACGTCGGCGCGGAGCGGATCCGAAATGGCGGCGTAGCCGTCGAACGTCATGCCGCATTCTATCGCTACTTCGTCAAGCGCCGGCATTTGTGCAAACGTCCGGTGGCAAAACGCGATGATGCGGCACGACTTTTTTTGATGTGCCTCTATTTCCGACTCCAACTTTTTGCGCTCGCGTGCGTCCATTATACATGCGCGTAATATCTTTTCCGGGCTGCCTTTCATATATGCCGTAAAGCCGCCCCCGTCGCGCACGAGAGTCGTCATCGCTTTTTTATCCGAAGAAAACGTAAAAACATGCGCTATTTCCGCATCGCGGCGGCGAACGCGGTAATCCTCTCCCGATTTTTCCGCCGCCGTCAGCAGCGCGCATTCCGTGGGGTTGCCGATAAACGCGCCGTCCGCCCCGATGTCCGCCGTACTGTTGAGACAAATATTGCGTAAAACCGCCTTATGAGTAATTCCGCCCACGACGGTCATTTTATTTTCGGTCAGCGTTCCCGTTTTGTCGGAACAAATCACGTTGATACAGCCTACCGTTTCGGAGGCAATCATTTTTTTAACGAGCGCGTTTTTGCGGGACAATTTTATGATGTTAATAGACAGCGAAACCGCGACGA
The DNA here is from genome assembly GCA_009781235.1 of Bacillota bacterium. Lineage (GTDB taxonomy): Bacteria > Bacillota > Clostridia > Christensenellales > Pumilibacteraceae > WRAP01. The sequence goes on from WQYM01000055.1 coordinate 10,570, forward strand.
TGGTCGGCAGTCCTTCCGGAACCACGGCAACAATTAAGACGATGCTCGTAATAAAGGCTTCCGTCACCGTTTTTAAATGCAGTCCGTCATGCAGGGCAAATGATATCAGTTGTGCAATAAACACCGCGGCGGCAGCTAAGACGCCGAATACGGTAATCAGCTTGCCGAGCCGCCCAAGCCTTTCTTGCAGGGGAGTCGTGGTTTTTTTGCTATCGCCCAATAGCCGCGCGATTTTCCCAAACTCCGTACGGTCGCCTACGGCGGTCACCAATAGCCTGCAAAACCCGCCCGTAATAAAGGTGCCCGAATACAGCATGTTGCGCCGCTCCGCAACCGGCGTCACTTCGTCCGTAATCAGGCATTCCGCGTCTTTTTTGGCGGGGACGCTTTCGCCCGTTAACGCCGATTCGTCGGCGGCCAGGCCCTCGCTTAAAAGCAGCCTTCCGTCCGCCGGAATTTTATCGCCGGTAGAAAGCAGCAGGATGTCGCCGGCCACAATGTCCTTTTGCGAAAGCAATACGGGTTGGCCGTCGCGCAGCGCCTTAATCGCAATGTCATCGCCTAACTTATTGAGCGCTTCAAACGCCTTTGCGCTCCGTCCCTCCATGACGACGGTAATGGCGACGGACAACGCGATGACCGCAAAGATGCCGGCAACCTCCAAAAATTCCGCCTCGCCGTCTAACACCTCGCGCACGATATTGACCGCCAACGCAATGATGCCCGCGATAATCAGCAGTAAAATCATGCGGTCGGACGCCGCGCTTAAGATCCGCTTAAAAAGATTTTCTTTTTTTGCGGGCTCAAAGGCGTTGCGCCCGTACGTCACGGCGTTCTCTTTTGCCTGTCCGTCCGTAAGCCCAAATTCAGGGTTAGCGCGGAATTCTTTTATTAAGTCGGTTATGTCCTTAGTATGTGCGGGCAAAGTAAACCTCCGTATGCATAAAAAAAACCAAGCAAGGCTTTTGGCTTTACTTGGGCGCAATAACGGAAATTTGCGAGCACTCCATGTAAAGCCTACGGCTATCTTCAAACAGAAGTTAGCATTAAGCCTACATGAGTCTCATTTTTTAAGGCAAGCCAGGCGGTTAGCCGGGATTGTTGGCTTTGCCACGCGGATGAAATCCCGCGCAAACTACTCCCTCACGAATTAAAAATATTATATACGCATTTTTGCAGCTTGTCAACAAAAAAATAAAGACTTATCGTGAACTTGCCTAAAATAATTGCGTTTTTTTGTTTTTTGGTATAGAATGGGGCTATGAGTAAGAAATCTATCCGCATACTGTCTATCATCGCGCTGGTATTTATCGGTATCTTTTCCGTGGCGCTGGTGGCGTTTTTTTCGGTCGTAAGCTTTGGCAACGAATCCGATGTCTCCACGGCGACCGTTGTGATCGGCATTATTTTAGCCGCGTCCGGCATACCGGGCATCGTGCTTTTTTTCGCCGTAAAGTTTTTTAACCGCGAGCCTAAAATTATCGTCGCGCCGCCCGAGGAACCGGAGGGAGGGGGAGAAGGAGAGGCGTCGGAATCGGGCAACTCGGCGGAATTCAAGCCGGAATAGCTTACAAAATTACAAATTCGGGTTTAGCCGCTTGCCGACATTCATTTTTGCCAGCACCGCAAGCGTAATTAAAAACGCAGCCGCTATCAGATAGTATAAGGGCATCGGCATGATAAACGACGTGCCGACCAGCAGCAGCGCCGTAATCAAATAGCGCTTGCAGGCGGCGCCGGAGAGTGCGGCTGAGAGAAACCGCCGATAGCTCCGTTTCTCGCGCTTTAACGCCAAAGTTACTTCCGGCAACCCACCCAAAAACCGCAAAAGCCGACAGGTGCGCTCGCCGCCAAAAACGGTAACGGGAGCCCCGGGCAGCAGCGGCGCGGTTTTTAGGACTTCGTCCGTTGCGCCTGCCATCGTTAAAACCAATACCCGCCGCACCTTGTACATTTCGTAGGGCGGGGGCAAACCCCCGCCGTCGCCGTTCGTCGGATTTTTAGGTTTTTCCGCATTTGCTTCTGCATTCACTTCGGCGTAAATCTGAAAAAGGCGCGCAAGGCTTAGCGGTTCGGGATAAAATTCGACAAATACCGCCGTTTTTCCCGCTAAAATATACCCGTCGCGTTTTTTAGGACGGTTTCTCTCGAGCGCCCGGAGCACGGCCTCAAAACACCCCGCAGCTCCCATTAAGTAAAATTGCATCATAACGTCCGAAAATTCTCCCGCAGTTAAAGAGCGGCTCTTGCGCCGGCTTTTTAACAGCCCCGTCAGCGCCGTAACGCTTACCGCACCGGCAAATCCGGCCGAAAGGATTACGGCGGTATTGCGGGAAAAATACCCGACAATCGCCACCGCAAAAAAGCCGGATACTAAAAATAGCAATACTCTATCGACGGAGTCGGAAATTTTTTGCTTCATGTACGGATGATTGACCATACATAAATAATAATACCAAAAATGACAAACGAAATCCTTCCAACAAAAATCCTACCCCCGACGCCGGAAAACATCGCCCTGTGCGTAAAAACCATCGCACAGGGCGGCGTTGTTGCATTCGGGACCGAAACGGTGTACGGCCTCGGGGCAAACGCGTTAGACGCGGCCGCCGTTCAAAAAATTTTTGACGCCAAGGCCCGGCCGTCGGACAACCCGCTCATCGTGCATATCGCCGAATATTTACAGTTGGACGGGCTGGTTTTAAGCGTTCCCCCAAAGGCCCGCCTCTTAATGCAGCGTTTTATGCCGGGGCCGCTTACGTTGATATTTAAAAAATCTCCGGCGGTGCCGGCCATAGTGACGGCGGGGCTCGACACGGTGGCGGTGCGGATGCCGGCACATCAAGCGGCGCTTGATTTGATTGCCGCGTGCGGCGTGCCCTTGGCGGCGCCCAGCGCGAACCGCTCCGGAACCCCCAGCCCGACCACGGCACAGCACGTTTATGACGACGTAGGCGGCAGGATTCCGTATATTTTGGACGGAGGCATGTGCACGGTCGGCATAGAATCAACCGTTTTAGACCTCACCTCCGATACCCCCGTCATTTTGCGCGTCGGCGCCGTGGCGGCAGAGGAAATCGAAAAGGTGATCGGCCCTCTAGCCGTCGCGGGCTACGGCGACAACGCTGCGGATGCCGGAGTTGTAAGAGCGGACACCGCCGAAACGCCCGCTCCGCGCAGTCCCGGGCAAAAATACCGCCACTACGCCCCGCGCGCCGAAGTGATTGCAGCGGATTACCACGAAGCAATGCATGAGCGCATCGCGCAGTTATACGACGGCGGCGTATCCATTTTTCATAAAAACCCCGTGATTTTGTGCTTAGAAAAGAATCGGCCGTTTTACGGAAACAGGAATACTTTTAGCGTAGGAGCGGATGCGGCCGATTATGCGCGAAATCTTTACGCGCTGCTAAGGCGTGCGGACGATGACGGCTATGATACCGTTTTTGCCGAGTGCGTCCCGGTGAACGGCATCGGTGCTGCGGTTATGAACCGATTGGCTAAAGCGGGAGAGGGGAGCGGGAAGAATACGGAATTACGGAGCGTTAGGCATAAAATACTGCCTTAAGCACATGAATACGATAGACAAATTTTTGTGCATGTGCTAAACTACCTTTATGCGGATTTGTCCGTTTCTTGATAAGACATCCACCATTCCTCATTCCTAATTTCTAATTCCTACTTGTTTTGCAATCACCCCTCGCTAATCCCAAGCATACATAATATATATTTGCCTTTTAAGGAGACTCGCCATACCGTGTGCGGAATCATCGGTTACATAGGTAAAAATAACGCCGTGCCCATTATTGTGGACGGATTAAAAAAGCTGGAATACCGGGGATATGATTCGGCGGGCATCGCGATTTACGACAGCCACGGCTTTAAAGTGGTCAAGCAAAAAGGGCGGCTCGTTAAGCTCGAAGAGGTGCTCGCCGACCACCCTTTGTCAAGCCACATCGGAATCGGCCATACC
>WQYM01000056.1 GCA_009781235.1 Bacillota bacterium
AACAACGGCAACGTCAACGACAACGGCAACAACGTCAACAACGACAATGAAGGCGTGCGCCCGGCCCTGCGCGTGCGGATGGACCCGACAATGCGGATCTTGCCGAATGCTCGGCAAGACGGAATCCGGGTAAAGCGAACCGTGAGCCTTGCATTCCGGCCGTCGGCATTATCGGCGGTCGGAGGCTAAAAATAGCCGGCTTTAAGACAGACGTAAAATATGCTTTTGTCTTTGTAAAGAGCCGGCTTCTTTGAAAGATTCGGTTAGCCGGCGATCGTCGGGCTTAACCGTCAATGGCATATGACGGATTTTGAAAAAATAAGCGCATTCGAATCGCTGTATGCGGCGCACAAGGCCGCGCGCTTGGGCAAAAGAAACAAATCGGAAGTCATTCGTTTTGAGATGAGGCTTTCCGAGAATCTTTTTGCCCTTAAAGACGAACTTGAGCGCGGCGTTTACAGAGTGGCCGGGTACAAAAAATTCTTTGTTTTCGACCCGAAAACGCGGGAAATTCAGGCGCTTAGCTATCGCGACAGAATCGTGCAGCACAGCATTTGCGACAATGTGTTAGAGCCCTATTTTGAACGCCGTTTGATTTACGATAACGCCGCCTGCCGCAAGGGGAAAGGGACGCATTTTGCAATGGACAGGCTGACGGGTTTTCTACGGGAGCATTACAAAAAGTACGGTGCGGAAGGGTATGCGCTTAAATGCGACATATCCAAATACTTCGATTCTATTGACCACGACGTGTTGAAAAACGCGCTTATAAAATGCGGCTTTGAGGATAGGGTGAAATCGTTATTGTTTCAGATAATAGACAGCTATCAAAAAAGCTCAACCGCTAACAGCCAACCGCTAACGGTTAACGGCCGCAGAAAGCCCTGCGGGCTTCCGATAGGCAATCAAACAAGCCAGTTTTTCGCTTTGTTTTATCTTGACCCTCTCGACCGTTTGATAAAGGAAAAACTGCGGATAAAGCATTATACCCGCTATATGGACGATTTTATCTTGATTCATCATGATAAAGAATATCTGAAGGATTGTCTTGAGCGGATGAGAGCAATGATTGAGAATGTTTTGCATTTGAGGTTTAACGCAAAAACGAGAGTACTTTCGCTAAAGGACGGCGTAGATTACTTGGGGTTTAAGTTCACCTTAACCGAAACCGGCAAGGTTATACGCTTGTTAAAGCGCGAAAAGCGGGTGAAAATAGTTAGGATGGTTAAAAGACTGGCCGTCTTGCCGCAAAGTATGAACGCAAGCAAGGCTATTCGTATCAGGTCGGTGAAGGCTCATATTGAGCACGGGAACGCATTCAAGTTTTATAAGAGCATAATGTCAATTTGTCCCGTTAGGTCTTAAAATAATCCGTTTTGTCAAAAAGGGGAAGTGCTTTTGCGCTAATGTCGTTATAATTAGCTCAAACAAAATACTAATAGCCGGCGGCAAGCTTCCGGCGGCTAAAGAGAGGCAGATATGTCAAAAGAATACAAAAAGCGCGTCGCATTGCGGCGCACCATGCAAGAATTGCGGAGAATCATTGATTCCGGCGAACGGCTTAAGGCGACGTATATCGAAAAAGCAAAAAAAGCAAAGGCGGGCGGGTCTTTGCCCAATTATCAAATTGCTCGAAGCGGGCTAAAGACCACCATGATGCAAGTTACAAGAGCCGAGCAAATGCTGACTAACCTTGAGCTTGCCATGCAGCATGCCGATTTTGCAAAGCTGTCAAGGGGCTTTGTTATCGGCATGAATTCGGCGTGTAAAGAGCTTATCAAAGCGGCGCGCAGCATGAATTTTGAAAAAGCCGAAAAAATCTTCAATAAAGCGATGGAACGGAACGAAACCGCCGGTATCAAGACCGAGGTTTATCTTGCCAATACCGGCGCCGGTTTTGCCCAAGCGACCTTGTCCGATGCAATCGATTCCGAGATTGATAAAACCATCGGCCGCTTTGTAGTGATTGACGAAGAAAACGAGGAAAAAGCAAAGCTTGACGAACTGCTTGACTCCGGCAGGCAACAAGCACCCGCCTACGTGCCGTCGCTCTCGGTGCAAAAGCCGCCTGAGGAGAATACTGCGCCGCCTAAATCAACTCTCGAATCACGAACCCCGAATCCCGAGCCCGGAATTACGAATCCCGCAGTGTCCGGCGATGCTTTACGCCCGCAAACTATGGCTGACTTTAAGGGGCAGACGGACGTGGAGAAAAAGCTACCCGAAAAAATGTTCTATGCAAAATCCAAAGGAGAAACCCTGCCGCATGTTTTTATCTACGGGCAAAAGGGCTTAGGTAAAACCACTATCGCACAAATAATTGCAAACGAAATGGGTGGCAAATTGCACGACATACACAGCGGCACGATAATCAATGTTGAAAGAGTGATAGAAATATTGAAGCGTATCAAACAAAACGACGTTCTTTTGATAGATGAAATTCATATGCTGAACGCCGATGTTCAAACCGCATTACTAAAGCCCATTGAGGATTTCGAGTTTACCGCCCTCAGCGGCAAAGGAAAAAGCTTTAAGCAGGAGAGCTTTAAGATTCCTAAGTTTACAATGATAGGCGCGACGACGGATAACGGCAAGGTAAGCGGGCCGCTGGTCGACCGATTAAGGAAAATTGAGTTGCGCCTCGAGCCCTATTCGCCGGAGTTTTTGGCGGGAATCATTAAAAACGCCTTGTTTACTTTGGACGGGGTATCCATGACGTCGGAGGATTTGCTTGACCTTGCAAAGCGGTGTCGCGGTACGCCCCGTATTGCAATCAACTTTTCTCGTAGCCTTGTGGCAAAAGCGGCATATAACAGGTTAAAAGTGATTGATAAAAGGTTGCTTAGCGAGTTTTACGAGCAAGAGGGCGTAGACGAATTGGGGTTGCTGAAGCAAGACCGCGAGCTTTTGTATGCTTTAATCACAAAATTCAAGGGCGGGCCTACGGGCATTGAAACGCTGGCAAACGCCATCGGCGATAAAAAAGGCAATGTGGTGGCGGAGACGGAGCCGTTCCTTAATAGGTTGGGTATGATAAGCGTTGTGTCCGGCGGGCGCGTTGCAATGGACGCCGCGTACAAGCACCTTGGGTTAAGCCGCGACAGCGTGCAAGCAGAGCCGGAGAAAGAAGAGGCAGAGGAGGATGTTTTATACGACGACGAGGATGATGCGGTCGCACCGTCGGGGAACCCTGCCGAGTGCGCGGTGGCGGATAATCTTGCTGCGTTGCCGGAATGTTACAAGGCTTTTAACGATCTTTTGTTGCGTTCAAATGACGGAAGAACCTTTCAACTCGACCATGTTGTAGTGTCGGCCTTTGGTGTATTCGTAATTGAAACAAAGAATTATTCGGGAGTTATTGAGGGATACCGCAACGCCGAGTTCTTAAAACAAACCAAGGGAGCAAATTCAAAGCTGATATATAATCCGCTAAAGCAAAACGAGGGGCATATTCGCGCTTTGTTTGAAACCATGGGAGAATTTCCGTACTTCTCTATTGCCGCTTTCTCGGACTATGCCGAATTGCATGTAAGCGATACCAATCAGGTTTGTAACGCCCGCGACATTTGCAAGTGTATCGCCGAATATACGGACACGCTCATAGACAAATCGGATGTAGAAAAAATCGTCGATGCCATTAAAGCGGCAACGCTTGAAGGCGAAGAGCACCGCGCCGCGCATATTGCAAGGGTTAGAGAGATAAGAGAAAAGAAAAAGCGTCGCTGAAATTTAGCCGTAATGCTAGCGTAAATTTAGCTAATTTTAGTGAAAACATAAATAAAAAGCGATATAGTTTTGCTTGACAAGAATTTTTTCGTGCGGTATACTGACGGTGCTCTTTTGGTGTTCGGATATGGAAACCCAAGGAGTACCAAGCGTACTCTGCACGAATCTTGTCTGCTTTCAAGGCGGGTTTGCAGTCAGTTACAAACTCTGATAAAATAGCGATTACAGCTTAATTGTAGTCGCTATTTTTGATTTTTAACGGTTTTATTGATTCATGGGTCGAGTTTCGGGTATGTGGCTTAAATCGGCTGTAATCGGCTTAAATGATGAGTAAATAAAATTGTCGTTTTATTTACTATCCGTTTTTTTATTGACAAGATAAGCCAAAAGTGCTATTCTAATCATGCGACACCATCTATTTTACGGAATAGGTCTAATTTTTGCCAAATTGACCTATTATTTTTACCTATTCCGTAGGATTGTGTCGCAACAATTAAGAAAGGTCATTTTGGAGTGTCGTTTCTTAATTGGGACGGCACTTTTTTTATTTTTAGGCAAGGAGAAATCTTGTATGAAAAAAACGTATTTCTTGATTTTGGCTTTAACGCTGATAGTGTTTTCGTTTTCGCTTTCAGCTTGTCAAAAAGTAGATTTTCAAATCGAATTTATTGTTGACGGTAAAACCTATGCAACAATAAATACCAACGGGAACGAAACAATCAAAATGCCCGCTAACCCTACAAAAGCGGGTTATTCCTTTGATGGTTGGTACTGGGATAAGGATACGTGGGAAAAACCTTTTACGGCAAATTCCCTTTTAAACGAACCTTTGAATGAGAGTCTAAAAGTTTATGCGAAGTGGAATGACGGTACAGCCCTAGAGGGAACGCAAGCAAGGTTTGAGGGTTTTACACAAGTAAATGCGGAAACTTTTTCTATTAAAGTGCCATCTGCTACATGATAATCGAGATATGCCGTAGCTTATTGAGCGATGAAAATATAGAGATACTGGCTCAATCGATTTATGAAGCGAGTGAAAAGAGCGCGGAAAACCTAAGTCTAAAACAACTGGAAAAGGCGTTAAAGGAAAACGAGCGGAACAAAAGCAAGTTAACTCAGATAATCATGGAGTGCGACAGCGAAATTCTACGCAAAACGTTCTATGAGGAATTGAATAAGCTAATTGAAGAAAAAGCGCAAATCGAAAAGCAGTTGACGGTTGAATCGATAACTAGGGTTAAGTTGACAAAAGGGCAAATCAAGTCGTTTCTTACCTATATGCAAAAGGGGAGAGTTGACAATCCGCAATACCGTCAAAGGCTTATAAACCTATTTGTAAACCGCATATACCTTTACAATGATAAAATTTTGTTGATAATGAACGTAGAAAATGGAGAGAAACACTTGACTGTTTCTCTCCTTTCTTATATAATGGGGCAGTTAAATAGAATTGTCGATTCGTGCGCCTACATTGTAGGTGTACCAAGCAAATTTAGTCCGAGCACGGATAAAAAACAGGAGTAAATAACAGTTCATGAACAAGAAGACAGTAAAGGACGTTGACGTTGCGAATAGACGCGTCCTTGTGCGGTGCGATTTTAATGTGCCGCAAGACGAAGCGGGGCGCATCACGGACGAAAACCGCATCCTGGGCGCACTGCCGACCATCCGGTATTTGTTGGAGCATAAGGCAAAAGTCATACTTTGTTCGCATTTGGGACGCCCCAAGGGCGGATTTGACGCTAAATTCAGCTTAAAACCCGTCGCGGACCGCCTCGGCGAATTATTAGGAAAAAAAGTGGCGCTTGCGGCCGACGTCATCGGCCAAGATGCAAAGGAAAAAGTAGCCGCGCTGAAAGGCGGACAAGCCGTCATGCTGGAAAACGTCAGGTTTCACCCCGAAGAAGAAAAAAACGACCCGGAATTTGCAAAGGCTTTGGCTTCGCTTTGCGACGTTTATGTAAACGACGCGTTCGGGACGGCGCACCGCGCGCACGCCTCGACCGCCGGCATTGCGGACTATGTTAAAGACAACGTGTGCGGCTTTTTGATTCAAAAAGAAATCGAGATTATGGGCGGCGCGCTTGAAAATCCCGCGCGGCCGTTTATCGCCATTTTGGGCGGCGCCAAGGTTTCTGATAAAATCGGCGTCATCAACAACCTTTTAGAGAAGGTGGACGCGATTTTAATCGGCGGCGCGATGGCGTTTACGTTTGTAAAGGCGCGCGGCGGGCAAATCGGCTCAAGCCGCTGCGAGAACGATAAGCTGGATTTGGCGCGGGAGCTGCTTGACAAGGCCGCCGATAAAAAAGTCCGCATCTATTTGCCCTTCGACGACGTGGTGACCAGGGAATTTTCGCCCGCCGCCGAGAGCAAGGTGGTGCGCTCGACGCATATTGAGGACGGTTGGATGGGCTTAGACATCGGCCCCGAAACCCGCGACGTGTTTGCCCAAGTCATCGCGCGCGCAAAGACCGTCATTTGGAACGGCCCGATGGGCGTGTTCGAGTTTGAAAAGTTTGCTGCCGGCACCAAGGCCGTCGCTGCCGCTTTGGCTGAGAATTCGGATGCGGTTACGATTATCGGCGGCGGTGACAGCGCGGCTGCGGTCGAGCAACTCGGCTTTAGCGACCGGATGACGCATATTTCGACGGGCGGCGGGGCGAGCCTAGAGTATTTAGAGGGCCGCGTATTGCCCGGGATAGCCTGTCTTAGCGATAAGTAAATAATTAACATATACTCTAACCAAACCCCCATCACAACCCAAGGAGTATTACCCCATGAAAACACTTGACATTACCCTTAGCTCGGCGGGGACGAAGGAATTTGTAAATATAGTCAGCCGTTACCCCTTTGACGCGGATTTAAGGAGCGGCAGATTTTTGGTTGACGCTAAATCCCTCCTCGGCGTTCTTTCGTTGGATTTATCTAAGGTGCTCGTTTTGGAGATTCACGAGGACGAGTGCGACGAGCTGGTGACGGACTTAGAGAAGTTCACCGCGTAACATAAATGCAGTGACAAGTGTATTCGAAGAATCACGAAGTATAAGTGATTCTTCGAATACATTTATCACTGTTTCAAATGGAGGGCTTTTCCATGGTCAAAACGCTTTTCGACGGTACGGAAGTTTCAAACGATTGTTTGGACGAGTTTAAGTGCGCGTGCTCCGAATTGGTGGAAGCAAAGTATATATTGGCGGAAAAGAAAATCGGCGCAGTACTGCAAATCATTGCCCAATCCAAGCGTCTGTATGCGTTAATTGCCGACTGCATGGAGGGTTTTAATTTTTCCACCGAGCTCGCTTCGGCAAAGCAGTTCGATAAAAACGGCGTCCCTATTTTGATACTGCCTAATCAACAAAAAGACAATGTTGCATTTGTCTTTTGCTTATTATTGTCGTTCGACACGGGGCAAACGGATTTTAAGCGGTTTTTACATACGTTTTATTGTTCCTTAGAGAGCGCGAACGCCGAGTTTTCGGATTTTGCCTCCGCTGTGGTTGTGCCGTTTTGCGACGACGTGGTCAACCTGTATATTGAGTCTGTGGGGGAGGAGCTGAAAAGGCAAATTTCTCAGATGCCGCCGGAGGTTGCGCGCGCGCCGCAGGAGGCGTTTAAAGCTTCGACGCCCGCATACCCTCCGGACGGTGGCGCGGCTTTTTATCCTGCGCCCGCACCGTCACCGCCGCCGGCAGCGTCGCCTGCGCGCAGCGTAGGCGCGGGTGGCGTTGACGGCGACGAAGCCGTAGATTTGGCGGCGCTGTCGCTGATTACGTGCGCGAAAGAAGTAATCGGGATTACCGCGCGCGACCCGTCGATGGGAGTCAAAGAACGCGAAGAATTGCTGCTCATTTGCGAGGCGTTTATTCAGGCGGTAAGGTTTGGCGCCGAAAAACCGATCCGTACGATGTACATCGCGCTCAAAAACACGATTCACTGCAGCTCCATTGCGCGCAAGCTTCAAACGCAGGCAGTGGATCTTGCCAGGGTGATGGATGATTAAGGCTTGGCAAAATATTTCCGATACAGACTTCCGGCTCCCCTTAAGCGACCCGGAAGTTTTTAAAAAATCCCTCGAAAAGCTTCCGATTCCCGTGCACGTCCATACCCCGGACGGCATAGTGGTTTTTTTGAACGCGGCCGGGCGCGCAGAGTTCGGCGTCGGCCCGGAAGAAGTTACCGGCCGATATAATTTTTTTAAGGATTCCGAGGTTGCTTCCGCAATCCGAGTCGGAGAAATTAAGCGGGTCCTTGCCGGCGAAACCGTACTGTTTCCGTCGGTAAAATTTTCTTTTGGATCCGGCGCTTATCGGGACGTAACGGTTTTTCCGCTGATGGAGAAAGGGTACGTTACGCATGTCGTCGTGGTTCAAGCGCCGTGCCGCGTGCATAAAAGCAAGTCCGAAATCGAACGTGCAAAAGAATTTTTATTTGAGCATTGGTATCAAAAATTTGATTTGAACTGTGTCGTAAGCGCGTCCGGGCTCTCAAAAGCGCATTTCTCGCGCCTTTTTAAAACAAGTACCGGCAAAACCCCGTACGAATTCTATACGGACATAAAAATTGCAAAGCTTAAAGAGCGGCTTAGCGATGCGGGGCTTTCCTTGGAAGAGGCATTCGCGGCGTGCAACTTGTCGGTTGGCGGGTACTTTGCCCGGGTTTTTAAAAGGGTGACGGGCGTTTCCGTCGTCGAATACCGCAAAAGCGCGTTGCGCAGCGAGAAAAAATGAGAATTAAAAGCGTAGATAAATATTCCGTCGGCGCGTCGCTCGGGTTAAAGCCGGGCGACGAAATTTTTGCGTTCGACGGGTATCTCTTTGAGGACATTTTGGATTATGAATTTTATGACGCGGCCGAAAAATTTACGATGTCGATCAGAAAAAGACAAATGGGGACGGGGGCATTTGACAAAACGTTTCAAGTGATTAAAGCGCCGGAGGAAACGTTGGGTCTTAGTTTTGACGGCGACGGAATCAAGCTGAAAGCTTGCCGCAACCGTTGCATTTTTTGCTTTGTCGATCAGCTTCCTCCGGATAAATCTTTGCGGCGTACGTTGCGTATAAAGGACGACGACTACCGTCACAGTTTTTTAAGCGGCACGTATATTACGCTGACCAATTTGTCGCAATCCGATTTTGCGCGGATAAAGCGCCTCAAATTCTCTCCCTTGTATGTAAGCGTGCACACCACCGACGAAGCCCTGCGCCGTAAGATGCTGGGAATCTCAAAACGCTGTCACGGGGTCGGGCTTACTGACAGCGGTATCGGGGGTAAAAATACGGAGCGCAGTTTGTCCGCTGTCAGTCAGCCCGACCCCGTGACAGCGCCCGTGTTGTCGCTGCTAAAAGAATTGCACGGGGCGGGAATCCGCTTACACGCGCAAATCGTGTATTGTCCCGGGGTCAACGAGGATATCGAAAAATCCGCGCGCGAATTGTTCCCGTTCTGCGAGAGCTTGGCGGTCGTCCCGGTCGGGCTTACAAGATACCAGAATCCCGATTTGCGCGCCGTCTCTAGGGAAGACGCGCAAAAAATTATCGATTTAACCGAAAAGCTGCAAACGGAGTTTTTGGCTGAGCGGGATACGCGCTTTGTTTGGGCGGCGGACGAGTTTTACCTAAAAGCGGGCGTGGAGTTGCCGGGCTCGGAGCCGTACGAGGATTACCCGCAAATCGAAAACGGTGTGGGGTTGCTGGCGAAGTTTGACGAGGACTTTGCATATGGGCTGGAAGAGATGAAGCGAAATGCGAAGAATGTCGGACGAAAACAAATTGCAAATTACAAATTAAAAATTACAGATTCGGATGAAGCACCCAATGAAAAATCATCCGCCATTCCTCACTCCTCATTCCTCATTCCTCGTTCCGTCTCCCTCGCCACCGGCGTGTCCGCATATCCTTTCATCAAACAAAAGGCACAAATCCTGTCGGAAAAATTCAATGTGCAGATTTATGTTTATGCAATCGAGAACCGCTTTTTCGGCCCGTCCGTTACGGTTGCGGGTCTATTGACGGGGAGCGATTTGGCGTCCGGCTTAAAAGGGAAGCCGCTCGGCGAAGTTTTGTTGCTGCCGTCGGTGATGTTCCGCAGCGGTAGCGAGGAGTTTTTAGACAACATGACGCTGTCCGGATTGAGTGAAATTTTGGGCGTTCCGATACAAAAAATCCCCCCAAACGGCGAAAGCTTTGTTTTAAGCGTTGCCAAAATCATGGGGTTTTAGCGCTTTTTTAGTATATTTTTGCGTAAAAACGCTTGCTAATCTTTAAAGAGTATGGTATTATGAATACGATACAATATGTATCGTATTTAAAATATGCAAATTCTATCCGAAAAAGATATCGAAGCAGTTGCGACGTGCATCAAGCGCGAGCTTTTTGAGACAGGCCGTCCGCCGTCATACAGGCGCATTATGCAGCTTTGCGGCTTTTTGTCGATTGGGCGGGTTCAACGGTGCGTCAAAGCCCTAAAGGAGCGCGGCGAGTTAGAGAGCGGCACGGACGGCAGTATCGCTTGCCCGTCGCTGTTTTCGGGCAGGGCGAAGGCGGTTCCGCTGCTCGGGGTCATTGCTTGCGGCGTACCGATTACCGCCGTAGAAAATTATGAGGACGTTTTTCGCTTCCCGGAAGAATTAGTGGGCGGCGGCGAGCATTTTATGTTGCGGGCAAAGGGCGATAGCATGACGGGCGCGGGAATTTTCGATGGGGATTTGTTGATTTTCCGCGCTCAACCGGCTGCCCGCGAAGGGCAAATTGCGGCAACGCTGATCGGTGACGAGGCGACCGTAAAAACGTTTTGCCCGCAAAAAGACGGCACGGTTATTTTTAGGGCGGAGAATCCCGACTACGGGGATATTGTGGTAAGCGGCGGCGATTGCCGCATCATGGGCATTTTGGTGGGGAGCTACAGGAAATTTTAAGAGAAGATGGACGTTTTTGAAAAACTGAAAATCCTGACGGACGCCGCAAAATACGACGTCGCTTGCACGTCGAGCGGCGTTGACCGAAAGGCGCCGGTCGGGGAGGGCATCGGCAAGGCGGCTGCTTTTGGCATCTGCCACAGCTTTGCGGGCGACGGCAGGTGCATTAGCCTGCTTAAAATTTTAATGAGCAACGTATGCGTGTACGACTGCAAATTTTGTGTGAACCGCGTTTCTAACGACGTTCCGCGGGCTTCTTTTTCGCCGAAAGAAATCGCGGAGTTGACGATCAACTTTTACAGGCGCAATTATATCGAGGGCTTGTTTTTGTCCAGCGGCGTCATCGGCAGCCCGGATAAAACGACGGAGCTCATGATAGCGTCGCTAAAGATTCTCCGGGAAGATTACAAGTTTTACGGCTATATTCATGCAAAAGCGATTCCGGGCACGTCCGCCGCCCTTCTTCACGCGCTGGGCTTACTCTGCGACCGGATGAGCGTCAATATAGAATTGCCCTCCCAAGAGAGCCTGAAAGCGCTTGCGCCCGACAAAACCAAGGAATCTATCCTGGCGCCCATGGGTTTTATCCGGGATAGCCTAAGCGAGAATCGAACCGCCCTTGCACGGTATCGCCACGCGCCGCAATTTGCCCCGGCGGGCCACAGCACGCAAATGATTGTCGGAGCCTCGCCCGAGACCGATTATTCCATCATAAAATTGTCCGAGGGACTTTACAAAAAGTTCAATTTAAAGCGGGTTTTTTACTCGGCCTATATCCCCGTAGTCGAGCACTCCCGTTTGCCGTCCCCGGACACCAAGCCTCCGTTGCTGCGAGAGAACCGTTTGTACCAGGCGGATTGGCTGATGCGCGTGTACGGGTTTAGCTCACACGAGATTTTAGACGAAAAAGCGCCCATGCTCAATCCGTACCTGGACCCTAAATGCAATTGGGCGGTAAACCATCCGGAGTTTTTCCCGGTGGACGTAAACAGAGCGCCCTTAGAGATGCTTTTTAGAGTGCCCGGGATAGGGGTGCTGTCCGCAAAAAAAATCGTTGTGGCGCGAAAGCAGGGCGCGCTGTCCTTTGTCGATTTAAAAAAACTCGGGGTAGTGTTAAAGCGGGCGCAGTACTTTGTTTTATGCGGCGGAAAGGCGCTTGCGGGGCTCAAAATTAATCAAAGCCAAATTATCCGCTCACTGCTTTCAAAACTGGCTTTTGAAAAGCTGGAGGCATTTTCGGGAGCCCGTCAGCTCTCCATATTTGAGGATAGCTTTCTTCCGCCTCCGGATGAGGCAATGAAAGCGATTTCAGGACAAATGTAAATGATAGATAAATGATAAATGATAAATGATAAATTATGGATAAGTACGTGTTGGTGCAGGGGGCATTTTTTTGTTCCGGAACAAGAGAACGAAGTTCTTAAACGTTTAATCACATATCCATAATTTATCATTAGACTTCTTGCGAAACTGTGAGAAATAGTGTATAATAGAGGGCATGAAGTATGAAATCTTACAAAACTACACCGAAGAGCAGTTTAGACGAATAACCGGTATAAAGCGCAGAACATTTGAAAAGATGTTGGAACTTTTAGGACCAAAGCTTGAGGAAAAATTATCCGAGGGAGGACGCAAGCCGAAGTTATCTCTTGAGGAAATGCTGTTGGCCACGCTTGAATATTGGCGGGAATACCGCACATACGCCCATATTGCCGCAAGCTACGGAATCCATGAGAGCAACATGCATCGGCTAATCAAATGGGTGGAGGACGTTTTAATTAAAGACGGGACTTTTTCATTGCCGGGCAAAAAAGCATTGCTGAAAAGCGATATGGAATATGAAGTTGTGCTGATTGATGTGACCGAATCTCCGGTTGAACGTCCAAAAAGGGGCAAAAATACTATTATTCCGGGAAGAAAAAGCGGCATACGCTAAAAACCCAAGTCGTAGTTGATAAAAGCACGCGTAAAGTGGTCTGCACAGATTTTACCAACGGGAAACGTCATGATTTTAGACTTTTCGAGGAATCAAAGACGCGCATCCACCCAAAAACCTTGGCAAAAACCGACGCGGGCTACATAGGCATCAATAAAATCCATGCCAACTCTCTTCTGCCGAAAAAAAAGACCAAGACAAAGCTGCTGACTGCCGAAGAGAAAGCATCCAACCGCAAGATTTCAAGCGAGAGAGTGTGCAATGAACACGCTATTGGTTTCATAAAGCGGTTCAGAATCCTATCCGAACGTTATCGCAACAGAAGAAAACGCTTCGGATTACGATTTAATCTTATTGCGGGTATCTGCAATTTCGAACTGTAAAATCGGTTTCGCAAGAGGTCTATTTATCATTTATCATTTATCATTTGTCAGTTAGCGGCTATAGATAAGCATGAAAGATTTTGCTCAATCACAAATTTGTTACACCTACGACGGTAGTTTTTACGGGATGCTTTCGTGCGTTTTTGCGAGCTTTGAAAAAAAAGAAATTCCGATGCAGATTACCTGCGCCAGGGGTTCGTTGTTCAAAACTCTTTTTATAGAAACCGACCCGGCAAAGGCGGAAAGGATTCTGCGGGCCATTCCGTTAAAAATCGGCGATGAGGCGTTAAAATACACAAAGTATGCCTATTTAGCCGACATGGACGAAAAAGAAATCGCGCTGATTTGGTTTTTAAAAGAAGGGTTTTTGCATGGCCGCGGGTTTATCGAGACCGTCCGCACAAGGTTTAGCCCCCAAAGAAGCGTCGTGGCGGGCGCGCTTAAAAATCCTTACGTCGACAAGCTCCGTAGAGGCGTGGATTTATTGGTAGTAGAAAGCGCGCGGTTTATCGAATTTGCACGGTTTTCCGATGCAGGCGGAGCGCTTGTGAGCGTTATCGAGCCGCAAAACAATGTTTTGCCGCTTCTCGCCCGGCATTTTACCGAGCGTTATCGGAACGACAATTTTATGATTTATGATAAAACGCACGGTTTAGTCCTATTATATTCCGATTATAAAATCAGCATTGAGCCGATAGAGGAGTATGAAATGCCGCCCCTTTGCGAAGAAGAAAAAAAATATCAAAAGCTTTGGCGGCTGTTTTACAATACCGTAGAGATTGCCGAGCGGCATAATCCGCGGTGCCGAATGAACCACATGCCCAAAAAGTACTGGAAAAACATGACGGAGTTTATGAGTAAAGTGTAACGATAGGGCTAAAACGGGCTCATTCTTAACCTGGCGTAAATCGCTTGACTTTTCCTAGATTTCATGATACAATAAGTTCATGAAGAGCGAGCATGAAGTCGTTGAAAAAATATATGGTTCTGCATATAAAGTAACGAACTATTCCGAGGCTGACGGTCAAGTTACCGTGACGTTGAAGAGTCTTGCGAAAAGCGCGGTGTGTCCTTACTGCGGCGAGGAGAGCATTTCAAAGCACGCGACAAAAAAGCGTGAGATTGCGGATACGCCGCTGAGGGGCAAGCCGGTTAAGCTGGCCATAACGGCCTATCAATGGAATTGCGAGAACGCGGAGTGCGTGCGCCGGGTATTTAACGACGGCGCGTTTATGG
>WQYM01000057.1 GCA_009781235.1 Bacillota bacterium
AACATGACGAGTTGTACAAATCTTTCAAGAAGTACAGTAGCCAAGGCCTCTTGACGAGCATAATGAAAGAGAAGGAAGAGGGGTCGCTTGGCGGCTTTATCGTCGCGGGCTCAAACTACGGCCAAGGCTCCTCCCGCGAGCACGCCGCGCTCGTTCCTTTATACCTCGGCATAAAAGCCGTTCTTGCCAAGTCCTTTGCCCGTATTCACCGCGACAACCTCTTAAACAACGGAATCCTGCCGCTTGTTTTCGAAAACGAGAGCGACTACGACAAATTCTCGCAAGGCGACGAAATCGAGTTGTGCTACCCCCGTGCCGAAATCAAAGCGGGCAACCGCATCACGGTCAAAAACAAAACCAAAGGCCTTGCCGTCACCGTCATCCTCGACCTCTCGCCCCGCCTAAAAGATATCGTGCTGAATGGGGGAGTGCTGGCCGATATCGCCATGCGCAACGGGCAATGAGGTGCGGTAGTGCGTTGACGAGTGCAGTAGTGCAGTAGTGCAGTAGTGCAGAAGTGAAGGATTGATTGAAAGTGTATACAAAGTTTGTCCAAATAACCTGACCAACAATAACTACTGCACTATTGCACTACTGCACTACTGCACTGAAAGGAGCTCCCCCATGACAGACATGCAAAACAAAATCGTCGCCCTCTTAAAGGACGATGCGCGCACAACCCCCGCCCGCATTGCGGTGATGCTGGGCTCGGACGAGAAAACGGTCGCTTCCGAGATAGCAAAGCTCGAAAAAGCGGGCGTTATCGTCAAGTACACCGCCGTTATCGACGAGGAAGCCGCCAACCCCCATAAGGTGGGCGCACTCATAGAGGTCAAGGTCAGCCCGGTACAAGCGAAGGGATTCGATTCGATTGCAGAGCACCTTTTGGAGTTCCCGGAGGTCAAAAGCCTCTATTTAATGAGCGGTGCGTACGATTTGGCGGTGTTTATTGAGGGGAATTCTTTGCGCGACGTCGCCTCGTTCGTGTCGGAAAAGCTGTCGGTGATGGAAGGTGCTCTCCACCGCCACGCATTTTGTCTTAAAAAAATATAAGACAGAAGGGATTGTTTTGGGTGGGAGTGAGAACAGTAAGAGGCTCTCTGTGCATGCGTAGTTCGTCACGAGTGCAATAGTGCAGTAGTGCAATAGTGAAGGATAATAACAATTTGTAAGAGTATCAAGGTTTGTGCCAAAAACATAAAATTCATCAATAACTACTGTACTATTGCACTACTGCACTACTGCACTACTGCACTCGTAAAGGACGTAGCTTTTGCTGTGGAGATATAAGTGAACTATCAAGATAAACTAAACCCCATCGTCCGCTCGCTCAAACCCAGCGGCATACGAAAATTTTTCGACATCGTATCGGAAATGCCCGACGCGCTGACTTTAGGTATCGGCGAGCCGGATTTTGTTACGCCGTGGGAAATCCGCGACGCCGCGATAAAATCCGTCCAAAAAGGGTATACCTCGTATACGTCGAACCGGGGGTTGCCCGAGTTGCGGATAGAGATTGCCGGTTTTTTAGAGAACCGCTGCGGCCTATCTTATCACCCCGACAGCGAAATTTGCGTGACTATCGGGGCGAGCGAGGCGATCGACCTAACGTTACGCGCCATTCTCTCCCCGGGAGACGAGGTGGTGATGCCGGATCCCTCCTATGTTTCTTACGTGCCGAACGTTTTGCTTTGCGGCGGCGTCCCTGTACCCGTAAAAACGCGGGAGGAGGACTGCTTTAAACTGACCCGCGAGAGTTTAGAGGCCGCGATTACGCCGCGTACCAAATTACTGATTTTGCCCTACCCCAACAACCCGACCGGCGCGATTATGACCAAAGAGGAGCTGCTTGAAATTGTCCCCGTCATAAAAAAGCACGATCTTATCGTTTTATCCGACGAGATTTACGCAGAGCTCACCTACGGCGGCGCACACGTTTCGATTGCCTCTTTGCCGGGAATGCGGGAGCGCACGGTTTTGGTCAGCGGGTTTTCTAAGGCGTTTGCGATGACCGGCTGGCGCTTAGGCTACGTGTGCGCGCCGAAAGAATTGATGGAGCCGGTTGTCAAAATCCATCAATACATCATCATGTGCGCCCCCACGGTTTCGCAGTATGCCGCTTTGGCGGCGCTTAGAACCGGAAAAAGCGACAATTATGCAGTCGTTAGAGAGATGCGCGAGAGCTACGACATGCGCCGTCGATTTTTAACGGACGCGTTCCGCAAGATGGGTCTTTCTTGCTTTGAACCGCTTGGCGCATTTTACGTTTTCCCATCCGTCGCCGCTACCAACCTTACCGGAGAAGCCTTTGCCGAAAAGCTTTTAAAATCCGAAAAAGTCGCGGTCGTGCCCGGCAGCGCGTTCGGCGAGTCCGGCTCTTTCCACATCCGCACCTGCTACGCCTGTTCGATGGCGGTTTTGGCCGAAGCGGCGACGCGGATTGAGCGGTTTTTGAGAAATGTAAAAATGATAAATGATAAATGATAAATTATGGAGGGGATTTTGTTTGACCGCAAGCATAAAAATTAATCCGACATTTATCATTTATCATTTTTACTTATTGACATTCCAAAGTAATTCCTGTATACTAGCCAAAACTCATCAATCACTACCGCACTACTGCACTATTGCACTACCGCACTATTGCACTACTGCACTATAAGGAGACATCCATGGCAGAAATTTTAATGACGGCAGAGTTCAAAAAGCAGCTTGAAGAAAAGTTGCATGACCTCAAAGTAAACGGCAGACCCAAGGCGGCCGAGGACATTCGCGTCGCGCGCGAGTTCGGCGATTTATCCGAGAACGCCGAGTACGATATCGCGAAAGACGCGCAGGCGAAGATGGAGGCCGAAATCGCGGACATCGAGTTTAAATTGCGCAGCGCAAAAATCATCGAGGAAAAAACAAAGGCCGGCCGCGTGGATTTTGGCTCGAAGGTAAAAATCCAAGACGAGCAAAGCGGGCGCGAATTTGACTATACCATCGTCGGCAGCAGCGAATCCGACCCAAAAAACGGCAAGATTTCCAATGAGTCGCCGCTCGGAAAAGCTCTTATGGGCAAGAAAAAAGGTGAAAAAGTCACGGTTAGAGGCCCTGCGGGCAGCGTTATGTACCTGTTAGTCAAAATCGGCTGATTTTCTAACGATAAATAATGAATGATAAATGATAAACTATGGATGTATATCGGTGAAGAACAAAACTCATCCGCAATTTATCATGTATCGTTTATCATTTATCATTCATATTAGAGGTTATCATGGCAGAAGAAGAAAATATTGTTCCCGAAGACCCAACCGAGCAGTCCCGCATCCGGCGCGAAAAACTGGCGGGATTGACGGCGGCGGGGAAGAATCCGTTTGAGGTCACAAAATTCGATAAGCGCGGCGTCTCAAGCCGGCTGATTTTGGAATGCTTTGATAAATTCGAGGGCAGGCGGGTCAAAATCGCCGGCCGGATTTTAACGCGCCGCATTATGGGTAAGGCGAGCTTTGCCCACATCTTAGACGGCGAGGGCAAAATTCAGCTCTACTTTAAAATCGACACGCTGGGCGAGGAGGCGTACGAGGCGTTTACAAAACTCGACATCGGCGACATCATCGGCGTCGAGGGCAGCGTATTCCGCACGCACAAGGGGGAAATCTCCATCGCGGCGGACAATTTTACGCTGCTGTCTAAGTCGCTCCTTCCCCTTCCGGAAAAATTCCACGGCCTTACCGACAGCGATTTACGCTACCGCCACCGCTATTTGGACTTAATCTCGAATCCCGAGGTGCGCGAAACGTTTGTGTTGCGCAGTCACATTATCTCGGCAATCCGCGCTTTTTTAGAGGGGCGCGGGTTTTTAGAGGTCGAAACGCCGATTTTAAACACGATTGCGGGCGGCGCGGCGGCAAGGCCCTTTGCCACGCACCATAACACGCTGAATATGCCGATGTTTATGCGCATCGCGCCGGAGCTTTACTTAAAGCAGCTCATTGTGGGCGGCTTTGAGCGCGTGTTTGAGATTGGCAGGATGTTTCGCAACGAGGGCATGGATCCCCACCACAATCCCGAGTTTACGATGCTGGAGCTCTACGAGGCGTACGCGGACTATAACGACATGATGAACATCACCGAAAAGCTCTTTGCCGCCGTATTAGAGGAACTCGGCATGAAGTCTTTTATCATGTATCAGGGCATCCAAATCGACCTCTCGAGTCCGTGGGAGCGGCTGACAATGGTTGAGGCAGTTAAAAAATACACGGAAATTGATTTTGCAAAGCTCTCGGCAAAGCAAGCGGAGAAAAAGGCGAGGGAAGCGGGCGTTGCGCTCGAGGGCAAAAACCTTTCTAAAGGCAAAATCCTGTTTGCGGTATTTGACCAGCTTGTCGAAGAAAAGCTCATAAACCCCGTGTTCATCACCGAGTACCCCATTGAAATCAGCCCGTTGGCAAAGCGCATCCCCGAAAATCCGGACATGACATACCGTTTTGAGTTCTTTATTTGCGGGCGCGAGATGGGCAACGCGTACTCCGAACTCAACGACCCCCTTGACCAGCGCGAACGCTTTGCCGCGCAAGCCAAGCTAAAAAAGGCGGGCGATGGGGAAGCGATGGAACCCGACGATGATTTTGTCACCGCGCTCGACTACGGAATGCCCCCGACGGGCGGCCTTGGCATCGGCATTGACCGTTTGGTGATGCTGCTGACGGACTCTGCGTCGATACGGGATGTAATATTGTTCCCGACCATGAAGCCCGTCAACCGCTAGCGGTTGACAGTTATCAGTTGACAGTTATCAGTTGTCAGATGAAAGCAGTTGATAAACTTGCAGCGAAAAAGACCATTAACTGAAAACTGTCAACTGAAAACTGTCAACTTTTATGAGCATTCAAGATTTCCTAACTCAATACGCAGCGCGCCGCCCTTCGCGCTGGCACACGCCCGGACATAAAGGCAGCTTAAACCCGCTCGACATTACGGAATTGGCAAGCGGCGTTTTCCCCGGCGACTACGTCCAAAAAGCCGAGCAAAAAGCTGCCGATTTTTACGGGGCGCAAAGCGCGTGGTTTTTGACGGGCGGCTCGTCGATGGGCGTCAAAGCGGCGATACTGGCGGCGGGCGGGGATATCATCGCGCCAAAGCACTGCCATGAATCGGTTCTGCACGGCGCGGCATTGGCAAAAGTCAATTTGTTTCAATTCGACACGGGCACGGGGAGCACATCCTCGCGGAAAACTTTTAAGCCGCACCTGAATTTATTAAAAGTCAAGTTGCCGAAATTTAATATCGCCGATCCCTTACGGTCAATAAAGGATTTATTAGATACCGAGTGGCCTAAATTTGATGTGGAATCGGGCGACGACTATCTTTATAACGTTCCCACATTGCGTGACGTTGAGTATGCCGTCCGGCAATACCCGTCCGTAAAAGCCGTCATCTTAGAAAGCCCGGATTACTTTGGCCGTTGCATTGACCCCGATATCCCGGCATATCTAAGGAGCCGCGGCAAGCTGTTTTTCTGCGACGCGGCGCACGGGGCGCACTTCCCGGCGCACTCCGGTTTGTTCCCCCCGTCCTTATCTGCCGTCGCTGATGTTTGCAACCTCTCTGCGCATAAAACACTCGACGCCTATACGCAAGCCGCCTATTTGTGCGTCAACGACCCCCACATCGCGGCGGATATGTACGACATCCTTCCTATGCTGGGTACTACCAGCCCCTCATATCTACTTTTAGCCTCACTCGAAACCGCCATCGACGCCGCAATCGCAAATAAAGCGGAATACGAACGGCTGTACGAGGACGTCCAAGCTTTTAAGCAAGAAATCCCGTGCCTAGCAAACGACGACTTTACCCGCCTCGTCGTTTGCGCCGACGTCGCTAATCTTTCCGGCTTTGAATTGTGCGAGCGCTTAGAAGCGCAAAATATCTTCCCCGAGCTCGCCACCGATGACTACGTCGTTTTCATCGCCACCCCGCACGAGACGCGCGAGGATTTTGAACGGCTGGCAAAAGCGATTAAGAAAATAGCCAAAACGTAGGGGGTGTTTTCAAATCGGCCCGTACCTCATACAACACATGACAAACCGTTCCGGCAAATTCATCACCGTCGAGGGTTGCGAGGGCGTTGGGAAGTCCACGCAAATCCGCCTTCTGCGCGAATATTGCGCCGCTCATGGAATCGACGCGGTTTTTACGCGCGAGCCGGGCGGTACCCCGATTGCCGACAAAATCCGCGCGCTGATTTTAGACCCTGCCAACGCGGAAATGGTCGCTCTAACCGAATTGTTTTTATACGCCGCTTCCCGCAGTCAACACACCGCCGAACTTATCGTTCCCGCCCTTGCTGCCGGAAAAACCGTGTTTTGCGACCGCTATACCGACTCCACGCTTGCCTACCAAGGGTTTGCGCGCGGCCTTGACAAAGAAATTATCCGTCGGCTGAACGCGTGGGCGATGGGGGGCACGACGGACGGCACAACCATAGATTACACACTCTTTATCGACCTCCCCCCGCGCGAGGGCTTTTTGCGCAAAGGCGGCGCAGACCCGTCCGACCGTATGGACAGCCAAAACATCGACTTTCATGAGCGGGTATACGCGGGCTTTTGCGCGATTGCCAAGAGCGAGCCGCAGCGTTTTATTCCCGTCAGCGGGCGCGGAACGGAAAGGGAAGTGCATGAAAGGCTTGTCGCGGCGCTGAAAGAGAGGAGTTTTATTCAATGATAAATGATAAATGATAAATGATAAATTAGGGATAAGTGAGAGTGTTTCACGGGCGTGTTTCTTTTATTCCAATAATATAACTTTGAAACAAAATGACATGGCTATTATACACACGGACACATATCCACAATTTATCATTTATCATTTATCATTTATCATTTATCAAAAAATGTCCCCCTTATTTCACAACTTAATCGAGTCTTCCGACGCCTCTCGAGCATTAAAGCGCGACGCAGAAGCGGGGCGTGTTTCGCACACGTACCTGTTGAATGCGCCGGACAACCTTGCGGGCACGATTACGGCCCGCCTTTTTGCCGCGTATTGTTTGTTGGACGTAGTAAACGGCGGGAGCAAGCCCCCGCCCTACGATGGCATAACTCGAAATAATTGGATCGCTCAAACAAACGTAGGGCGGGGGCTTGCTCCCGCCGTTTTGCATGGAAGTACTCTTGGTTTTGACACGGACTTAATTTTCGCGCAAAAGCATCCCGACGTTGTCGAGCTCCCGTTCGCAGGCACCGACGGCAAACCGCGCGAAAATATCCTGACCGCCGACATCGACAAGCTCATCGCGGGCCTCTACATCCGGCCCTCGCGCGGGAGTCAAAAGTTTTATATCTTAAACGGTGCCGAGACGATGAACCCGCAAAGCCAAAACAAGCTGCTTAAAACACTCGAAGAACCGCCGCCCTCGGTACGCCTCATCCTAAATTGCCGCGCCGTTCACGCGTTGCTTCCCACCGTCGTTTCGCGCTGTAAAGCCGTTGAAATCCGTCCTTTTGCCATTTCGGCCATCCGTGACGAGCTAACCCGCGAGTTCGGGGCCGGCGAACGCGCGGATTTGGCGGCCGCGCTGTCCCGGGGCTCGCTTACGGAGGCTCAGAGCTTCATTGCCGACAAAAAGCGCGCCGACCTGTTCCGGTTGTCGCTTAATGCGCTGCTCACTCTAAAGTCCTCCAAAGACGTTTTAGACGCCGCCGCAGGGTTTTCGAATCTTAAAGGCGGCATGGAACATGTTTTAGAATTTTTTGAGGTGATTTTGCGCGACGTAATGGTTATTAAAGAAGGCGCACCGGCGTTGTGCGCCCTGCAAGCCAATCTTGCCGACATGATTGCCCTATCCGCGCTGTATTCGACCGCAGCCGTCGTCAAAATCCTGCCGATGCTTGCTAAGCTTAAAAAGCGGTTAAGCCTCAACGCGAATTCTAATAGCTTGATTGACGAATTGTTGTTTACGACGGCGGAGTACAGGGTAAAGTTTCGCGATTCGTGATTGGCGGTTAATGATTTTGGTTGCATCCCGATCCCAAAAAAAGGCACAGGTGTCACTCACAAGGCACGGGAACGGTGATATGCGTAAACCGTTTATCTGTGCCTTGTGCCCTGATACCTTATGCTCGAGCCCCGAGCCCCGAACCCCGAACCCCGAACCCCGCGAAAAAGATTTGCTTTTTTTCCGCCGATAGGGTATAATAAAAAAAGTATGAAAAAAGTTGTAGGAATTAAGTTTGCCCGCTCGCCCAAGGTTTACTATTTTGACCCGGGTGAATTAGAATACCGCGTGGGCGTTGGCGTTATTGTCGAAACCGCAAAGGGCGTCGAGTACGGCACCGTTTCCGCGGCACCTTTCGAGGTGGACCAAAAGCGTTTATCCGCGCCTTTAAAACCGGTTATGCGCCTTGCGACCGCAGAGGACAATGTCAGAGTGCGCAATTTTGACGAAAAACGCACCGAAACTCTGCGTTCCGCTACCGAGCTCATTGAGCAAAGCGGCCTGGCGATGAAGCCGGTCGATGCCGAATACACGTTTGACGGCCAAAAGCTCATCATCTATTTCACGGCTGACAGTCGCGTCGATTTCCGCGACCTCGTCCGAAAACTAGCCTCCGCGTTTAGAATGCGTATCGAGTTGCGTCAAATCGGAGTGCGCGACGAATGCCGCATGATCGGCGGGCTCGGGGTTTGCGGGCGCGTCTGCTGTTGTAACAGCTGCATGGAGGAGTTTTCTAAGGCATCGATAAAAATGGCAAAAAACCAAAGCCTGTCATTAAATCCGGGCAAAATCAGCGGCTTATGCGGGCGGCTGATGTGCTGTTTGGAGTACGAGAACAAAACGTACATGGAAATCAACAAGCGTATGCCTAAAATGGGTTCGCAAGTTTTAACGAGTGACGGCAAGGAAGGCGTCGTCGTGGGTCTTATGCAGCTAAAAGAAAAGGTTAAGCTAAAAATTCCGGAGCGCGATTCCTTTGTTTTTGCCGATTACCCCCTAAGCGAATTAATTTTCAAAGCGCGCGCACCTGCCGCGATAGAGGAACCCGAGCCCGACGACGACATCCCCGAGGAGCTGAAAGGCTTGGAATAGGATAAACCAGAAATATAAAATTTATATTTTTTATTTTATATTTTACATTTCAAAAATTCATCATTCATCATTTATCATCAAAAAACTATTGCTTTTATATTTTGTCTATGTTATAATATAGTTTAAAGTGGATTTTTGTAGGCATTTCTCTATTAAATCTGCTTTTCCTAACCCCTATTCTCTATTCCCTAGCCCCTCGGCGGGGGCAAGCCCCCGCCCTACAGCCCCTAGCCCCTAAATTTATCGGGAGTACAAATACTATGAAAAAATTTGGTGCGATTTTATTGACGGTCCTACTCAGCCTGTCGGCTTGCTTCGCGTTGTTTGCATGCAGCGCGTGCGACGGCGACGGGCCCGACCCCAATCTGCCGGATACCCCGGTGGTATACGACCTTAAGCAGCTGACCGTCGGGACAAAGATTTTCGACATCGCAACGATGGCCGAAACTTTGACGGCGGAAGAAAAAGCCGCGTATGATGCCGTAATAGCCGCATACGGGGACAAGGTGTCCGTTAAAAAGAAAGACAAAATGATAGAGTTTTCCGGCTCGTTGCTTTTGTCATTCGGAGAGGTGGGCTACACGATTTCCGGCTCGGAAGTCACGTTGAAAAAAGCAGCGGCAGCGGTCGTGCTTAAAAAAGTGACGATGACGGACAAAGTATTTTCGTTCGAGGCCACCGCCGACGGGGTGACCTATAAGTTTGCGTACGGCGACCCCGTGAAGCTGCCTCCCGAGCCGCTCATTCCCGTCATTATCAACCAGATTTTCGGGCGCGGCTTTAACAAAGACACCGAAGAGGGCGGCAACCGCGTGGCGGCGGTTTCGCATTCGTTTGTCGAGCTGTACAACAAGGGCGACGCGACGGCGGATTTGGCGGGTTATTCCCTGTACTGCGGCGCAAACGGCATAACAAGCGGCGTCCCATGGTCGTTTTGGAACGGCCAATTGAAGCTGTCTAAAAAGATTCCGGCAAAAAGCTCGCTTTTGGTGGTAGTTTCTTCCGGCACGGCCGCAACCGACGCAAACCCGTTGGTAACCTCTAACCCGGATTTGGTTTTTGCCGAAGACCAAATTGACCTAAAATGGAACAAGGCGGATTTTGATAAGGATAATATCGGTTTTAGCAACAAAAACCTAAAGGTGTGCCTCATGAAGGGCACGGCTCCGCTTACCGTTACCAACCCCTTTGATACGGACGGCAACGGAAAGCGTGCCGAGGGATATGTGGATTTAATGAGCGTTACGGGCAACAACAGCACGATTCCCGTAGACGCCTTTGAGTATAAGGTAAATGCTTCCGCAAATGAGAAAAAATTGCGCGAGGCAGAGGGCGCGGATAAGCCGCAAGCCGTGCAATCTAAGCAAAAGGCCGTGCGCCGTAAGAATTTTTCGGACACAGACGATACCTTCGGCGATACAAGGATTATCGATTACCGCGTCCGGAACTTAAGTAAGGAAGGCTTTGAGCGTTACCGCCCGCGCTCGCTCAAGGACGCCGCGTGGGGGAGTACCAACATTGACGACCGCGCTTCAAGCCTTGACCACGTAATTATCAATCAAATTTACGGAAAAGGCCGCCGCGAGGGGCGCGAGTCGCCGTTTTCTAACTCCTTTATCGAATTGTATAATCCGACGGGCCAAAATATTCCGCTGAAAGGTTGGTCGATTCAAGCGGCACAAGGCGCGGCTGCGGACGATCCCGACGCCGGCAAGGCCTGGATTAAGCTGGATTTTAAAGACGACGACGTGATTCCCGCCAACCACTCGTTCCTGATTATGATGTTCGGCGCCAGAACCGACACCGCGCCCTATGTGTTTGATAACAGCGACTCCTTTGACACGGCGGGCGGCACGCAAAAGCAGATTTTCTACGACCAGATTTGGTTTGCGGAAGGCGAGTACCTATGGAATAAAAACCTCAAAGTGGCGCTTATGAAAAACACCACGCTGTTGACGGTTAAAAATCCGTTTGACACCAACGGCAGCGGCGCCATGGCCGAGGGGCTTGTGGACTTGCTGGGCATCACGGGCAACGACGCCGACACCCCGATGATTGACGGTTGCGAAACCGAAACCTACCCCTTTAGCAACGGCCAGTCCCGCCAGCGTGCGGTGCGGCGCGTGTTCTTCTCCGACACGGATGTCAACCTAGACGACGTAGAGGTAATTGATTTTAGAGACGAGGGCACGGAGGTTTATTTACCGAGGTGCACCAAAAAGAGCGGCTCGTGGGGATTCTACGTGGTTTAGCGAATAGCGAATAGCGAATAGTGAATAGCGATGGATAAGTGTTGATGGTTCAAAAATGATTTGCTTTTGTTCCATGTGGTTGTTTTGTCCTATGACACAGAAACCAATCGGACGTTATTCGTTATTCGTTATTCGCTATTCGCTGAAAAATTATTCGGCGTTATTCGTTATATTCATGAAAAAAGGTATTAAAAGATTTTCAATCCTTCTCACCACATTGCTCCTTTGCATTACAATGACGGGCGCTCTTTCGTCGTGCTCGTGCGAGTCCGTGCATACGGTGCGGTTTGTTGTGGGTGACGGCCAAGCCGACATCATCCGGATTATCGAGGGCGGAAAGATAGAAATGCCGGACGACCCTACGCGCAAAAACTTTGTTTTTATGGGGTGGTTTTACTCCTCAAACGGGGGTGACACGTTGAGCGAGCCGTTCGAAAACGAAAATTTATCGGGGAACACAATCGTTTACGCCAACTGGTTCGGCGGGGAATTCGACGTGTCCCTACAGCCCGGCGTGTACGATACGGAGCAAACGGTCAGCTTTGCCACCGCTACGGGGCGGCCGATTTTTTATACGTTAGACGGCAGCGACCCGGAATTGCTCCCACTGTCGGGCGGGGTGTACAAGGAAACCGCGACAACCAAAATTTTTGACCCTAAAAATCCGATTGTGGTTAAAAACCGCGCGACCGACCGGCCAAGGCTTGCCGAAATGATGCTGGCGGGCGGCAAAATGTGGAACGACCAGCTTGAGGTAGGTTCGTACAACGGCATCCCGCCGCACTACAACCGCGGCACCGTGATAAAAGCCGCGCTGATCGGCAAAAACGGCGCGCTCGGGCGCGTATGGACGGGCACGTACATTGTATGGCCGAACCACCCAACCGAGTTTGACCTGCCGGTGATGAGCATCGCTTTGCCCGCCGAGCAATTGTTCGGCAAAAAGGCCGATTCTCCGCCCGACGGCGGCATTTACCGTTTCTACGACAGCTCGCTTTCGGGCTACATCGCCACGTTCGAGTATTTTGATAAAAACAAGAAGCTTGTCTTTTTCCGAGACGGCGAGTTGCGCGTTTCCAACGGCAAATACGCGGGCGGCGCGCCGCAAAAAACGTTCAACGTCAATCTAAACCGGGGTATTTACAATAACCCGGTCGAGTACCCCGTTTGGGGGAACGTCAAGCGCGGGGCGCGGAGTGAGCCGGTTACAAGCTTTTCGCGCTTTAGGCTACGCCAAGACGGGCAAAGCTATTCATACGGCGGCTACAACCATGTATTGGCGCAAAAATTAGCGGAATGCTTGCATCCGGCCACCTCGGCGTCCATCCCGACGGCGGTGTATTTAAACGGGGATTTTTGGGGCATTTACGCTTTGGAGGAGCAATACAACGACCGGTATTTGGCGGACCACTACAACGACGACCGCCGCAACATGATTCAGCTCAACTTTAAAAGCAAATGTAAAAACGACCCGGAGGTAGAAAACGCGCCGGACGAGCAGGCGGCGAAAACGATGTACCAAAATATGTACGATTTTGCCAAAAGCGGCGACTTTACCAACCCGGCTGTTTACAAGGAATTCGGTGAGAAGTACATAGATTTAAACGACTACACCGACGCCGTATTAGCGCACGTCTTTTTTAACAATCCGGACTACCCCGGTAACAACAACCGCATGTGGCGTGCCGCAGCCGTGCGCGAGGGTGCCCCGTACATCGACGGCCGCTGGCGTCCGATGCTATACGATTTTGACCTCGCGTTTTTAGAGGACGTGGAGAACTGGTTTAAGCCCGATCAGGACATGCTGGCGCACTTTTTAGGCATCGACATCGTCGCCGAAAAGGAGGATGTAGGCAAAAACACCGAAAAATTAAACCCCGGCTGGTCCACGCTGTTTTTCAGGCGCTTGATGTCCAATCGCGAATACCGCACTTTCTTTCTTGACCGCGCCGCGTATTTTTACAATTACGTCTTAGAGCCGACGCGCGTCGCAAAATATGTCGACGAATGCTACAATCAGCTTAAAACGATGCAAAAGTTCCAAGACAGCCGCTGGATGCTCGGCGACGTGAGCTTGGAGAAGGTGCGCGACGATTATAAAACCGCCATCGCCGCCCGTCGCGAAATCGTCATGCAGCATTTTTCGGCACATTACTCGCAAAACACGAACACCGCTTTTAATACGTTAGACGGCGACCCCGAATTCGACGCGGAGAAGAGCAAGCCTTTATGGAATGAAGCTTTTTCGATTGTGCCGATAGCGCTTGAGCTTACGACGGAAGCGACGCTGAATGCGAACAAGACGGCTTTCGGCTGGCAGTACCCTTTATCCGGCCGACCCGCGCCGGAATTTTCAAGCGGAAATTGGATTACCGAGTGGACGGATTTGGCGCTAACCAAGCAGTTTAAGGTGTTCTCAAATATGCAACTCAAGCTGACAAACGACGATCCGGACTTTTTGCGCTATGATGTTTCCACCGACGGCGGTGCGACGTTCGCCCCTCAAACCGACCGCAATGCAACCGTCACGGCGGGGACGGGCAAGATGGTTATCCGCACGGTGTATAAGGCCTAGCCAATAGAACCCGTTGTAATTGGACACCACCTAAGCAGTGACTGTAATTTATTTACGATTTACAATTTACAAATTGCGGATGGATTGGCAAGAGTTAAACGGTATGATTGCTTGGAACAAAAGAGATTTTATGTGAACCCATAGGCACTTATCCCTAAATTGTAAATTGTAAATTGTAAATCGTAAATTTTTATTCGCCGACGAAATGAGGGTCGCGGGCAAGCGTAGCTTGCATTAAGACCTGAATGAGGAGGTGAGCAAAGGGTTTAAT